>CAJAQT010000087.1 GCA_903944165.1 uncultured Methylococcaceae bacterium | reverse complement strand
TGCTAATGATTATGCTTATGCGCTCACGGAAGCTACCGATAATACAAAACTTGCGCTCACTGGGTGGCTAGAAAATGGCAATACTGGCTATGATAGCGTGTTAGCGCAGTATGATATTAGCACGGGCACATTAATGACGGGTCTTACGTCAACGCCCAAGTATATCGAAGATTTAATTCCTATAAAATTAGATTCCAGCGTGCAATTAATCGATGATTATTTAACAAGCATTAATAATTATGCGGGCGCTTCGGTTAGTTTATCTCGCCATAATGGCGCTAATAAAACAGATATCTTTAGCTTTGATAGCACCGGAGCATTATTTACTTTTTATGATAATTATCTTTTTACCCTTGAAAAAATAATGTTTGCTGACATCAGTATCCTTAATGGCACACTGACAATTAATTTTCAAGACAATGCTACACAAGCCTTAGTTAATGATGTTTTACAACATATTAGCTATAAAAATGAGGTAACACCCTTACCCAAGCAAATCCAAATTGATTGGTTAGCGACTGATGGTAATACAGGGCTTCAAGGCACAGGATTGGCCTTGTCTACTTTATATTCAAATTCAGTCGCGCTAATAAGTGTCAATGATGCACCGATTGGTCAAGATAAAACCTTATCTACCGCACTTAACACGCCTTATACTTTTTCGTTAAATGATTTTGGTTTTACTGATCCCAATGATGTGCCAGCCAATGCCCTTAAAAATGTAATCATTACAAGTATACCTGCAGAAGGTAGTTTGAAATACATGGGTAATGATGTGGTTGCTGGAGACATTCTGAGTGCCGCTAATATTAATCTTAAGCAATTAAAATACACTCCTAGCAATGCCTTTAGTGGCGAAACAGTTCTAAGTTTTCAGCTTCAAGATGATGGTGGCATTGGTGATGCCGCAATAAATCCAGGCGTTGATATTGATAGCACTGAACGCTTTTTAACCATTAAGGTTAATAGCACTAATCACGCGCCCTCAGGTGTAGTCATGCTGAGTGGCAATCCTTTTATTGGTGAAACTTTAAGCGTTAGCCATACACTTACCGATCCTGATGGACTGGGCACTGTCAGCTATCGTTGGCAAGCAAATGGCAATACTATTGTCCCTAATCCGCACAGCACTAAGTACATATTAACAGCCAAGGATATTGGAAAAGTCATTAGTGTCACCGCAAAATACACGGACGGCACCGGCGCACAGGAAAGCGTAAATAGTTTAAATACCTTGCTAGTAGCTGGCGTGCCCATTAGCAAACTGGCAAATGTGAGTATCACGGGCAGTGATTTAATCACGAGTGAAAGGGGCGATAGTGCAAAATTAACGGTTAAACTAAGCTCAGCACCGCTGCGTGACGTTGTTATTCGTTTTACTAGCAGCGATGCTTCGGAATGCCTCATTAAAACACCCACCCTTAGCTTTACGCCTGCAAATTGGAAAATAGCGCAACAGTTAATCATTACGGGCAATGCCGATACCTTAAAAGATGGTGATGTGTCTTATGTTGTTAATGCTCAAATCAATACCATTGATGTCAATTATAAGAATCTACCTATTGAAAGCATAAAATTAACTAACCTAGACATACTTTATGTGGAGCCAAATCAACATACAGGCGATCAGAATGGCAATGCAAAAAAAGATAGTTTAATAGGCTCTGACATGCCAGATTTATTGAAAGGCTTGCTATTAGATGATGATTTATCGGGTCGCAAAGGTAACGATACCTTGTACGGTGGCAGTGGCGATGACGTGTTATTTGGTGAACAAAATAATGATGTATTATCGGGAGACGAAGGGAATGACTACCTAGACGGTGGTAGTAACAATGATAGGTTATACGGCGGTACGGGTAACGATACTTTGTTAGGTGGCGATGGCAACGATAAATTATTTGCTGGTCTAAATGATGACTCATTAGAGGGCGGAACAGGCAACGACACTTTAAATGGTGGTGCAGGCGAAAATACCTTAAGCGGTGGCGTAGGTAAGGATACGCTAGTGTGTAGTGAAGGCAGCACGGTAAGCAGTGGCGGTTCAGGCGCTGATGTTTTTTTATTTAATGGCCTATTAGGGCAGTATATTTGTACGATTAATGACTTTAATTCATCCGAAGATAGTATTAAATTGGAAAATAAATTTTTTAAATCATTAATGCCAAAAATACTCAGCGCAGATAATTTTGTTAATAAGATTGGAGCGCTAGCCGTAGATGCCAATGATTATATTATTTACGATACCAACACAGGAAAATTATCTTACGATGCCGATGGCAATGCCACAGCAATAACACCAATTACCATTGCAACCTTAGGCACCATTACAACATTAGGCACCACTACGCATCCTGATATGAATGCTAATGATTTTTTAATTATTTAACTGAACAGTGTAGCCAATACAGAAAAGTGTTCTCATGAATGCTAATGAGCTGAGGGTAAAATGCTCAATACACTTAATTTTACAATGGATTTAATAATATTTAGTATGATAGTGTGGTTTATTACGATAACAATAAGGCGTGACATTGTAGATTTTTTTTATAAGAGTCTTAGATGTTTAATCATTAAAAACTGTTTATAGGGTTTTATTATGTGTTTTAGTGCAACTATGTCATTGGGATTAGGGGTCGTTGGCGTTATTGCTTCAGGAATAACGTTTATGGATAAAGATGAAGCTTTGTGGGTACGTGTTGCACGTGCGTATGCAATTTTTCATTTTGCATTAATGGAGATTATTCAATATCTTGCTTATCCTGTTGCGGATCAATGTGGTTTTGGGACTAATCTGTTGTTAAGTCAAATGTCCACCTATCATGTTAGTTTACAAGCCTTAGCGATTATGCCGGCGTTAGCGACCTACTCAACAGATAAAACGGCTTTAAAAAAAGCTGCTTTCATTGGCTTAGGCTTAAGTTCTACGTTTTTAATTTTTAATTTCTTACCCAGTCAATGGCAGTTTTTTGATGCAAAATTATTCGAACATACCCCTAATTTTGTTGGTGATATTGTTGCCTGTTTGAAAAAAGGGCGTTATCACATTGCTTACTCTATAACGAGTGCATTTGGATCATTTATCACTCATGGTTCACTGTTTGCCTTAGCGATAAGTGGCTTTTTATGGAAAAATAATCAAAAAATGGCGAGTTACCATTTTGTCATGGCGATTATGACTTTATTTGTACCGCAGTGGTTTTTTGGTGTGTCAACAGGTGAAGCAGCCGCTATTTATTGTTTTTATTCCATTCCAATCACGATGAGTTTCATGCCGGTCTTTAAAGATTATTTTATGGGACAGTTATCTAAAGAAGAAGAAGACGATAATGGTTCGTCTCATTATGATCATAATTTTGATCATCTTCATCAGCATGATACTGAGACTGCTCATGATGATGCAACGCATCATGCGTAACGTAAACCTTTTGTTGAATTAACGGCGTGCGGGTATGTTCCAATACATTCAGCACACGTTGTTCAAAAGACTAAGAAAGCGGTAAGCGAGCCTCAGCAGTAAATAATTTTGCTAAATAAAAGCCGGTATGCGAGGCAGGATTTTTAGCAATCTCTCTGGGTGTTCCTTCCGCAACGACCATGCCGCCACCATCACCGCCTTCTGGGCCCATATCAATAAGCCAATCAGCGGTTTTGATGACATCAAGATTATGTTCAATGATGATTACCGTATTGCCATGATTACGGAGGGTATGAAGAATGCTCAGTAATTGTTTTATGTCATGGAAATGTAAACCTGTGGTGGGTTCATCAAGAATATATAAGGTTTTTCCAGTATCGCGTTTGGACAGTTCTTTGGCAAGCTTCACTCGCTGCGCTTCACCGCCTGATAACGTGGTGGCATTTTGTCCTAAGGTAATATAGCTTAAACCCACATCTAATAAGGTCTGTAGTTTTTTTGCTAAACTGGGAACGACAGTAAAAAAATCAGCCGCACGCTCTATGGTCATGTTTAGAATATCATCGATGGTCTGCCCTTTATAACGCACTTCCAGCGTTTCGCGGTTATAGCGTTTACCTTGACAATGATCACAATGAACAAAAATATCGGGTAAAAAGTGCATCTCAACTTTAATGACGCCATCGCCTTTACAGGCCTCGCAACGACCGCCTTTAACATTGAAACTAAAGCGCCCAGGAGTATAACCTCTGGAGCGCGCTTCTGGTGTTGCCGCAAATAAATCGCGAATAATGGTAAATAATCCTGTGTAAGTGGCTGGATTAGAGCGCGGTGTGCGCCCAATAGGATGTTGATCAATCGCGACAATTTTATCAAAATAAGCTAAGCCTTCGATGCGTTCGCACGGTGCTGGCGTTAAACTGTTCTGATTAATAAAGCGTGCCGCATGACTGTATAACGTGTCATTAACTAATGTCGATTTGCCCGATCCAGACACGCCCGTCACACAGGTTAATAAGCCAATTGGGAAGTTAACGCTGATATTTTTTAAATTATTACCCGACGCCTTATGCACTGAAATTTGTTTTTTTGGATCATTGCTGGTTAGAGTTTCAGGAATAGCAATAAATGTTTGTCCAGAAAGATAACGTCCTGTTAGCGACGCTGATTGGTTAATAATATCCTGTACACTGCCTTCAGCAACAATATTACCGCCATGGATACCTGCGCCAGGCCCCATATCCACAATATAATCTGCAGCACGAATAGCATCTTCATCGTGTTCAACAACAATCACCGTATTGCCTAAATCACGTAAATGAAAAAGTGTCTGCAATAAGCGATCATTATCGCGTTGATGTAAGCCAATGGAAGGTTCATCAAGAACATACATAACCCCCACTAAGCCTGCTCCAATTTGACTAGCCAAACGAATGCGCTGAGCTTCACCGCCAGATAAAGTATCTGCACTTCGGGACAGGGTTAAATAATTCAAACCTACATTAACTAAAAATATTAAACGATCCTGAATTTCTTTAACAATTTTTTGCGCGATAGCACCGCGTTGACCGGTTAATTCAAGGTGTTCAAAAAAATTTAAGGCGTGTTGGATAGAGTAGGCGGTTAAGGTATGAATAGGAATGTCGTTGATATACACGTGTCTGGCACTTAAGCATAAACGCGAACCTGCGCAGTCAGGACACTCTTGCTGTGATAAATACTGTGCTAATTCTTCACGGACATACGAGGATTCTGTTTCATGATACCGACGTTGCATGGTGGCAATAATGCCTTCAAAGCAATGCGTTTTGTTACGAAAAGTGCCTTGTGAGCTTTGATAGCTAAAGGTAATTTGCTCGTTGCCACTGCCATATAACAGGCAGTCTTGGATGCTTTTGGGTAGTTCAATAAAGGGACGTTCAGGATCAAAGTGATAATGTTCGGCTAAGGAACGGATGATCTGATAATACGTGACATTATGTTTATCCCAGCCACGCACAGCACCATTAGCTAAGCTTATATTAGGATTGGGAATAATTAATTGCGGATCGAAATGTTGCCGCACCCCTAAGCCATCACAATGCTGACAAGCGCCTTTTGGATTATTAAAGGAAAATAATCGTGGTTCTAATTCACTGAGATTGTATCCACACTGAGGGCAGGCATAGTGTTCAGAAAATAGTAACTCAGTGGCATCCTCCTCAAGACTGACAGCAATGGCATTACCGTTAGCAATGCGTAAGGCGGTCTCAAATGATTCAGCTAAACGCTGAGTTAAATCTGGACGAATTTTAAAACGATCAACAATTACTTCAATGGTATGTTGTTTTTTTATATCCAGTGGCGGTGGCGCCTCTAATTCATAAACAACACCATCGATACGAGCACGGATAAATCCTTGCGTTCGGCAATCATCAAGTAATTGAAGGTATTCACCTTTGCGTTGATTAACAACGGGCGCAAGCAGCATCCAACGCTGTTCTTGCGGCTGTGACAATACCTGATCAACCATTTGGGTAATGGTTTGTGCCGCAAGAGATATTTGGTGCTGTGGGCATTTGGGAATACCTGCACGAGCATATAACAAGCGCAGATAATCATAAATTTCAGTAATGGTGCCTACGGTTGAACGAGGATTATGCGAAGTAGATTTTTGTTCAATTGAAATAGCGGGAGATAAGCCTTCGATATGGTCGACATCAGGTTTTTCCATTAAGGATAAAAATTGTCGCGCATACGCGGATAAGGATTCAACATAGCGACGTTGCCCTTCTGCATATAAAGTATCAAACGCTAATGAAGATTTTCCTGATCCAGACAAGCCAGTGATAACAATGAGCTTATTTCTAGGTAAGTCGAGGTTAATATTTTTTAAATTATGGGTTCTAGCGCCGCGTATGCTAAGTGTATTCATGGCATATTCATTAATTTTAAACAAAACAGAGTGTTCAGCGTGTAAGTATTCAGTTCCCCTCATTCGACCTGCTCATGACAGGCTTACTCCCCCTTTTTCAAAAGGGGGGCTATGTTTACATCATTAGTTTGGCAGGGGGCTGAATAATTACTTCAGCTTTAAATGCTTAGTGTGCCGATTTTTGGGCTATGGGTAGTAAATAATTATTTAATTCAAGTAATTCAACAGCAATTAATTTTCCTGTTAAGTGGTATAAGCTGCTGCGTGCTTTGAAGTAACGATAACGTGCTTCACGTTGTGATTTACGTGCTTCAGATAATAGTTTCTCGGCGTTAAGGACATCGATAATGGTACTGACCCCTAATTCATAGCCTTTTTTCATCGCATCTCTGGACTTTTCACTGGCGCTTAATTGGCGATCAGTCGCTTGGTTGCGCGCTTGAGCACTGCTCATATCCAAATAAGCCGCACGGGTTAATTGTTCAAATTCGCGTGATTTTTGTTCTAATTGACTTTCAGTGAGTTTTTTTCGCGCTTCATTTTCTCTAATTTTTGCTGAAGTCATGCCGCCTTCATAAATAGGAACTGTAGCTTGAATAGCCGCAGTGCCAACCTCAAAAGGCGGGGATTGTTGGTTATTGAAAGACGTATCGCTGTACGTTTCACTGAGTTGCAATTGCACCGTGGGCAAAAAGCCTGCTTGTGCGGCATAAATGTTTTGTTGAGCTGCCGCAACCGCATGTTTAAGTGCTTGTAATTCAGGATTGCCTTTTCCAGCTAATTTAACCCATTCTTCCAGTGTTCCTGTCGGTGCAGCTTGTTGAGCATCAAGACGAGCAGCTTGAATCTGGGTGACGGCATCGCCCGTTAACTCACGCAGTTTTTCTAAGGCAATGCGGGCTTCATTATCACTATCAATTAAGGTGGCACGTAGGGTTTCAGTGCGCGCCTGTAATTCATATAAATCCGTTACTTTTGCCATTTGTCGAGCATGCATCGCTTGAACACGTTGGTATTGTTGTTCAGTAGACGTCAGTTCTGTAGTGATAATGTTACTTTTATCCGCAGCTTCTAAGGCATTCATATAGCGCTCAACAAGATTAGCAATAAGTTTTTGATGCGCAGCTAATAATTCTTCTTCACCTTGTGAGGTTAAGGCTTGTTGACTTTTAAAATATAAATACGCTTGAAGATCGAGTAGAGGTTGTTGCAAGTTGACGCTGGCACGAGTACCAGGGTAATCAATACTGCCTACGCGCGAGCTATGAAACTGATTAAGTGAGTAGTTTCCAGATAAACTAATTTGTGGCAATAACTTTCCAAAACTTTGTGTTTCTCGGGCTTTGGCAACCTCTAAGGCGTACTCACTACCTTGCAGCTCAGGAGATGCGTTGAGTGCGCGTTGGTAAAGAGTGAGTAAATCATCTTGCTGTGCTTGAGCAAACATAGGACAGCAAAGCAGCCAAAGAGAACAAATAACAGTGCGACGCATGGCTTTAGTCCTCAATTAATGAACGAGCAAAAATATTACTGATGGGTTGCATCAGATACTCAAAGAAGGTTCGATCACCCGTATTAATTAACACTTCTGCAGGCATGCCTGGGAGTAAAATTAAGCCGCGATCAGCTAATTCTTTTAAGCCTGTTTGCTCTACTTCTATCCGCGCTAAGTAATAGCTATTTTGTGTTTTTTCATCCACTAAGCGATCAGCAGATAAGCGAATTAAACGACCATCAATTTTAGGGGTAATGGCATTTTTAAAGGCACTGAAACGAACGTTAGTGGTTTGACCAATATGAACGCGGTCGATGTCATTAGGAGATACTTGTGCTTCAACGATAAGCGATTCTTTTTGGGGAACAATGTCTAATAGATGCCCTCCAGGTGGAATAACGGCACCGATGGTGTGCACAGTTAAGCCTAAAATCATCCCTGCTTCAGGTGCTTTAATAATAGTTCGTGTAACCGTGTCAGTTAACCATTGGGTTTTTTCGCGTAGTTCTGATAATTCATTCTGAGTTTTACTAAGCTCATCAATGACTTCGCGCTGAAAATCTTTATCAATCTGAAGGATTTTTAATGCAATTTCACTGATTTGCGTTTGTGCCGTTGCAATATTAGCGGTGAAATCGCCCTCATCGCCTTGGGCTTGTGCTAAGCGACGTTCAAGTTCCGTTACGGTTTGTTTTTCAACATAGCCTTCTTTAAGCATGGCACGAAAATCAGTTAATTCTTTAGTAAAGGAATTGGCGAGATTATTGCGGCTGTCTTTTTGGGCTTTAATGCCTTCAATTTTGGCAAGTAACTGACTGCGTTGTTCCTTTAGAATGCCAATTTCACCATAGCGAGAACGATTTCTAATGGTAAAGGATTGATTTTGGACACGGATATTTTCAGCGGCACGCTTGTCTTCAGGGGCTTGCGTAAGTAATTCAGGATAGCTTACGTTATTTTTGTTATCGCGTTCGGCAATCAGTCGTGCTTCTTTTGCTAACGCTGAAAATAATTGTCCGCGTAATGTTTCAAGTTGGGCTCTGGACGAGGTGTCTTCTAATTCAAGTAAGATTTGACCTTTGCTGATGTTATCGCCATCACGAACATGAATGGACTTAACGATACCGCCTTCCAAATGTTGAACTGTTTTACGATAGCCTTCAACCGTGACACTGCCAGGCGCTAACGCGGCACTGCCAAGGGGGGCTAATAACGACCATGCGCCAAAAAAACCGAACATAACAATCACTAAAAAATAGCCAATATTCCGAATGGGGGTGTCATCAGCAAATTTGTTGATGTCAACGACGTCAGTCATGTCGGTGCTTGTGGGGGACTGTTTAGAAAATAAACTCATGCGTTTGTTCCTCGTACAGCTGGCATTGCAGCAGGTTGTGAGCGTTGGTTTAGTTTTGCCAAGATTTCATCGCGTGGACCATCTAATACCAGTGAGCCTTCGTTTAATACCATGATTCTATCTACCAAACTTAAGATGCCTACGCGGTGGGTAATAACAATGATGGTACAGCCGCGTTGTTTAAAGGCCGCTAAAGCTTGAGCTAAGGCTTGTTCGCCTTGATCATCTAAATTGGAGTTGGGTTCGTCTAACACAATTAACACGGGATTTCCGTACAAAGCGCGTGCTAAACCAATGCGTTGACGTTGACCTGCGGATAAAACACCACCAGTACTGCCAATTTCTGTATCGTAGCCTTGGGGTAAATGCAAAATCATGTCATGAACACCCGCTGCTTGAGCGGCATCCACCACTTTATTAGCATCCACTTCACCAAAGCGTGCAATATTTTCTGCAATGCTGCCGTCAAATAACTCAACATCTTGGGGTAAATAGCCAATGTGATGACCAATGGCTGCACGTTCGAGCTGATTGACATCTGCGCCATCAAGTCGAATTGCCCCATTTGCAGCCGGCCAAATACCTAAAATTGCGCGCGCTAAGGTGGATTTGCCCGAGGCACTGGCACCAATTAGCGCAACAAACGAGCCCGCTTCAATGGTGAAATTAAGTCCTTTTAGGACGGCAGTTTTAGCGCCAGGTGGTGCGACAACAACTTGTTCAGCTTGAATTTTTCCGGTAGGAAAAGGTAAGGGCATGTGTTCCGCTTCGGGAGGGAATTGAGCTAATAAAGTATTTAAGCGTTCGTAAGAGGTGCGTGCAGATAAAAATTGTTTCCAGCTACCAATCATTAAATCAATAGGGGCTAAGGCTCGACCTAATAAAATAGATCCACCAATCATTAAGCCTGGGCTAATTTGTTTTTCAATGGCGAGCCACGCGCCTAAGCCTAAGATTAATGATTGGATAGTGAGGCGATAGGTTTTTGATAAGGCTGCAATTAAGCCTGCTTTTTCGGAGGCTTGGGCTTGTAACATGATTAAGCGTTGCTGTTTGTCTTTCCAGCGACCCATTAAATTAGGCAACATGCCTAAGGCATGAACAATTTCAGCATTGCGTAGATTTCGTGCGGTGATATTAGAGCTTTCAATGGATACTTTATTTGCCTTATCGAGGTCGTCGTGGGTTGCTCGTTCATTCCAGATGGCAAGTAAAATCAGTAAGATGGCAGAGATTACGGCGACTACGCCAAAGGTGTAATGGAATAAAAACAATAAGCCAATATACACAGGTAACCACGGCGCATCAAAGAAGGCAAACAAGCCATTACCAGTTAAAAATTGTCTTAAGGCTAATAAATCACCAATTGCTTGGGTGCTGCTTTTACCACCGCTCATTAGCGATTGGCGAAACATTACGCGATACAAGCGTTCATTGAGTAAAACATCAAAACGTGCGCTGACGCGAATAAGAATTTGCGAACGAACCCATTCTAAGGCACCTAACATGGCAAATAAAACGACGGCTAACAGGGTTAGCATTAATAAGGTTGAGGTGCTACTACTTCCTAACACGCGATCATAGACTTGCATCATGTAAATCGAGGGAAAGAGCATTAATAAATTGATAAATAAGCTAAAAATAGCGGCCGACTGAAAGGACTGTCGGCAATGATGAATGGCTTGTGCGAGTTCTGAAGCGGGTAAGCGCATAGTTGACTTCCGAGTTAATGAATAATAGTTGCTATAGCGAGATGTATTGAAGGAGTTTCAATGTATAGAGCTTAAAACGCTATGATATTTTATTAATAAGAAAAAACAGGGGGATGTGTGAAGTCCACAGATCATAACCTGCATTGGTTTGCTGTGCTGTGCGTAGAGTCGACTTCAGCAATCAGTAAATAACCTGTTTTAATCCATTATCTTAAAATATTATGGGTACGAATATGCGTAATGCAACAGGTAAGTAGTCATGCTGACGATTGAAAAGGCTCGCCCCGCGTTTGTTCGGTGGGGCGAGCACTCACAAATTAATTAGCAGACCAAATTAATTCAACACGACGATTTAACTCTTTGCCCATTACTGTGTTGTTATCAGCGATAGGTTGATTTTCACCATAACCTTGAGCGGTTAAGTGATTTTTTACGCCTCTTATTTGTAAATAGTCAACGACAGACTGAGAACGTTTTTGTGATAACTTCATATTGTGCGCATTGCTGCCTTCACTGCTAGTATGGCCACGTACTTCAATCGCATTGTGTTGTGGATAATTAATCAAGCTTAACGCTACTGTATCAAGGATGTGCAAGGCAGTATCGGTTAATTCAGCTGAGTCATATTTAAAGTTAACGCCTTTTAGCTCTAAGCTTACTGAACAACCTTGTGCGTCCACTTTGCTGTTGGCTAAGGTGTTTGGGCACTGATCTACACAATCATTAACGCCATCAGCATCTGAATCCACGGTTGCGCAATCAGTTGCCGCCGCAACAGGCGTAGGTACGGCTGGCGTTGGAATAGTTAATTTGACTGCACTAGGTTTTGCTCCCAATGGAATCACAACGCCAACATTGACCACCATATCGTGAAACTCATCAGTTGAACGTCCAAACGTGGTGTCAAAATTATTGTTATAGCGATAACGCACATCGCTGCGTAATAATAAATTATCATGTACTTCGTAAGTGAAGCCAGCGCCTGCTTCGCCAACAAATGACGGCGCTTCAGTACCATTCACGCGTGTATTCATGCCACCTATGCCAATAACCGTGTAAGGTGCAAAGGCATTGCGAGAGAAGAAATACTGTGCGTCAGCCGTGGCACCAGCTAATTGCCATTCATTACCTAAGGCACCTGGATTTTTATCAAATCCTTGATAAAAGCCTTTTAATTCAAGGTTGAAATGTTGGTTAATTATTTTTCCAATACCTAAGCCACCGCCCCAACCATCTTGAGCACCACGATCACCTGCGGTGTTAATAAAATTAGCTGTTGGTGCAAGGTACCAGCGATTATCTTGCGTTTCTTCTGCATAAGCGGCAGGTACAGTGAGTAAAGTGACTAAAGCTGTCAGAGTTAATACAGTATTTTTCTGCATAGAGTTTTTCCTATTTGTTGTGGTAAAAGTGTGGGTATTTGTTTAAAAGTATAGTTATTATTTTTATTTTAAGGATGTAGCGCTGTTATATTTTATGCGCTTTATTACTGATTTTATAGAATAATAGTAGGCCGCTTGCAGCAATGCTGGCACCGATTGTATCGGCAAGCCAATCCATAGTATCTGAGGATCTATGTTCTACAAACGATTGATGCCATTCATCGCTGATGCCATAAATACTACAAAACAGCACACTTAATGGTGCTAGCAGTAGAGGTGAGCTTAACCAATAGGCTAATGTGCGCCAAACTAATAACGCCATAATGAAATAGGCTCCAGCATGATGGACTTTATCTTGGTGCTCAAACCACATAGGTGCGGGTAACGAAGGCTGTGCCGACAGCCAGTAAATAAATAAGCAATAACTTATTAATGTTAATATTATCAGTAATTTAATCATGAAAAATATATTTGAAATTGCAGCAAGCTGTTTGCACAGTGCTGATGTAAAGGAAAAACTTAGGTTGACGCATCAAGCGCGATTTTATTTAGAACAAGGTGAGTTAAGTTTCAATAATTCTTGCGCGGTTGCAGATATTGCCTGTGTGAAATTTCCAGCCCAACCAGAGTGGCTTGCGCCACGCTTTGTGCCCAAACGAAAGTTAACTGCGCCAGGTGGCGTTGCGGCCTTTTTTCATGCAATTGCGCATATTGAATTTGTGGCGATTTATTTAGCATGGGATATTTTATATCGATTTCGTGGTTTGCCCGATGAATTTTATCAGGATTGGCTGCGTATTGCAGACGAAGAGGCCCAGCATTTTGAATTAATCTGCCAGCACATGGCTGATTTGGGGATGGCTTATGGTGATTTGCCTGCGCATGGTGGCTTATGGGAGTTAGCCCAAGCCACTGCTGATGATTTATTGGCACGTTTAGCCTTAGTGCCGCGCTGCATGGAGGCACGAGGTCTTGATGTCACGCCAGGTTTGATTAGCAAATTTGAAAAATTGCAGGATACTGCCAGTATTGCTGTCTTAGAACGTATCTTAACCGATGAAGTTGGGCATGTAGAGCGAGGTTCGTACTGGTTTAGGTGGGTGTGTACGCAGCAAGATAAAGCCCCTGAAGACAGTTACCGAAATCTATTATTAGCCTACTATGAAGGCGGTAAACCCAAAGGGCCCTTTAATCGAGAAATGCGTATAATTGCTGGTTTTTCAGCATCAGAGTTAGATTGGTTGGAAGCTGCACTATGAAATCATCACTTAGTACCCCCGTTCAACAGAGCCTAAATTACCCATTATTCAATATGGGGTTTCGGGTTTTTTTTGTGCTCGCCAGTGCCTCAGCATTAGTGCTGATTTTGGTGTGGAACGCGCTGTTTAACGCTGAGCTTAGGTTTAGTTATTATTTTTCTGCTACGGTTTGGCATGCGCATGAAATGCTTTTAGGGTATGCCGTTGCGGTCATTGCTGGTTTTTTATTAACCGCAGTAAAAAATTGGACAGGTACGGCAAGCCTTGAGGGCAATCACTTAGCAGGGCTTGCCTTGCTTTGGGTGTACGGAAGAATTTTACCGTTTTACTCAGGATTACTTCCCGACGCGATGATTGCCTTAGTTGATATGGCTTTTCTTCCTTTATTAATGATCCCCATTGGCAAATCAATGCTGCAAGCCAAATACTATCAAGGCAGCATTTACTTGCTGATGTTGGCGTTAATGGCTATCGGCAATGGGTTGATTCATGGGCAGCAATTAGGCCTTTTCATGCACACTGCAAATACTGGCTTGCAGTTGATTGTTGCTACACTGGTGATGATGATTTTAGTCATCACCGGTAAAATCGTGCCTTTCTTTATTGAGCGCGGCTTGTCAGGCACCTTAATTTTACGTCGACCACTGCTCGACGGGTGTGCGCTGAGCAGTGCTGGGCTGCTGTTTATCACGCAACTTGTTGGCGGTGCGCCGACATTAATCGCCTTATTTGCCCTGATTGCCGTGGGCGTGCATAGCCTGCGCTTAGCAGGATGGTATGTGCCAAGAATTCGTTATGTGCCCTTGCTTTGGGTTTTATGTGTTGGCTATGCTTGGCTAATTATAGGTTTTTTATTAACGGCGATTGCCGCGCTGGGCGGATGTTCTGCAAGCTTAGCCCTGCATGCCTTTACTGTTGGTGGTATTGGTGTGTTATCGATAGGCATGATGGCAAGAGTTGCTCTAGGACATACTGGACGAGCGTTACGGTTATCTAATGCCATTACTTTGGCGTTTGTGTTCGTTAATCTTGCCGCATTATGCCGTGTGTTGTTACCCTTAACCTGGCTTAATGGCTACAGTTATTTTATCTATGCAGCCACATTATGTTGGTTGGCAGCGTTTGCATTATTCGTCGTTATTTATTGGCCAATATTGGTTAAGCCGCGTGCCGATGGACAGCCTGGTTAATAACCTTCATGGGCATAAACATCGTCTCGGTTAGTGGCATATTTTGATTTTATTAGTGATGAAAGGCACCTTAATGAGTGAGTATCTTAGCCGTCGTAGAGAAAAAATTGCCCAGCAATGTGCAGGTTTTTTCTGCCTATTTTTTCTGGTATTTCCCGTCTCAGCGCAAGAAGAGGTCGTGCAAAATGAAAATACGTTGCCGCCTACCTTATCGGCGTGGATGCATGTTAAGCAACATCCAGACTTACAATTACATGACTTTTCAAATCGTGCTGAAGATTTGCAGCACTTGTATGCACTGTTTAATGATCAATTATTATGGGTTAATACAGACAATAGCGCGCTTTCAGAGGTATTACAATTACTGGATAATGCGGCTGAAAATGGCTTAAATAAGGCTGATTATGATAGCGAGAGCTTAACGAAGCGTTGGCAGCAGTTAAATGCACATGGAACTGAGGTTTCCGAAGAGCAGTTAGCGCGTTTAGATACAGCGGTGAGCATTTCATTGTTGCGTTATTTGCATGATTTGCATTACGGACGCGTCAATCCTAAGGGCATTAATTACAACTTAAAGTTAAGAGAAAAAAAGATACTTGATTTGCCAGTGCTCATCAAAGAGCATGTCATTAAGCATGAGGTGCTTTCCTTACAGCAACGCATTGAACCTCAATTAGCTCAATATCAACTTCTTAAGCGTGCGCTAGTGCAATATAGAAAACTCGCTAGCGTTACGCCACAGTATCACTTTGCACTTCAGTCGCCAGTGCATCCTGGTGAGCTGTATCCTCAGTTAGCAGAATTGCGCATGTTATTAATGACCTTAGCAGATTTAGCCGTTACGCCCACTAACCCTAACGAGACTAAAGATAATCGCTATCAAAATGAAGACGTGGCGGCGGTAAAGAAATTTCAATATCGCCATGGCTTGGCGGCAGATGGGGTTATTGGTGCGTCGACTATTGCAGAATTAAATACGCCGTTAGCGCGACGCGTTATGCAGCTTGAATTAGCCATGGAACGGTTGCGTTGGTTGCCAAGTTTAAGTTCAGACCCCTCCATTTTGGTTAATATTCCAGCATTTGAATTATTAGCTTATGAAAATGTGAATGATCCCCAGGCCAGTGTGCTGAAAATGCCAGTCGTGGTGGGTAAAGCAATGAAAAATCAAACGCCCGTGCTTATGGCCTCGATGAGTTTTATAGATTTTGCGCCGTATTGGAACGTGCCTTATAAAATTGTAAAAGAGGAGTTGTTACCTAAATTACAACAAAATCCAGGTTTTTTAGCCCACGAAAACATGGAATTAGTCTCTAGTAACGGTGTGGTGGAATTTGATTTTTCGTCCCTTAGTTTATTAAAGCAAGGCAGCATAAGGATTCGGCAACGGCCAGGTAAGAAAAATGCCTTAGGAAAAGTAAAATTTTTATTTCCAAATAAAGACGATGTTTATTTGCATGACACGCCAGCAAATGCCTTGTTTGGACGTTCGCGGCGAGATTTTAGTCATGGCTGCGTAAGAGTTTCTGATCCTGAAGCTTTGGCTCTTTTTGCTCTTCGTAATCAACCAAAATGGGATCAAGAAAGTATTCGTAAGGCAATGACTTCGCCTAAAATGCAGCGCGTGTTTTTAAAAACCCCTATTCCTGTTTTGTTTTTTTACGTCACCGCTTTTTTTGATCAACAAAACGAACTCATCTTTTATCCAGATATTTATGAACAGGATGTGGTATTGCAGGAAGCTTTAAAACATGCTGAAGACTTATCTGATCAATTACTCTTTGCAAGTAAATCAGCCGTTACAATTGATAAAACAGCAACCGATTTTACTGAATAAGCGCATTAAACGTTAAGCAGTAATTTTTCATTATGACTGTAAACAGTCCCTCTGTAATTAACTACCAGCTGCGCACAGGCCCTGTATCAAGATGCACAAACTGTGTGGCAGGATAATAGCCTACGCCTCCTTGTTGCATAGATAAGGCAGCATTTTTTATATGCTCTAGCGCCAGTCCTTCAATCCTAATATCGATAGCACGCCCTTCCATGTGAAAGCTATGTTTAGCCACTCCTTTGCGTTGAAAATGCATGGCTAAATTGGTTAAGGGCGAGCGATACGCAGAAATAACTTGAAAAGGCTTATGAGTATTTAAGTGAAATTGAAGGCTGTGCAGCTGATCGAGTAGTTTTAAATCGATGGGATGAATGCTGCCAGTGTGATAATCACGAGCAAAGTAATTAATTTCATGCAGTGCGTCATGAAGGTAATTGCCGTGTTCAAAATAGGTTAGGGTGATTTTATCGCCAGTATTGATGTTATGTAAGGCAATGCTTTTATGGTAAGGAGAGAAGCGCGAGTTAGTATGAATTGCGGGAGACGTTTTAGAGGTTGATTGTATAGAGCTACTGCGTTTACTGGTGGGGGGGGTCTTACGGTAAGGTGCGGGTCGCTTTGAGGTATGTGAACTGGCGTGCTTTTTGGGGTGTTTATGTGGCTTAACAAGGTGTGTTGTTGCACTTAACACCTCGGTACTACACAGTGCAAGCAATGACCCATAAGCACAGTGCTTTAAAAACTTTCGTCGTGCTAAACGTGTGGCGTCGTTGTCAATATCAATCGATGTCATAACTTAGGGCATCAAGGCAAAGTAGAGGTTTTAGAGACGTATTTGCTGTTAATACTGCCAGTTAATTGCTTAATGAAATCTTAAATCATCGCATCGATGTTAAAAATTTTTTATATTATGAAGGTGTTTATTTGCTATTCATTTGATTTTGAATGGCTAAGGCGGTTTGATAAAGAATTTTTTTCTTTGCTCCAGTTATCTCAACGGCCATCGCCACTGCTGATTTTATGGTGCATTCTTTAAGCAAGATGCGCAGGATTTTTTCATCTTCTTCGGAAAGTTCAGTGGCCTGTTCTGTTTTAGGCGCACCTTCAACGATTACAACAAATTCACCTTTACGCATCATTTCATTGTTTCTGACTAATGCCAGCATCTCGTTGAGACTGGCTTTAATGATGGTTTCATGCAATTTTGTTATTTCTCGGGCAATAACAAGGTTGCGGTCGGGCGTAAGCACGTCAGCCAAATCTTCAATGGAAGCTAAAATACGATGACTGGATTCATAGAAAATCCAGGTGATTGGGTTACACATTTGCTCAGTAAAAAAGGTTTTGCGTGCCGACGAGGTGCGTGGTGAAAAGCCAGCAAAGTAAAACGGTGAAACGGGTAAGCCCGCCACCGATAATGCGGCAATTAATGCACATGCCCCTGGAATGGGCACAACGTCTAAGCCCATTTCTTTAACGTGTTTAACCAAGGGCAAGCCAGGATCACTTAATAATGGCGTGCCGGCATCGGAAACTAAGGCAATCGACAATCCTGCTTGAAGTTTTTCAATCAATCCAGCACAGGCGCGTTCTTCATTATGTTGATGTAAGGCCATTAAAGCGTTATTAATACCATAATGATTCAATAGCATTTTAATGTGACGGGTATCTTCTGCAGCAATTAAATCAACGTTTTTTAAGGTGTCGAGTGCCCGAAAACTTAAATCTGCTAAATTACCGATAGGCGTGGCAACAACGTATAATTTACCGGGCTCAATGGTCATGTCGCTTTATTCCTTGTTAGGTGATGTATTAAAGTAACGCTTGTTAAGCATTACTATTGCGAGGGCTTTGCTTAGTGGGTGAACAGTACTGTAACCTTAGGTTCATCGTGATACTTCGCGATGCTTACGATAGTTTTTTGTTGATTATAAGTGTTCATGTGGTGACTATGGTAATAAAACAGAGTAAAGCGCAAGCCGCGCATCTGCTTCAAGGGATTAAAGGCGAGCAGTGTGCACAAGCTTATTTAGAGAAGGCTGGCTTGCGCTTACTGAATAAAAATTACCGGTGTCGTTTTGGTGAGCTTGATTTAGTTATGTTAGAAGGCGCAACCTTAGTGATTGTTGAAGTCAGATATCGAAAGTCTGATCGCTATGGCAGTGCTGCAGAAAGTGTTACTCAGCAAAAACAAGCGCGACTTATTGCCGCAACACATCATTACTTAGCTCAAGCACGCCATGATGGCCCAATTCGCTTTGATGTTGTGGCTATTTCTGGCAATGATGAACTTAATTGGATAAAAAATGCGTTTTAATCAACGCATGTAGCTTTTTCAGGAATTATGAATTTACAAGACAAAATTAGTCAGCATTTTGCCGACAGCATTAAAACGCAACAAGATTCCGTGCAGGGTTTAAGTGAATTAATTAGTTACGCTTCCCAGCGCATAGTCTTTGCATTACTAAATGATAAAAAAATTCTTGCCTGCGGTAATGGCAGATCGGCAACGGCGGTGCAGTTATTGTCTTCAGCCATGTTAAATCAATATGAGCGCGAGCGTCCCGCCTTGCCAGTGATGGCATTAACAACCGATCAGGCCACATTAACTGCCATAGCCAGCGATTATCATTTTGATGAGGTGTATGCCAAGCAAGTGCGAGCCTTAGGTCAAAGTGGGGATATTTTAGTGGTTATTTCAGATGGCTACCATTGCGCTAATCTTGTTAAAGTCATTAATGCTGCGCATGATAAAGATATTTCAGTGCTTGCGTTAACGGGGAACAAAGGTGACATGATTTCACCTTTATTAAGTGAAACTGATATTGAAATCTGTGTACCTTCACAATCAGCGATTCATATTCATGAGGTGCATGTGTTAATTGTCCATTGCTTGTGTCATTTGATCGATCAGCAATTATTTGGTTAATCTTTTTTGGTGATCAATTTAGGACGAGTAAATCAGGCGTGCTGGTTTTGACTCTTTACGTCAAACTGGTTTTTTCTGTCCAGACTTAAGTTGTTAGCCTCTTTTTTTAAACGGAAGGTGTTATGAAAATAAAACAATGTTGGTTGATGGTCGTTTTTATCAGTGCTTTAATCGGTTGTGCACGCTACACGCCCGATCCTATTGAAGTGACTGCAATTGCTCAGCATGATCGGCGTACAGAGCTAGCAATCAGTACCGATATGGTGATTGAAGCCGCAGCTAAAGCAGCACTAATGGAGAAAGAAGCGTGGCAAGCTGAGGCGCACATTGTCGTCAATGCCTACAACGGAGCCGTATTGGTTTCTGGACAGGCGCAAACTGAGCTGCTTAAACAAGATATTATTGAAATGATTAGACGACTTGATCATGTCAGCATGGTTCATGATCACGTACTTAAAGATTACCCAAGTAATTATGTCGAACGTAATGCTGATGCAGCGTTATTACAGCAATTACACGCGGCATTAATGCAAATTCGTACCATACCTAACTTTGACTCTAGCATGGTTAAAGTGATTGTCGAAAAATCTGTTGTGTACTTAATGGGCACAGTGCATCGCAATGAAGGCGCTGTCGTTGTTAATGTGATTCAACATCAAGCCAATGTAAAACAAATTGTGATGCTGTTTGAATACCTAGACTAAGCCCACGCAAGTAAATAACAAGAGTAAAAACTCGATGTTCAAGTTTTTACTTATTGATTTTAGAAAACCAAGCTACCAATTTGAGACGGGGCACGTTGCTAGGCTTAACCGTTCGCCCTGAGCCCTTCGATACCTTAGATTGCCCCGTCTTAAATTGTTAGCCGAGAACCCACTCTCACTAAATCAATGCTTGCCGTCATGATTACGATCATGTGGCGCGTGTAACTTTTGATAAAAACACCTTGTTTTATCTATATTTTGTTGACACTTTCTCTTAGCCATAATGAGCGTTGCTTATTTTTCAGCGGGTTTGTCATCATCTTAAAACAAACATCTTGTACTGTAATGGGTAACCGTTTTCATTCACTTAGGTGAGAAAACTCGCCTTCTTGCTACTTAAGTTTTTATCATAAAAGGGTCGCGTAAATGAATAATCAAGACACTGTCATACAAACACGCTCAGGCAATAAAACATTAACTACAGGTAATGATACATTTGTAAATTATGAAGGGAGTTGGTTTTTCGGCTATGTTAATTATGATGTTGTTGACGGCAATAACGGCAATGACAAATTGATTGGCAGTCTGTACGCTGAAACTTTTCTGGGGTCGGCAGGTAATGACACCTTAGCGGGCTGGTTAGGTGATGATGTCTTAAATGGTGGCATTGGTAATGACGTACTTTATGGTAATGGCAGCGAAGAGAATTGGTTTACCACCTTAGTAACCGATTTTTTAAGTCTATTTTTTGCTAGCACTGATGACGATGAATTGTATGGTGGCAGTGGTGTAGATACCTTAAAAGGTGGTAATGGTGATGATTGGTTAGACGGTGGTTTTGATGGTTCTGTCGATTCCTTAAGTGGTGGAGATGGCAATGACATTTATATTATTGACGAAAATATAGATGTCATTGCAGAAGCTTTATCAAAGGGCAATCAAGATACCGTGTTAGCCTCAATAACTTTTGGGTTGCCACAAAATGTTGAAAACTTAACCTTGACAGGCGCAGCGACGATTAACGGTACGGGCAATGTTCTCAATAATTTTATGCGTGGCAATGACGCACATAACAGCTTAAATGGTAAAGATGGGGTTGATAATATTTATGGTAATGCTGGCAATGACACCTTAGTTGGTGGAATGCATGAAGATATGTTAAATGGTGGTGACGGTGATGATAGCTTAGCTGGAGGTGATCAATTCACCGCTGAAACGCTGAGCTTTAATGGTAATGATAAAGATACCTTAAGCGGTGGCTTGGGTAATGATCAGTTGTATGGCGGTGCAGATGGTGATGTTCTATATGGAGATAATAGTGGCGACACTGTAAACGGAGGCAACGATACGCTTGTTGGTGGCATAGATAAAGACAGTTTATACGGCGGTGCGGGCAATGATGCCTTGTTAGGCGGCAAAGATGTTGATTTACTTGATGGCGGCAATGGTAACGATAATTTAGATGGCGGTAGCGATATTGATGTATTGCTAGGCGGAGCAGGCAATGACAGCTTATTTGGCGGCAACGATGCCGATACGGGGCAAGATGATGGCAGAGCGGACGCCTTAACCGGCGGTGATGGTGATGATGTTTATC
>CAJAQT010000086.1 GCA_903944165.1 uncultured Methylococcaceae bacterium | reverse complement strand
GAAGTTAGCCGCAGCACGGATGGCGAGGAAGGATAGGCGGTTAAATAACGTGGAATTGGCGGTTTGTCAGCCTCTGGCTAATGCCGCATAATTCCATTGTTGGTGGAGGAGCCAAGTCCAAGTTCATCTGAAGCATTACAGGGGGGAGTTTTTAAACGATGCAGATTTATATTCTCAGGCAAAAGAGTTTATTAGTTATGCGAATGTGTTTGAACTGGACGAAGACATTGCAGAACAAACAATTGCATTAAGACAACGATTTAACCGAAGACAGCAAAAATAACGTGGAACAGGTTTTGCCAATCAATACGTTAAACGCTTTTAAGGGAATGTATTTAGAAACCGCGCAAGAGTTGAAACGTAAGCAAAATGCGGGGAATCAAAATAATGATGGTGATAAAACGCTTCAAGAATTGGATTTTGAATTTGTCTTATTTTCGTCGGCGTTCATCGATTATGACTACATCATGGGCTTAATTGCCAAATCGACCCAAACCACCAGCAAAACAAAAATGACCCGTCAGCAGTTAATTGATTTAATCTGCTCTAGCTCGAATTTAATGGATGAACGTGATGATATTGTTGCTTATATCAACAGTTTGCCAGTGGGACAAAGTTTGAATGAAAAAGAAATCCGTGAAGGTTATCAAGCCTTTAAAACGACTAAAGCGAATAGCGATTTGGCAGACATGGCAAACAAACACGGTTTAGCACCTCAAACCTTGCAAGCCTTTGTTGATGGGATTATGAACCGCATGATTTTTGACGGTGAACAATTAAGCGATTTATTAGCCCCGTTGGAATTAGGTTGGAAAGCGCGGACGCAAAAAGAATTGGTTTTGATGGAGGAGTTAGTACCGATGTTAAACAAACTCGCTCAAGGGCGTGAAATTTCAGGATTAGCGGCTTACGATTCAATTTAAAAATAAATCTGAAAAATTAACTATGACTACCGTGACAATTCAATTACCTGATGAATAATAAACAACAAAAAACGTTGATAGCTATTTTTTCAAAACCTACACCCAAGTCAATCGAATGGCAAGAAGTGGAAAGTTTAATTAACGCTTTAGGCGGTGAAATAAAGCATAATCAAGGCTCAAAAGTACGTTTAGATTTAAATGCTATTTCGTTAAACATTCATTCGCCTCATCCGCAAAAAGAAGTTAAACAATATGTCGTTAATTTACTACGAGAATTTTTAGAAAAAGCAGGAGTTTCACCATGATTTATAAAAACTATGAAGCACAAATTAGCTACAGTGAAGACGATGAAATTTTTGTCGGTCGAGTGGTTAATGTTGAATTTGATATGATCGCTTTTGATGGCACATCAATCACAGAATTAAAAACAGCCTTTAAATCCGCTGTTGATGATTATTTACAAGATTGTTCTGATATTAACAAATTACCAGAAACACCGTTATTACAGAAAGTTACCGCATGAACATACCTAAATTGCGTTTTCCTGAGTTTAGGGATTCTAGGGAGTGGGAAGAAAAGAAACTTGGACAGCTAGGGGAATTTGTTTCAGGTCTGACATATAGCCCTGATGATGTAAGAGATAATGGGCTTTTAGTTTTAAGGTCTTCTAATGTCCAGAATGGCGAAATTAGACTAGAAGATAATGTCTATGTTAATCCTGATGTCAAAGGGGCTAACTTATCAAAGCCGAATGATATTCTGATATGCGTGCGGAATGGTTCAAAAGCTCTAATTGGTAAAAATGCCTTAATACCCGAAGGAATGCCATTAAGCACTCACGGCGCGTTTATGACAGTTTTTAGAACGCCATCGGCAAAGTTTGTTTTTCAACTTTTCCAAACTTCAACCTATCAAAGCCAAGTGGATGGAGATTTAGGCGCAACAATTAATTCAATAAATGGCAGTAATTTCATTAAATATAAGTTTCATATTCCTATTCCAGCCGAACAAACCAAAATCGCCGCCTGCCTTTCATCGCTTGATGAGTTAATTACCGCACAAACACAAAAAATTGCAGCCCTCAAAACCCATAAAAAAGGCTTAATGCAACAGCTTTTTCCTCAAGAGGGCGAAACTGTTCCGAAGTTGAGATTTTCTGAGTTTAGGGATGATTGGGAAGATAATTCTATTGGAAATGTGTGCAAAACATTTAGTGGTGGAACTCCTACAACGTCACAAAAGAGTTTTTATGGAGGAGATATTCCGTTCATACGTTCAGCAGAAATAGATAAAAACAATACAGAATTGTTTTTAACTGTTGATGGATTAAAAAACTCATCCGCGAAACTTGTAAAAAAAGGTAATGTGTTAATTGCTTTGTATGGTGCAAATAGCGGAGATGTAGCTATTTCAAAAATAAATGGAGCTATAAATCAAGCGGTTCTGTGTTTAGATTCTGAAAATAGTAACGCATACATTTATCAATTTTTGGCATTTAGAAAAGATTGGATTGTTAATAAATATATTCAAGGTGGACAAGGTAATTTGTCTGGTGAAATTGTTAAATCAATAGTTATTCCTTTTCCATCTTTACCAGAACAAACAAAAATAGCCACCTGCCTTTCATCACTTGATGACCTTATCAATGCCCACGTTAAAAAATGTGAAGGGTTGAAAAACCACAAAAAAGGGTTAATGCAGGGGCTTTTTCCTGTGGCTGGTGAAAAATGACCTACAAGAAAGTCATCATCATTGCAGGCTCCAACGGTGCAGGTAAAACTACGTTTGCCCGTTCGTTTTTGCCGGAAGAAGCGCGATGTCCGCGCTTCATCAACGCTGATCTGATAGCCGCCGGATTATCGCCTTTTGCGCCAGAAACCGCCGCTATTAAAGCTAGTCGCTTGATGTTAGAAGAAATTTCAGTTTGTGCTAAACACGGTGCAAGTTTTGCCATTGAAACAACACTTTCAGGTTTGGGCTATTTGCGCCACATTCAGCAATGGCGAAATTCAGGCTATCACATCAGTTTATTCTTTTTGACCTTACCCAACGCAGAAACCGCTATTGCTCGTGTGGCAGAAAGAGTGCGGCAGGGCGGACATCATATTCCTGAAAACGTTATTCGTCGCCGATTTGAGGCGGGATTAAGAAATTTTCATCAACATTACAAAACGCACGTTGATACATGGGTGCTGTACGACAATGCAAATACACAACCTATATTACTTGAGTGG
>CAJAQT010000085.1 GCA_903944165.1 uncultured Methylococcaceae bacterium | reverse complement strand
GCCACTAATGTACGTTAATACATCATGCTGAGTCAAGCCATGCGCTAATAAGCCTTGCGCGCTAAAACGCTTCCATCGGCGTTTTAAACGTCTTTTAACACGGCTTGGCTTGGTGTTGTCATCTAATAGTTGTTTGCCAAGTGCAGTAATCATGCTCCAGCCTCCATGCTTTCAAGCAAAGCCTTAATATCAGTTGCTCGCCATGCGTTAGTTCTTTCGCCAAGCTTTATGGGTTTTGGATATTTGCCGTCTTTACAGCCTGCTAGAAAAGTGGATCTGCATACTGGAATAAGTGGTGGAATGCCTCGCTTGGTGCATCCCACAATATGCCATATTCGCAGAAAAGCTAATGTTTCTAAGATTTGTCGCTGTTGAGTTAAATTAACCATAGTTGCCTCCGTTAGGCGTTATTGAAACTGTGGTCAATCGTAGTTAATTTATTTTTTTTTAGGCAGTGGGTAGCTTGTAGAAAACCTCCCCCCCTAACAACAGGCTAAGGGGGGGGTCTTGCAATCAATAGGTGGGGTGTGGTTAATCTATCAAGGCTATAATGATATTATTATCAATGCTTTATGTGTGTAAGCATGGGGGGGGGGGTAGGTTTAACTAGGGGTTTTAGGTGCGCCTATAGTCCAGTTACATATTTTTTTTATTTCTGTAATAGCTCCTTTATTTATATCGCCTACTTTGCCCTCTGAGTTATCTTGTAGGTAAAATAATTCTAGCTCTTTGTACCTTGAATTTAACCATAACTCCATTGCTGCTGTTGGTGCTTTACCTTTCAATAAATTTTTATCTTCCATAGCAAGCCATACCTTTACGCAAGCTGCTAGTTTATGCGCATAGCGGGGGTGGTCAGGATCAAGATAATCTGGAATTTTGTTGGTGTTCGGGAAGAAAAAACCTTCAGTAAAATTTTTTCTTTTAAGCCAAATTAAAATATCATCAAGGTTGATTAATGTTGTTGAGGGTAGAAAAGTAACGTTATCTGCAATGAGTTTAATGCCATATAAAGTCTCGCTTAACATAGCCTGCTCCAATGCGTAAAATACAGTTTTGTATCTATCCCTAAATACATGTAATCCACCATCTAATACATCATCTTCATAATCGCATTGTATATATGTATTATATGTATCGTGATTATGAATTTTATTAGGATCAATTCCCGCAATTAGCGCGGCTGCTTGGTGCAGTGTTAATGTGTCATGTAATCGCCACAATGGATCTATTTCACTTAATACTTGCTCTGCTGTTATTTTTGCCATAAACGCCCCCATTCAAAGCGCAATCATTCAAAAAAGGATAACCAGAAATCAGGTGAATGAGTCCTAATTTGTCGCCCGCTAAAGCTATCTGGTTAAATTCAATTATATCAACAATAAATATCGATTTTCTAAAAGTGGCAACATTGTCAACATTGGCAGGGTCGTTTCAGCCATATTCTCATGAGAAAATTTTTTACATAAAAACTAATCGGCTTATAACAGTTTACTAGGTAATTAACCAACGCCTTTAAATGGTAAAACCTTTGCGCTATGAGCTGCTGGGTGTAAGTAGTTCGCCCAATCGTTCATAAGGATAAAGCGTTTTTCTATAATGCTGCCTCGCCTGTAAGCTGCTTCAGCCTTGTTTTGGATTGTATGAGCTAAACACATTTCACGCACATCACTGGGGTGGTTGGTCTGCTCTGTTACCCAATCGCTAAAACTTGATCTAAAACCATGCACCGTTATAGGGTTCTCTTTTGTCTTCACGCCCATGCGCTTTAAAACACTTGTCATAGCCGCGTTTGATAAATTGCCTTGGCGTGACTGTCCACTAAAAACATAATCGCTGCATTGTTGAGCTTTCATGGCATGTAATAGGTTTATAGCTTGGTCAGACAAGGTTACAGTATGCTCTTTTTTTGCCTTCATTCGGTTAGCGGGG
>CAJAQT010000084.1 GCA_903944165.1 uncultured Methylococcaceae bacterium | reverse complement strand
ATATTGTTGGATTCCCTTCGACGTTAATCACGCTGTAATGCCGTCGTCTTTGCCAAAGAGATGTCATGAATAAGCACGCTTAAATTATACTCATAGCCATTATCAGGCAATAGCATAGCGTTTTTCGTTAGTTTGGATAAACAAGGGCATATTGGTATAATTTACGTTAATTTATAACGTATCTAAATTCTTAAGTATGAAAAGAGTTAGCAATATTTTGGTGATGTTGAGTTTATACCTGTATGTGATAACAGGATGGACGGCCCAAGTAAGCATTCAGGATGTGCGTTATTTGTCTGAAGATAAGCAGTTTAGATTAGCTTTTGCCGTCACGGCATTGCCTCAACATAAAGTCTTTATGTTGCAAAATCCTGCTCGTTTAGTGATTGATTTTAAACAGGCGACGTTTAATCATCATATTAAGCAACCTATTGCAGAGCATCCATTATTTTTACGCTTACGTTCGGCGGTTAAAGACAAAACGGATTTACGGGTGGTGGTTGATTTAAAAAAACATGTGAATTTAAAAAAAGTAGTGCCAACAGTGCGGCAAGTGGGCAGTAATCAATTTATTGTTGAGCTTAACAATGCGTTATTTTTAGCACCACAGTCCGCCGTCGCTAAAGAGCCTGAACCATTAACGGAAGCTATTGTTGTCAATCCAATACCGGTAAGTGTGCCTAAACACGCTACCAAGGCAATAGCCGAGCCGCCTCAATCGCCAACACCTGCTGTTTTAAATGAAGTGACGGCTGAGTCTAAGCCAAACCCAGATACACACCGCACGCTGTCGGTAACAACAGAAACGCCGTCTAAGCCTGTAATGCACTTAGCTAGTGGTAAGGCTAAATCTAAATCCAAACCTTGGGTAATCGCCATTGATGCAGGGCATGGTGGTGATGATCCTGGTGCACAAGGTCAACAAGGGTCTTCCGAAAAAAAAATAACGTACGATATTGCCAAAAAAGTGGTTGGGCTGGTTAATGCGCAAGACGGAATGAAGGCCTTTATGGTGCGTAAAGGTGATTACTATCTTGGTTTAAGGCACCGTATTGAAATTGCACGTGCTGCAAAAGCTGATTTATTTATTTCTATTCATGCTGATGCTTGCGATGATCCTGCGGTAAAAGGTGCTTCGGTGTATGTGTTGTCTACCCGAGGTGCATCCAGTGATGCGGCGCGTTGGCTGGCAAATAGTGAGAATGCGATAGAGGTAGGGGGCGTTAACTTAAGTGATAAGGAAGATGTGTTAGCGTCTGTTTTATTAGATCTTACGCAAACAGCTACGCAACGCGCGAGCCTGAATATTGCTAATCGAGTCTTAGAGAAATTTAATTCAATTGGCGTTTTGCATAAAGATTCAGTGCAAAGTGCAGGTTTTATTGTCTTAAAAGCCCCTGATATTCCCTCTATTTTAATTGAAACAGCGTATATTTCTAATCAATCGGAAGAGCACAATTTAAATAGTCAGCTTTATCAACATAAAATTGCAGAGGCCATTTTGAGTGGAGTGGTTAATTATTTTAAAAAGATGCCGACGGTGGAAAGTAAAATAGCCACACTTTAATCAGCCATTTAATACGCTTACCGTTAAGCTAGGGTAGTGCATCAACCAATTACTGCAAGCGGTGAATGCGCTACTCGCTTCGCCACACTACAAAACTCACTGCTCGCCTGTCTAGTTTAGCCTGCTGCCTATTCTTCACTCCCTTAGACTTTTAGGAAGTTAACACTTAACGCATCAACAATGCTGCGTTAAGTGCTTACGCATTACAGAACGATACGATTCTTTGTTAAGCAGTGTATGCGCTTAATGCCTTTTTACTTTTTTATATTATTGATACTTTTCATGCAAGCAGCTTTTGTTCATTTACGTGTCCATACAGAATATTCGCTAGTCGACGGTATCGTTAAGATTAAAGCCTTAGTTAAGCGGCTGGCCGATTTAGCCATGCCCGCAGTAGCCGTTACCGATAATGTTAATTTATTTGCTTTAGTTAAGTTTTATAAAGCAGCTATGGCGCAGGGACTTAAGCCAATTGCGGGTGCTGATGTCTGGCTGTTTAATGAGGATGAGCCAAATTCACCGTATCGATTAACTTTGTTGGTGCATCAACAGCAGGGTTACATTACCTTAACCGAGCTCATTTCCAAAGCCTATCAAGAAGGACAGCAGCAAGGTATTCCTATGCTGAAACGAGAATGGCTAGAGCACAATCATCATGGTTTAATTGCCTTATCGGGCGCACTGGAAGGTGATATTGGTAAAGCCATCGTTGCCAATAAGCCGCAGTTAGCCGAGCAGTATTTACTTGCCTGGCAAGATTTATTCCCCCAGTGTTTTTATTTAGAAGTTCAGCGTGTGGGCAAAGACGATGAAGAGCGTTATATCGCCGCCGTTGTTGAGTTATCCGCTAAATTTGAGGTGCCTTTAGTTGCGACCAATGATGTGCGCTTTCTTTATACTGAAGACTTTGACGCGCATGAAGTGCGGGTGTGCATCAACCAAGCGTGGGTCTTGGAAGATACTCAGCGCCCTAGCCATTACACGCGGCAGCAATATTTGCGTTCCAGTGAAGAAATGCAGGCGTTATTTGCAGATTTACCCGAAGCCATTGTTAATACCGTTGAAATTGCCAAACGCTGCACCATTGCACTCACTCTTGGTCAAAATTTCTTACCCGATTATCCAGTGCCAGATGGTATGACCTTGGGTGATGTGATGGCGGCAGCCGCTAAACAAGGCTTGTCTGAGCGGCTATTGCATTTTCCCGCAATAGGTAGCGGTAGTGTCCAAGAAAACGAACATGCTTATTATCAACGTTTAGATACTGAGTTACAGGTAATCAATGCCATGGGTTTTCCTGGGTATTTTATGATTGTTGCGGATTTTATTCAGTGGGCAAAAAATCATTACATCCCCGTTGGCCCTGGTCGTGGTTCAGGAGCGGGGTCGTTAGTTGCGTATGCATTAAAAATTACCGATTTAGACCCTATTGAATTTGATTTATTATTTGAGCGATTTTTAAATCCAGAGCGTGTGTCCATGCCCGATTTTGACATCGATTTTTGTATGGATCGACGCGACGAAGTGATTCAGTATGTGGCCGAGCATTATGGGCGTGACCATGTGGCGCAGATTATTACCTATGGCTCGATGGCAGCAAAAGCGGTTATTCGTGATGTAGGGCGGGTGTTAGGGTTTTCTTATGGTTTTGTGGATCGCTTAGCAAAGTTAATTCCTTTCGAAATAGGCATGACCCTAACTAAAGCCTTGCAAGATAGCCCTGATTTAAAAAAACTTTACGATACCGAAGAAGAGGTTAAAACGCTTATCAGTATGGCGTTGTCGTTAGAAGGTACGGTGCGAAATGCGGGTAAACATGCAGGCGGCGTAGTTATTTCGCCCACTAAGTTAACCGATTTTACGCCTTTATATTGTGAAGAAGGGGGCGGCAATTTAGTCACTCAGTTTGATAAAGATGACGTTGAAGCCGTTGGCTTAGTCAAGTTTGACTT
>CAJAQT010000083.1 GCA_903944165.1 uncultured Methylococcaceae bacterium | reverse complement strand
CTAGGGGCAATCACGTATCAATGGCGCGCTAATGGCGTGACCGTGGGAATGGGTTCGCAGTTTAGTTTAACGCAAGCAGAGATAAACAAAGTCCTTACCGTTACAGCTACGTATACCGATGATTTTGGTACGCAAGAAAGTATAACAAGCCAAGCCACGGCCGCAGTGCTAAATAAAAATGATTTGCCCACCGGCAACTTAATATTAAGTGCAGCTATGCCACGAGTCTGGCAAGCCATACGCGTCACTAATACGCTCGCAGATGAAGATGGCTTAGGTGATATTGCTTATAGTTGGAAGCGTGAAGGTACAGTGGTGGGTACGGGCAACAGTTATACGCCAAGCGTTACAGACATTGGGAAAGCATTAACGATTACCGCACGCTATACCGATCAGTTTGGCGAAGTGGAACAAGTCAGCACCGCCAGTGCTATCGTGCAAGGTTTTTTAAGTGTTACGATGCTTAATGGTACTAATGTGACTAAGGAAAATGGCGAGTCCGTAAGTATTGGGCTTAGTTTGTCTGTCAAACCTGCTAATGACGTAAGGGTTAGCTTTATCAGCAGCGATACCAGCAAAGGCGTGGTCAATATTACAGAAATGACCTTTACGACAACAACATGGTTTATCCAGCAACGACTTACCGTGACAGGACAAAATAATTACCAACCTGATAGCACACAAAGCTATAACATCATGGCTAATATTGACAGTGCTGATCTCAAGTACAAGCAGTTAGTTAGTATTGAGCTAATGAATGCAGAAGATGTTGCCTTAAGTAATATAGGCATTATTCCTCAAGGTACGCCACGAGACACCTCCTTACGAATAGAGGGCGATAGTCTGTTCGATGTCACGGTAATAGACCCTGAAACACGCTTATATCAGGTAGTAGGTATCAAGCCGCTTAATGATGTACTGCAAGGTTTAGATGGCAATGACAGCTTAATTGGCGGTGCCTTTGATGATCGCCTGCTAGGAGGAATCGGCAATGATTTGCTGGAGGGTGGGTTGGGCAATGACAGCTTAAATGGTGGTGTAGGACGTGATACTTTAATCGGCGGTATAGGTGATGATGTTTACTATTTAACAGACGAAGCGCTTGATAAAATTAAGGATAATGGCTTGGTAACAGATAGCGATATGGTGATAATTCCTGCGCAATGGCTACACTACACACTGCCTCAGGACATTGAACACGGCACACTTGACGCTGGCAAAAGTGCCAGTACGCTTACAGGTAATCGTAGCAATAACCTACTTATCGGCAATGATGCAGACAATATTTTGCAAGGTTCAGCAGGGCACGACAGTTTATATGGCGGTGCGGGCAATGACGTGCTGAATGGCGGCGTGGGTAATGATGTTTTGCAAGGAGGTTACGGTGTGGATTCATTACTAGGCGGTAAAGGCAAAGATCAGTTTGCTATCTATACTAATCTCAATGCTTCCCCCGAACATATACTTGACTTTACACCCCGCGATGACACCATCAACTTAGATTATCAATTATTTACCCAGCTAAAAATGGGTGCCTTACCTAACACTCAATTTTCACTCAGTACACACGCGTTAAATAAAAAAGATTACCTATTTTATGATGCCAAAACAGGAAACCTATATTACGACACCGATGGTACAGGTGAAGAACTGGCAGTAAAAATTGCTCTATTAGGGAAAAATTTAGCAATAACCGCAGAAGATTTTATGGTGATGTAAGCAGCCGTAATATCGTCATGCTGCCTTGCCTTAGGGTTTAAGCTGAATCACAATCCCCGCGCCATCAACCGTTTTCTTTTTTTCAACTTCAGGTTCAGGCGACATCAACAAACCGCCTTTTACCCAAAGTGGGCGGTCATTTTTTTTAGTTTTCGGCGCAAATAAAGAATCAACAATACGGTAGGTGGGACTGTTAAGAATTGGGTTACGCTCGGTTTGAGAGTGCGTTAATTCAGGTAATGATAAATCCAAAGGGGGCTTAAGCTCTTGCTCATCCAGTGTAAAGGGCTGTGGTTTTTCAGTAATGATTTTTTTAGCATACGCAGGCATTGCTGTGTATAAATAAAAGAAACTGAGTGATACCAAGCCTAATAAAAGTAATCGGACATTTTTCATCTTGATTTTTTAACGTCAAATGGTAGGTTTCATTGATGAATGGTGACATTATTCACTACTTTATGACCCATTTCAAAAATTGTATAAAGTTTATCTGTAATCTGAATACTGTTTAAACTATATAAATAATAACAAACAGTTGCATGGTTTTTTCAGCCCATAAGCAACGTAGTCAGTGTCTTTATTGTAAACAATATCATGCCTATTAGTGCGTTACAGTGTAAAAAAATTCAATTTGCGTTAACTGAAAGTGAAGAGCGTTTTCAACAAATGGCTGAAATGACGGGCGAATGGTTATGGGAGCAAGATAAAAAAGGTTTTTATATTTATTGCAGTGCCGCAGTCAGCCAAATTTTAGGGTATCAACCTGCTGAAATTATAGGCAAACATTATACCGCGTTATTAACGCCTAAAGACCAATCAACGCATCAGCAATTTGCCCATCAAGACCTGCCGTTTTACGGTTTAATAAATCATTATCAACATAAAGATGGGCATCATGTCTTAACTGAATCCACTGGCTTACCCATTAAAAATGCAGGTGGAGCGTTAATTAAATGGCGTGGTGTTGATCGAGATATTACGGCTAAAAAAATAGCAGAAAAACAAATCAGGCAGGCACAGATTAGCTTAGCCATTGCCCAAAATGAAATCACCATTGCGCAAAAAATTCAAACAAGCTTATTACCCTCTGCGCCCATCGCCACGCCTGAGTTTGAAGTGACAGGTGTATGTTTACCCGCAGAAAAAATTGGTGGTGATTATTTTGATTATTTTTTTTGTAATGAGGGGCATTTAGCCATGGTCATTGCAGATGTGTCAGGGCATTCAATCGGGCCGGCATTATTTATGGTAGAAGCGCGAAGTGCAATCAGAGCGCAGGCACTGCAAAGTGTGTCGACCAGCCAATTACTTGCCTTACTGAATCAATTTTTATTCGATGATTTAAATAAAACGGACTACTTTATCAGTTTGTTTTATTGTCATTACAACGCCGTAACACAGCAGTTACATTATGCAAATGCAGGACATCCCACACCATTATTGCTAAGTCGCACGCGCCATACCGCACCGTCTTGCCTGGTCATTAATCAACAAAATAGCCTCTATTGTTACAGCTTAGATGCAGAAGGCATGGTGTTTGGCGTGCGTAAAATTGTATTTTTTGAAGAGCAACAGCTACCGCTAACAACGGGAGACACACTATTAATTTATACTGATGGGCTGCTTGAAGCAGAAAATTCACAAGGTGAGTTTTTTGGATTACAGCGACTGAGTCAGTTATTACTCGACAATGCTCAGCAAGCACCCGCCGAACTTATCACTACCGTATTAAGCGCGTTAAGCCTTTTTTGTCAGCGTACCACGTTTAATGACGACATTACCTTAATGGCGTTTACTGTTAAATAACCTAGGCAATAGACCACGTTTTTACAGTAATTACCTTGCTCACCTGCACGCGCCGCTTAAACAGCTGCGTTTAAGGCTAAAATATTGGTTTGAAAAGCAATGTCATCAATTACGCTAATAATAGCAACAATTTTATGTCCTGAATTCACGTCATAAGTGCATAACCCAATAAATTTTTAACATCAATGCCAGTGAGTTCTTCAAAAACCGCATAATCAGCACTGATATTTAGAAGATGCTGATTTACAGAATGTTTCTATAGACGGATTTGTCTGCATTGTTTGGCAGGTAGTAACTTATAATGCAGAAAATTTAGCAGGCTCTTTAAAGCTTACTTGGAAAGTATATTACAGAACAGTTGATAACAGGCTGGACAGGAAAAATGAAAAACATTAAAAGTGCATGTACGTTACAACCGAAAGCTCTCGACATTAATGTTGGTGATCAAATAGAACAACTTGATCAAATTATCAACGACACCAATGGTCAAGAGTATTTCAATAAAACCTTTATCACCGACGGTATGAAGACCTTATTGTCGAAAGGGATGGCTCGTTTATTGAAAAAGAACTCGCTCATCTACAAACCCTAGTCTCCCCAGACGCGCCTGTGATAATGCAATTTAAAAAAGCCTACACTCCCACAGGACATGATTTAGAACAATTCGTTAAAGCACTGGGCATTGAAATAACCAATGGCGAAGTGATACAAGAATGAGCACCACCACCATTGACTTTGGTGCGCCGTCCGCCTTTGGCTTGCATCATTTTTACGTCGAAATCCCTGCCGCGCCACGCGATGCAATAAAAATCCATGAAGATTACGGGTTCGATGGCGATGAACAACGCCGCGAAACCTCAGAATGCCGTGTGCTATTAGCGCGTGAACTGTGAAACAAAATCAGAGATGAGGCCCGAAGGGATTTTAATGCCCGCTTAAAAGCCAAAAAGCAAAGTACCGGTACTTGGGCTATCGGCACAATTAAACTGGATCGTTTTTTAGGGCGGGAATTGTGTATTTTGGCATGGGCGGCAGAACACGCGACAACGCAAGAATGTGCAATGATCTGCCAAAAATGGCTGGCGTTACGACCTGAAGAACGTTGGTGGTTGTATGCCAAAACAGCATCAGAAGCAAGACTGGCAGAACAAACCGAACGCGGCTGGCGAAAAGCCCTGTATTGTGCGCTTTCCGATGGCGAGGGACAGCAGCCAACACCAAAAGTAAAACCTAAAAATAAAAAAATAGAGGATGAAGACGCTCAAATGTACAACCTTTTCGACTTTCTTTAAGGAAACTTATTTGTGTTACGAAAGATTCAACTTGAACGATTTAGAGGTTTTCAAAGGCTTGAGCTAACTGTGCCTGAAATTTTGATTTTAATGGGTCCTAATAGTTCAGGCAAAACAACTGCGCTTCATGCTGTACGCATCGCCTGTGATGCTTTAGCTATGATTACTAGCAACACAGTGGGAATTGATACGATAAAAGATACGACGATAACATTCAAAGATGTTGTTGTACGCGACATAGCTCAGTTAATGCCGATAACAGATTGGCAAGCCTTATTTGTAGACCAAAAAGTCAGTGAAAAAATTCATTTTTCAATTTGCTTAGAATTTGCACCTGAGGATGTCTTGCAGTCGATTACTGTAGACGGAAAATATGCAAGGAACGAAAATTTAAGAATTATCGTATCCGTCAATTCACAGCAACTTATGATTGACCCAGACGCTAATCAGTGGGAACGCTGTGCCACCGTTCTTTCCAGACGGGATATTATCAATGCTTTAAGTGAGCCTTGGTGAATAATCTAGCAGGCAGAGCCTGCACGCCTAATTTACGTTGAATGCCATAATGAGAAGTGCTAAGGAGCTTTGGCAAATTACACTGTCTGTAATTGATTATGGGATAATGCCCTATTTATTTACTCACTTAATAGTTAATAGCCCTTTATGAATTATCCAACCATTGATGCCTTTATTGGCAATACTCCCTTAGTTCGATTACAGCGTTTGGCTGGTCAAACTACGAATACCATCTTAGTAAAATTAGAAGGTAATAATCCCGCTGGTTCAGTAAAAGATCGTCCCATGATGAGCATGATTAATCATGCTGAAGCGCGTGGCGATATAGTTCCTGGTGATTGTTTAATTGAAGCCACCAGTGGTAATTCTGGAATTGCTTTGGCGATGGCGGCGGCAATAAAAGGGTATAAGATGATTTTAATTATGCCTGACAACATGAGTCAGGAACGCCGTACATCGATGCAAGCCTATGGTGCCAATATTATTTTAACACCCGCCTCAGGCAGTATGGAGGCAGCTATTGATTTAGCTAATGCAATGCAGGCTGAGGGCAAAGGTAAAATTTTAAATCAATTTTCCAATCCAGATAATCCTTTGGCACATTATGAAGGTACGGGACCTGAAATCTGGCGTGATACACATGGTGAAGTAACCCATTTTGTTAGTTCAATGGGCACAACAGGTACCATTATGGGCACCTCACGGTATTTAAAAGAACAAAACCCAGCCATTCAAATTATTGGCGTGCAACCTAAAGAAAATTCTAAAATACCAGGCATTAGACGTTGGCCAGAAGCCTATTTGCCAAAAATTTATCAAGCTGAGAGGGTGGATCATATTATCGATGTCGATCAATTGTCTGCTGAAAATACCACCCGTGAACTTGCACAACAAGAAGGCATTTTTGCTGGTGTCTCCACTGGCGGAGCCGTATTTGCCGCCTTATCATTAAATGCACAGCTTGAAAATGCGGTGATTGTCGTTATTAATTGTGATCGAGGTGATCGCTATTTATCTACGGGTGTATTTTCTAGTTAAGTGTCTGCGTCGTCGCACGTATCGCGCAATAAGTGTTTTAGCAAGACGGTAACGCCGCCACTGACACGCTTTTGCGCACTCCTTTAATCATTATCCTGCCTTACTTCATGTCACGAACCCGATCACGAAAAAAAGTGTTACCCACCACCGTTCTCACTGCGGAAATAAATGCCTTAACCCATGATGGTCGCGGTGTTGCTTATATTGATAATAAAGCCGTGTTTATCGATGAAGCCTTGCCTGGTGAAACTGTTGAGTTTCTTTATACAGATATTCGTAAAGATTATGCCGAAGCACGCGTGGTAAACATTATTACTGCCAGTCCTTTGCGTGTTGAAGCACAGTGCCCACATTTTGGTGTGTGTGGTGGCTGTAGTTTTCAACATGTTAAAGATGAAGAACAAATCATGCTTAAACAAGGTTTATTAATCGAGCAGTTTAAACGTATTGGCAAAGTCACTATTCCTGAGATTTGGGTACCTTTAACTGGTCCACATTGGGGGTATCGCCGAAAAGCTAGAATGGGCGTGAAATATGTGGCTAAAAAAGATCGCGTATTAGTTGGCTTTAGAGAACGACGACATCCGTATCTTGCCGAAATAGATAGCTGCAAGGTCATGCATCCCCGCGTGGGGACAAAGTTATTAGCCTTAGGTGAATTAATTGGTAGTTTAACGATTCGCGATAAAATTCCGCAAATTGAAGTGGCTTTGGGCGATACCGTGTGCGTATTGGCCGTGCGTGTTTTAGAACCACCCAGTGCCGAAGATTTAGAAAAAATGCGTGATTTTAGTCACCATCATGGGATTAGTTTACATTTGCAAGCCAAAGGGCCTGATACCATCATGCCCATACCAGGTGAGCCTGAGCTTATGCCAAGTTATGCCTTGCCTAATTATGGGCTTGAATTTAACTTTAAACCTGCCATGTTCACGCAAGTGAATTATGAAATTAATCAGCAAATGATTAATCGAGTAGTTAACGAAATGACTCTTAACGAACACGATCATGTGCTGGATTTATTTTGTGGCTTAGGTAATTTTACCTTGCCAATGGCAACCAAGGCAGGGCAGGTGACCGGTATTGAAGGCGACCAGCCTTTAGTGAATCATGCCAAAGCCAATGCTGTGCATAATCAACTCAGTAATGTTGAATTTTTTGCCGCAGATTTAAGTAAAGACCTGAGTGCTTATCCTTGGGCACAACGCACTTACACAAAAATTTTATTAGACCCCTCGCGTGCTGGTGCGTCTGAAGTCTTGTCGTATTTTAAACGTTGGCAACCTGAATTAATTGTCTATGTTTCCTGTAATCCTTCCACCTTAGCACGTGATGCAGGTATTTTAGTTAATGACTTAGGCTACCGTTTAGTAAAAGCGGGGGTGATGGATATGTTCCCACAAACGGGGCATGTGGAATCGATTGCGTTATTTGTTAAAGCGTAGTCGTTTTTTTATTAACAGCATGATGAGGTAAATATTATGACAACAGTCCATATTAAGCGTCTCAGTGGTGAGGATTTAATTCCTTACATCAATGACTTAGCCAGGCTTAGAATCGAAGTTTTTAGGGCTTTTCCGTATTTGTACGATGGCAGTCTTGCCTATGAAAAAAAATACTTGCAAACCTATATCGATAATCCTGCCAGTGTCATGGTGTTAGCCTTAGATGGCGAACAGGTTGTCGGGGCTTCCACTGCTATTCCCATGAAGTTTGAAACAACAGAACTTAAGCAGCCTTTTATTGATCATGCTTATGATCTTGAACAGGTGTTTTATTGCAGTGAATCAGTATTGAATACACAGTATCGTGGCTTAGGCATTGGCGTGCGTTTCTTTGAAGAACGTGAAGCACATGCCAAGGAATTGGGTGGCTTTAAGCATATTGCCTTTTGTTGTGTGGAGCGACCCAGTCATCATCCACTTCGACCCGTCGATTACGTGTCATTAGAAGCCTTTTGGCAAAAGCGTGGATACCGTAAACATCCAGAATTACACACGACATATTGTTGGAAAGATGTAGACAGTGTCGATGAAACCCCTAAACCTATGACTTTTTGGTTAAAACAATGACAGTCATTATCGCAAGCGCACAATATGATATTAGTTTTCTAGGCACTTGGCAGGCATATCAAGACAAAATAACGGCATGGGTAAAAGAAGCTAAGGCAAATAACGCCGCTATTTTAGTTTTTCCTGAGTATGCAAGCATGGAATTAGCCTCGTTATTTGGTGAAGAAATTTACACATCGTTAACCAAACAATTAACTGCATTACAAAGCTTATTGCCAGAGTTTATAAAGCTGTATCAAAACTTAGCGGTAAAGTATCAATGTATTATTCAAGCGGGGTCTTTTCCCGAATACACCTCATTAGGCGCATTTCATAATCGCGCTTATGTGTTTTTTGCTGATGGTCAGTATGATTATCAAGAAAAATTAATGATGACGCGTTTTGAAAAAGAACAATGGTTAATAGAAGCAGGGCATGGCTTAAAAGTTTTCCCTACTGAATACGGCACACTGGCTATCAATATTTGTTATGACAGTGAGTTTCCTTTGCTTGCTAGGCGACAAGTAGAAGCCGGTGCTAATTTAATTTTAGTGCCCAGCTGTACCGATACCTTAGCGGGCTATCATCGCGTAAAAATTGGCTGTCAAGCGCGGGCATTGGAAAATCAGTGTTATGTAGCACAAGCGTGTTTAGTGGGTTTAGCGCCGTGGTCAGAAGCAGTTGATGTTAATGTTGGCGCGGCGGCTATTTATACGCCCGTTGATAAAGGTTTTCCTGATACGGGTATTTTAGCGCAAGGTGAAATCAATGCCGTGCAATGGGTCTATGGTGCAGTTGATTTAGCCAACTGTGCAACGGTGCGCAAGCAAGGGCAAGTGTTTAATTACGCCGATTGGCCAGCACAAGAGAAATGTTTAGAGCCATAAATTATTAGTTAACGTATCGAGGTATTTTATCAATGAACACTCAAACTAAGACTAGCACGATAGAAAATACTGAACCTTCGTCTGGCTATGAATTTATTATGTTTTACGATGGCGAATGTCCCTTTTGCCAAAAAGAAATTGCGTGGTTGCGGTCGTTAAATCATCAAGGTCGACTGGGTTTATACGATATTCATGCGGATGATTTTAATGCCGCACAGTATGCTAAAACCCATGACGAATTAATGGCTGAAATCCATGGACTGTATCCTAATGGACGTTTGGTAACAGGTGTAGAGGTTTTTTATGCCGCCTATCATGCCGTGGGCTTAGGTTGGTTAATGGCACCAACACGCTGGCCAGTATTAAAGCCTGTTTTTACGTGTTGCTATGCTTTTTTTGCACGTCATCGATTGCGTTGGGGGCGCTGGTTAGGTCGTCACTGCACCACAGAAAATTGCTCTGTGAAGTAAGTGGTTACTTTATCCTGACGGGGTGTCGCATAAATGGCGTATTCGCTTAGCAGCGTGCCAAGAGTCATGTAGTTTATTTTGTACGAGTTTCCCAATCAGTTAAAGTGGCTAACGCTTCTGCAGCCGTGTCTCCACAGACTTCAAGGGTTGCCTGAAAACTCTGGCAGATAAGGGGGCGGCTTGGTGAAAGAAAAAGACGACAGGTATTTTTAGCATCTAAATGTAAGCAACGAACACCCGCAGCTTTGCCGTGTGGATGCAAAGGCAGTGTTGATGAAATTGATGGGGCAATACAACATGCACCACAGCCAATACGACAGGACATGGTTTGAGAAAGCTGTTCGCTGTGTGACATTGGTTTACCAAGCATGTTGAAATGAGCCGCTAGTGTACATTGGCTCAATTGCTGGATTTGGGAAGCGGCATATCCAGTGCTGTGAGAGGGATAACGGGCGCACTCCCGTTATCTCCACCCGCTTAACAGTATCTAAATAACGATTACTCGCTATAAACACCAAAATTCATTATGCGTTGATAGCGAGCCTCAAGTATTGTGTCGATAGACTCTTGTTTAAGCTCAGTTAAATGACGAACTAAGGTTTCTTTCAAGTTCTCAGCAATAATTTTAAAATCACGATGCCCACCACCTAAAGGTTCGCGGACAACTTCATCAAGAAAGCCTTGTTCACGAATACGATCAGACGTAATACCCATCGCCTCAGCCGCTAATTGAGCTTTATCAGCACTTTTCCACAAAATCGACGCACAGCCTTCGGGAGAAATAACCGAATAGGTGCTGTACTCCAACATAATTAAACGATCGCCAACACCAATTGCTAAGGCACCGCCAGAGCCACCTTCACCAATAATAGTGCAGATAATGGGCGTTTTAAGTTGCGCCATTTCAAACAAGTTTTTCGCAATAGCCTCGCTTTGTCCACGCTCTTCAGCACCGATACCAGGGTAAGCACCTGGAGTATCAATTAAACAAATGATAGGTAATTTAAAACGTTCAGCCATTTTCATCACACGTAAGGCTTTGCGATAACCTTCTGGTCTGGGCATACCAAAATTGCGATAAATTTTTTCTTTTGTATCGCGACCTTTTTGATGCCCAATAATTAACACCGGCTGCTCATTTAAACGTGCTAAACCAGTAATAATGGCTGGATCATCAGCAAAGGCACGATCGCCATGTAATTCATGGAAATCAGTAAAGATAAGATCGATGTAATCTAAAGTATAAGGTCGACCAGGATGTCGTGATAATTGAGAAATTTGCCAGTCTGTGAGTTCAGAAAAAATAGTCTCAGTCAGGGCTTGGCTTCGTTCTTCTAATTGCTTGATCGCATCGGAAATATTAATTTTGTTATCAAACTCCACATTGCGCAGTTCTTGTATTTTCGCTTCCAATTCAGCGATGGGTTGTTCGAAATCGAGAAATTTTAAATCCATGAAGTTCAGGTTGACGAGTTAAGAAAAGAGTAAGATTTTATAGAAAATTGGTAATTAATTCTAAATAAATTAAATATGCTTAGCTAAGCAGTTAACAATAAGCAGCGTAACACTTAAGCAAACATCGATTAAATAAATACCTTAACAGACAACGCTGCTATTTTTTTATAGTAAACTTTGTCATCACTAAGAGTTTATTATGGAATGGAGCAGGATGTTTTCAATCACTAAAGAAGTATATTTTTGTTACGGTCATCGTTTAATGCATCATGCAGGAAAATGTCGAAATATCCATGGTCATAGCGTAAAAGCTTCAATTACCTTGACCCAAGAGAGCTTAAACGAACACGGCATGGTGTGTGATTTTGCTGACATTAGGCAATGTGTAGACGGTTTTATCGAGGAATATTTAGATCATAATTTATTGCTTCATAAAGAAGACAGTTTAATTCCTTACCTTATTCAAAATAACGAGCGTTTTTTAGCCCTCGATGAACACCCCACCGCAGAAGTGCTAAGTAAAATGTTGTATCAGCATGTAAAAAAAGCAGGTTTTACTGTTACCGATGTCACATTATGGGAAACCGCCAGCGCTTATGCTCGTTACAGAGAAAATTAAGGCGTCATGAGTTTTCTTAATCCAGTTAATAAAGCGTATTGTTTAGAACAGCTTTGTGAATCTAATTATCAGAAATTATTTAATTTAATTCCTCATTTACTTAGCGTTCAAGACCATGCTATTGGTTTTGCTGAGCAACATGTTGACTTATATCTTGATGTGATTGAACACACACCGTATACCAGAACAATCAAATTAACCCATTGTTTTTACAGCGATAGCGAACCAGCAGTGCTGATAAGAGTTTATGTAGATGCAAGGCTGGCAGAAGTACTCAGTGATTCTGCGCGTTTAAGCGTTAACACTGTATTTGATGATCCTGGCTTAACAAAAGAAATACTACAATACAAATGGCGGTTAAATTTGTTTTTACAAAAATGGCTAGATCATTGTTTAAAAAGTAAGTATCAATTTAATAGAGTGCCCAGCTTCGATAAAGTCATGGGCTAAATAGTGTAAATATTTTTTGTTGATTAAACCAACCTAACTAAGGATTAACATGATAAAAACGTTGGAAGTAATTGTTCGTGAAGCAGGAGAAATTGCTTTAACTCACTTTAGCAACATAAAACAACTTGAAGTCACCAAAAAAAATCCACGTGATTTTGTGACCCAAGCCGATCTTGAAGTAGAAGCGTTTTTACAAGAAAAATTAACGCAAGCCTACCCAGAATATGGTTTTTGGGGAGAAGAAAGTGGTCAATCAGCAAATCAAACAGCGCGCTGGGTGGTTGACCCTATCGATGGCACACACTCATTTGCACGCGGACAATATTTTTGGTCAATCAGTGTTGCCTTGGAAGTTGACGGTGAACTTCAGCTAGGTGCGGTCTATGCACCTGCACTGCATGATTATTACAGCGCAGCAAAAGGGCAGGGCGCTTTTAAAAATGGCTTACCTATACGTGTATCTACAGAAACGCAGTTAGCGAATGCCATGATCGCAACAGGATTTGCCTGTTTGCGAGCGTACCTACCAGATAATAATTTGGCACGGTTTTGTAGAATTGCCCAACACACCACAGGACAGCGTCGTTATGGCTCGGCAGCTATCGACTTATGTTTGGTGGCTGATGGTCAGGTTGATGCTTTTTGGGAGCAAGAATTAAATTTATATGATGTCGCCGCAGGCGCATTAATTGCCAAAGAAGCTGGGGCAACTGTCACTGATTTTAGTGGTAAAGAAGGCATCTATCCAAAACAAATTTTAGCCACGAATGGTCATATTTTCACCGAAATACTTGCACTAATGTAAGTTGCTTGGTATCGATTAAAAAGTATTTATGCACAACAGCAAACCGTATAAAAGCTAAATAGATAAAAGCCCGCAGCAGGTTTATAAAACCCCGCTAATATAGTGTAAGTCATTGATTTTAGTTAAAGTAACGTAAAGTATAAAAACTGGACAAAGTGTAGCAAGGCATTGTTTTACAGGCAATCTACAAACTTATAATGCAGTTACCCACAAACTTATCCACAGAAAATGTGGACAAGTGGGTAATCGCTTGATTGTTGGTGAAAATGTTTTGGGCGGTTGTAAATGGATTAGCTCCAGTCTAATGATAAAAGAAATAAAAAATTGTTTATATTTTTAGCGGGCTCTAATAAATCTAAATAAACTTGGTTTTAATCAGGAATTACTTATGACGACAAAAGAAAAACAAATTGAAGATAATTTAATTCGTAAATTAACAGAACTTAAATACATCTATCGTCAGGACATTCAAAATAAAGAAGCATTAGAAAATAATTTTCGTAGTAAATTTGAAGCACTTAACCGTGTGAATCTAACCGATGCAGAATTTGCCCGACTTCGTGATGAATTAGTCACTGCTGATGTTTTTGTTGCCTCTAAGAAACTACGCGAACGTAATACCTTCATTCGTGAGGATGGCACATCGTTACAATACACTTTAGTCAATATCAAAGACTGGTGTAAAAACGACTTTGAAGTCATCAATCAGCTTCGGATTAACACTGATAACAGCCATCATCGTTATGATGTTATCTTGTTAATCAATGGCATTCCTGTTGTACAAATTGAGTTAAAGGCTCTGCAAGTTAGTCCACGCCGTGCAATGGAGCAAATTGTTCATTACAAAAATGATGCAGGTAATGGCTACACCAACACGCTACTTTGTTTCATGCAGTTGTTTATTGTCAGCAATGAAAGCGATACCCGTTATTTTGCCAACAACCATAACCAGCATTTTGGTTTTAATGCAGACGAACGGTTCTTACCTGTTTATCAACTCGCAGATGAAAACAATACCCGTATTGCACATTTACATGATTTTGCTGATTCATTCTTAGCTAAATGCACGTTAGGGCAGATGATTAGCCGTTACATGGTGCTAGTTGAATGTGAACAAAAGCTAATGATTATGCGCCCCTATCAAATTTATGCCGTTAAAGCGATTGTGGATTGCATTCATCAAAATCGGGGTAATGGTTATATTTGGCATACAACAGGTAGTGGTAAAACTCTGACTTCGTTTAAAGCCTCGACGTTACTCAAGGATAATCCTGACATTGAAAAATGTTTGTTTGTCGTTGACCGTAAAGACCTTGACCGTCAAACACGTGAAGAATTTAATAAATTTCAAGATGGTTGTGTTGAAGAAAATACGAATACTGAAATGTTGGTGCAGAGGATGTTGTCCGATGATTATGCGGATAAAGTCATTGTCACTACGATTCAAAAACTTGGGCTTGCACTCGATGAAAATAGCAAACGCAATCAAGCCAACAAACAAAAAGGGAAAAAAACGTATAAAGAACGCTTGGAATCATTAAAAGATAAGCGGATTGTGT
>CAJAQT010000082.1 GCA_903944165.1 uncultured Methylococcaceae bacterium | reverse complement strand
TTATCTCAGCATGACACCGTCTGTTTGTAATATTGCAGACACGACGGTGACGGCGGTGAGCGCGGGGGTATGTACGATTGCTGCTGAGCAAGCAGGCGATGCGAATTATCATGCCGCGCCTCAAGTCACGCAAAGTTTTACTATTGAGAAAAATGCTCAGACGCTAAGTTTGGGGGCAGTCCCTATGCTTACTGTGGGCGGCACTAAAAGTATTATAGCCACTACAAATTCAGGATTAATGCCTAGTATCATCAGCACAACACCGTCAATCTGTGCGATGTCAGGGCTTTTAGTGACTGGTGTCAGTGCGGGGGTGTGTACGATTACGGCTGAGCAATTAGGTGATGAACGTTATCAAGCGGCAGCACTGGTTACGCAACATATTTCAGTGATTAATGACCGTATTCTTAAGGTGATTAATGTGGGCAATGGCAGTATTAATACAGTGTCTGAAGATATTCAGTGTGGCACTAAGTGTTCTCACGTGTTTGCAAATAATGCCTTAGTTACGCTCATTGCAACGCCAAATACAGGCTATTTATTTTCAAGCTGGAGTGGTTGTGCATCAAAAACAAATAGTTGCACTGTTAATTTAGTTGCTAAAACAACAACAGTAAAAGCAGTGTTTAAAGCTATTCCTAAATACATGCTTAGTGTTAATGTCATTGGCTTCGGGAAAATTAGCAGTAGTGTAGGTGCTATTGATTGTGGTGTTAGCTGTAAAGCAAGTTATAGTTCTGGGACAGACGTAAGCTTAGTTGCAACACCGATGAGTGGTTATGTGTTTAATGGCTGGGTAGGATGCGCGTCAACGACTAATCAGTGTACAGTGAAATTAATTAAGAAAACTACGGTGCTGGCACGGTTTAAGAAAGCAGCTTAAAGTCCGTATTGTTTAGCAGGTAAACGCTGCGGGAGATTTATTTTGCGTTGGTATTGAGATGGGGTAGTTATTTGTACAATGCTAGAAAATTCTTATTGTAAGCTTAGGCGAGAGTAGGTTAAACAATCGTGTTATTACATGTTAAAGAATATCCAAATATAAAAAACGCCGAGACTAAGTGAAATATATTTTATTTTGCCTAGTAGACTTTGTTCTTCCCAGAAGATAAGTAAGCGTATTTTTTGACGAGTAAAAGAGGCAAGGATATTTTGATAGATTCTCTTCACTATCTTTGGCAGAAATAAATATAGGCGATATAACAGGAATGCCAACATCGTCATCATAATATAGAAGACGATGATTTGCGTATCGTGTAAATCTGTTTCAAAAAGATGTTCTACCAGATGGTCTAAGGTAGATTCTATCCATTCAAAACACACATCCAGAAATTCAATAAAGAGCTCTAAAAAAAGATGAAAGAACTCTACTAATAGCTCAAATATGTAGCCCGGCATGATAATCATGATGAAAATGCCAATAGCTATCAGTCCCTTGATAATTCTTTGATAAGTCATTGAATTCACTTGTTTTAAGGTGATTTGTAAGTATTTAGCTCATGATGAAATACGGCTTCAGTATAGCTTATACGTGAGACGTTTGTATATTTCAGTGTTATCAGGTTGAACGAGTTTAATTAATCCATCGGCGTGCATTGGTAAAGAAGTGCATCCACGCGGCATGTTCCTCGGTGTGCGGAGGATACCATGAGTTTTGTACCTGCCTAAAGCATCGTTCGGGATGTGGCATCATGATGGTAAAGCGACCATCTTGGCTGGTTAAACCAGTGATACCAAAGGCTGAACCGTTTGGATTTGCAGGAAAGCGCGTGGTTTTTTCGCCATAATTATCTATGTAACATAAGCTCGCAAGCTGTTCTGCAAGGATTTGTTCTGGTGAGTAAGAAAATTCAGCGCGGCCTTCTCCATGCGCAATCACGACAGGAAGTCTTGAGCCAACCATATCTTTGAAGAAAATAGAGGGCGAGGCTTGCACTTCAACCATGACGACCCGTGCTTCAAATTGTTCTGAGTAATTTTTTACAAAACGCGGCCAGTGTTCAGCGCCAGGTATAATTTCTTTTAAGCCTGCTAGCATTTGACAGCCATTGCATACACCCAAAGCAAAGGTATCGGGACGATTAAAGAAGTGTGTAAACTCAGTGCGTGCTAAGGGATTATATAAAATGGATTTTGCCCAGCCACCTCCCGCACCTAATACATCGCCAAAAGAAAAGCCACCACAGGCAACTAAGCCAATAAACGCATTGAGACTTAGCCGACCGCTAATAATATCGCTTAAATGGACATCAATGCAGGTAAAGCCAGCGCGATTAAAGGCCGCAGCCATTTCTACGTGACCATTAATGCCTTGTTCGCGCAAGATGGCTATTTTGGGACGAATGTTTAGGTTAAGGGCTGAAATACCCCGATCCCATGGCCTTGGTGCAAAGCTTAAGGCCAGCTGTAAGCCTGGATCGTTATTATCATTAATAGATTCATATTCTTGTTTGGCACATTCAGGATTGTCGCGTAAGGCTTGCATTCGGTAACTTACTTCAGACCAGTGGGTTTGAAGTTCAGCGCGATGTGCTGAATAAATAACCACACCTGCATGATGAATAGTCAGCTCTTGAGTCGCTAAGCGTTGACCAATTTCAAACACACAATCACTTAAGCCTGCGTGAATAAAGGCGTTGATAACTGTTTGGCGATGTTCTTTACGCACTTGAATGACCGCGCCTAATTCTTCATTTCCTAGTGCAGCTAAGGGATCAATGCCTAGGCAATCAAGGTTAAGATTTACGCCTTGACGACCCGCAAAGAGCATTTCTGCAACAGTCGCCAGTAAGCCGCCATCGGAGCGATCATGATAGGCTAATAAATAGTTTTGATGATTAAGGGTTTGCAGCGTTTCAAAAAATCCACGCAGTAAAGCAGGGTTGTCTAAGTCTGGGCAGGAATTACCCAATTGCCCATAAACATGAGCAAGCACTGAGCCACCTAAGCGTTGTTTATTACCACTTAAATCAATTAATAGTAAAACACTGTCAGCCACCGCTTGTAATTGTGGGGTGAGTGTTTTGCGAATATCTAACACGGGTGCAAAGGCGGTGACAATTAACGACAATGGCGCAGTCATCGTGTGTTGTTGGTCGTGCTCTTGCCACAGCGTCTTCATTGATAATGAATCTTTACCAACAGGAATGGCAATGCCTAGGGCAGGGCACAATTCCAAGCCAATTGCGCGAACGGTATCAAATAATGCGGCATCTTCACCTTCTGTACCCGCCGCAGCCATCCAGTTAGCAGATAATTTAATGTCACTCAGTGCATCAATGCGAGCTGCAGCAATGTTGGTAATGGCTTCTGCAATAGCCATTCTACCTGAGGCTGGGGCATTAATGAGTGCAATGGGTGCGCGCTCACCAAGCGCCATGGCTTCACCCGTGTACGCATAAAAACCAGACGCCGTTACGCCTACATCAGCAACGGGAATTTGCCAAGGGCCGACCATTTGGTCGCGAGCAACTAAACCTGTTACTGAGCGATCACCGATATGAATTAAAAAGCTTTTGTCTGCTACGGTAGGGAAAGACAAGATTCGCTGAATAGCTTCGGCTAGATTAATGTCGTGTAACATTAACGCCGAAAGCTGGGGCGCGAGGCGACGATCGTGGCGATGCATTTTGGGTGGTTTACCAAATAATACCGTCATTGGAATATCGACTGGTTGTTCGTCAAGTAAGTTGTCGTTGAGCAGTAAGTGTTCGGCCTCTGTAACGTCACCAATCACGGCATATAAACAGTGTTCGCGCTGACAAAAGCTGTCAAAGAGGCTAAGCGAATCTGGATGAATAGCAATGACATAGCGTTCTTGAGCTTCATTGCACCAAATTTGCATGGGCGTCATGCTAAGGTCAGCATTGTTAATATTACGCAATTCAAAACAGCCACCGCGTTTAGCGTCATGAATGATTTCCGGCACGGCATTGGATAAGCCGCCTGCACCAATATCATGAATAGAAATAATGGGGGAGTTGGTGCCTAAAGCATTGCAATGGTTGATAACTTCTTGGCAGCGGCGTTGCATTTCAGGATTTTCGCGTTGCACTGAAGCAAAATCGAGTGCTTCAGAGCCAAGTCCTGAGCTTTGCGAGGAGGCCGCGCCACCGCCAAGCCCTATTAACATGGCGGGGCCGCCTAAAATGATAATTAATGCACCCGCTGGAATGGGCTCTTTTTGAATGAGCATGGGACGAATATTGCCCATACCGCCTGCTAACATAATGGGCTTGTGATAGCCATGATAGGTGTTGGCTTGGTTGGGATTGGCGTATTCAAAGCTGCGAAAATAGCCAGCAATAGTGGGGCGACCAAATTCATTGTTAAACGCTGCTCCACCTAATGGAGCTTCCAGCATGATGTCTAAGGCGGAGGCGATACGTTCAGGTTTGCCAAGTGTGATGTTCCATGCGGGGCTAAAGTCAGGAATATGTAAATGCGAGACAGAAAACCCAGTTAATCCTGCTTTCGTCTGTGAGCCACGACCTGTTGCGGCTTCGTCACGTATTTCACCGCCAGAGCCAGTGGCGGCCCCTGGAAAAGGAGAAATTGCGGTGGGATGATTATGCGTTTCCACTTTCATTAAAATATGAATGGCTTCTTCGGTGTAATGGTATTCGCCTGAAATGGGATCACGTAAAAACACCTGTTGCGTAGGTCCAGCCATGACTGCGGCATTGTCACTATACGCGGAAAGTACGCCTTTGGGGTGTTGCTGATGAGTGTGGCGAATCATGCCAAATAAGGTTTGGTTTTGCTGTTCGCCATCAATCGTCCATTGGGCGTTGAAAATTTTATGACGGCAATGCTCAGAGTTGGCTTGAGCAAACATCATTAATTCAACATCGGTTGGATTTCTTGCCAAAAACTGAAAACCTATGGTGAGGTAATCAATTTCATCATCGGATAGAGCCAATCCTAAATCTACATTAGCGTGTTCTAAGGCGAGACGACCTTGCTCGATTAATTCAATGCGTTGTAAGGGGCGTGCGGGGTGTTCTTTAAATAATTCGGGTGCTTCCGTATTGAGTAGTACGGTTTGGGTCATGCGATCATGCAATAGCGCAATCAGCTGGTTGGACAGGGGTTGCGCACAGTGCAGTTGGTAATGTATGCCACGTTCAATATGGTGTACAGCATCTAAGCCGCAACGTTTGGCAATGTCAGTGGCTTTGCTAGACCACGGTGATTGTGTGCCGGTGCGAGGTAAAACTAAGACGGTGTGTGCTGGAGCAGCTAAGTCTATGTGAGTATGGTTAAGCTCACCATAGCTTAATAAATTGTTTAAAATTGCTGTATCTGCTTCGTTTAATTCAGTGCTTACGTCAATGAAATGAAGATATCGAGCGGTAATTGCGGTTAAGCATGGCTCAACAGTTTGCAATCGACGCAATAAGGCATCAAGACGAAAGTTGGAAAAAGCAGGGGTTCCGAAGATTTTTAACATGGTCATCATTAAGTTTGTCACTTATGGCAGCGATGGTCGGTGCCTTGAGTTCGTGAGTGGGTGAGCTAAGCGTAGAGTAGCATTGAATTTATGGCGTATCCGAAGCAATGCTGTGCTGTAGTTGGTGTAGCAAATGCACTGCATTGTCATCAGTGACTGCTTGCTTTTGCTCATTTAATACCTGTATCTGGGTGTGCTCTAACGTCTCTGAAAGTTGCAGAATATAGGTGTGTTCGTTGCTGTTAAAGCCCTGAAAAATAAAGCTCAGTTCATCCCAAAAAGAACCGTCTTCTAATTTTTTCTCATTAGGATCGTAGTGGATGATAAGGTTTTTTTCTGCTTTATTGCGTTGAGTCACTTCAAAAGAATGTCGGCTCAAGGCTTTATCTAAGGCTCGCCATGCCGCATCAAAGCGCACATTTAGACGCAATATAGGTTCTTGAGTCGTTGTTTTTTCAAAGTTGGCTGTGGTGTGAGTGGGTGTTTCAGCTGGTGCGGCAGGGGACACTTCAGCAGGTGTAATGATCGGTTGTGCAGAGGCTTGTGGGGCTGTAGGAGGTGCAGCATTAGGCATTTGCTCAGGTGTCGCAGGGCGCATGTCCGCAGGGTTTGGTGTTATAGGTGAGAGCGGTCCAGTAAGCGTATCAGGGAGCACCAATTCTGGAATTTCTACGGTGTATTGGTAGTCTTTTTCTTTGTCAGGAAACCAGCTTTTAATGTAGCTACAGCCAGGTAAAAGGGTGGTCGCAAGAAGTATGATAACGGGTGATAAGGTTTTCATAGTAGCACTCCAGCTTGGCGCATAGCTTCTCTAACCGTGGTGTAGCAATCTTCCGTTAACCAGGTTAAAGGTAGACGAATGCCGTGGGCAATAAAGCCCATTTCAGCCACGGCCCATTTAACAGGAATGGGGTTGGATTGTATAAACAAGGCGCTGTGCAGTCCCAATAATTGTTGATCAAGGTGTTGTGCGTATTCTCTGTTACCGCTCATGGCCGCAGTAATCATTTCATGAACTAATTTAGGCGCGACATTGCCCGTGACAGTAATAGAGCCATTACCGCCTTGTAAGCAAAATTCACAGCTGGACGCATCATCGCCTGTGTATAGAGCAAAATCAGCGGGACTCAGTGCTTTAATTTGAGCAATTCTAGATAAGTCGCCAGTAGCTTCTTTGACACCAACAATATTTTTTAAGTGTGCTAATTTGCCAATGGTTTCTGGCAGCATGTCGCAGGCTGTGCGGCCTGGCACATTGTAAAGAATTTGTGGAATATCAACGGCATCATTGATTGCTTGATGGTGTAGAAAAAGTCCGTGTTGAGTGGGTTTGTTGTAATACGGCGTGACAATTAAGCAGGCATCTGCCCCCGCTGCTTTTGCTTTACGGGTAAGATTAATGGCTTCAGTGGTTGAGTTTGCACCCGTACCCGCGATAACGGGGATTTTTCCGTTTACCAATTGCACGATGGTATGAATAACATCACAGTGCTCTTGTTCATCTAGGGTAGCAGATTCACCCGTGGTGCCGACCGCAACCAACGCATCAGTGCCTTGGTCAAGGTGAAACTGAACAAGTTGTGCCAAACTTTTTTTATCAACATCACCTGATTCATTCATTGGGGTGATTAACGCTACGATACTACCTTGAATCATGAAATCTCTCAAACAAAAGGGGGATAGTTAAAAATCGTCAGTATTATAACAAGCAAATGGGCAAAACTCAGCTTGATAACATACTTAATTATGTAAAGTGGTTATTTTTAGCGCTAGAAAAATGGCTAACTAGATGCTTATGAGCGATGAAAAATAGGGTTAATCTTGTTGGTTTTATACGCGGTTATGGTTACTGTGCGACTGTTGTCGGTGTAAAAATTGCGCGCAGTTGTCTGTGTGAGTATTTCTGTTTGTCGTGGTGTGATCTGTTCAATGAATGGATAATCAGATGATTTTCATGGATAATGCCTCTTTTTAAAAAACTGACAAACGACCCAAGCATGAAACAAAAATTAACCGCATTACTCTCGCACGCTATTGAAAATATGAAGGAAAACGCTATCTTGCCAAAAGATAGCACAGTCCAGATTATGATCGAACGAAGCCGAGACGCAGCGCATGGCGATTTTGCTTCTAGTGTGGCGTTAAGCTTAGCGAAATTAGCAAAGTTGCCGCCGCGTCAATTAGCCGAGCATATTATCGCGGCGTTACCGCCCGATGAGATGGTGCTAAACGTTGAGTTGGCAGGCCCTGGCTTTATTAATTTTTTTGTCGATCCGTTTGCGCATCTTCAAGTAATTAAGCAAATTCATGAACAAGCGACTGCATTTGGCTTAAATTCGGTGGGTGCGGGGAAAAAGATTCAAGTGGAGTTTGTGTCTGCAAATCCTACTGGGCCGTTGCATGTAGGGCATGGGCGTGGAGCAGCGTATGGCTCTGCATTGGCTAATTTACTGCACGCATCAGGATACGAAGTCCATCGTGAATATTATGTCAACGATGCGGGGCGGCAAATGGATATTTTGGCAACCAGTGTGTGGTTGCGTTATTTAGAGCAGTGTGGCGAGCATTTTGTATTCCCTAGTAATGGTTATCGTGGCGAATATGTGCGCGAAATTGCACAGCAGATTTGGCAGTCTTCGGGTAAAAATTATCAGCATTCAGTTGCTCAGGTGTTTGCAGACCTCCCATTAGACGAGTCTAAAACTGAGGACGGGCTACAAATAGGTGATAAAGAAGCGCATATCGATGGCTTAATTATGCGTGCTAAAGAGTTGCTTGGCTTAGAAGCTTATTTACACGTATTTAATGTGGGCTTGAATACTATTTTGGCAGATATTAAAGATGATTTACTCGCGTTTGGTGTTGCCTACGAGTGTTGGTTCTCTGAGCGTCAACTCCTAACCGATGGCTCAGTTGAGCAAGCGTTAAGTCGTTTACGCAATGCTGGATTTTTATATGAACAAGACGGCGCAGTTTGGTTTGCCTCCAGTCAGTTGGGTGATGAAAAAGATAGGGTGGTTGTGCGGGAAAATGGTCAATACACCTATTTTGCCTCAGATATTGCTTATCATATGAACAAATTGGATCGTGGTTTTGAGCAAATTATCGATATTTGGGGCGCCGATCATCACGGTTATATTCCACGCGTGAAAGCGGCAATTCGTGCCTTAGGCGCAGATGATGCTAAATTGACGGTGTTATTAGTCCAATTTGCAACGCTGTGGCGTGGCAAAGAAAAAGTACAGATGTCGACGCGTTCAGGCGAATTTGTGACCTTGAGGCAATTGCGCAATGAAGTAGGCATTGATGCAGCACGATTCTTTTATGTGATGCGTCGCTCAGATCAGCATATTGATTTCGATTTAAAATTAGCCACCTCTAAAACAAATGAAAACCCTGTTTTTTATGTTCAATATGCGTATGCGCGGGTATGCAGTGTGTTACGGCAGTTGGATGAAAAAGGCTGGGTGAGAGATATTGAGCAAGGTATGGTGCAGTTAGCTCGCTTAACTGAGACGCACGAATTGGCATTGATGAGTACATTAGCTCGTTATCCAGAGGTAATAGAACGATCCGCAGTGCAGTATGAGCCGCATCAGTTAACGCAATATTTGCGTGAGTTAGCACACGAGTTTCATACCTATTACAACGCTCATCAGTTTCTTGTCGAGGATGCTATGCTGCGGGATGCACGATTAAATCTTATCTGTGCAGCCAAGCAGGTGTTAGCAAATGGACTTGGATTGCTTACTATTTCGACACCAGAATCGATGTAATTATGGCTAAAGATTACAAAAATCGCGTTCAACGTAAAGCAAAAAAAACGCCTTCAGTGGGCGTGCGGCTTTGGAAATGGGTGTTAATTGCGCTTTTAATCCTAAGTTTTGTGATTTTTTTGGTATTTTTAAAAATGTCTTCAGGAGGTAAGGTGTTGGCAACAGTGCCCGCACTGTCAGCAGAAAAGCTGGCAACGGTAACCGCGTCGGTTAATGAGCTTGTTGAGCACAAACCAAAGCCGCCGCATTTTGAATTTTATACATTGCTTCCTCAGCAGGAAGTGGTGGTTCCAGAGTACGAAATAAAAACTCGTACCCGTGAAGAGCGCGTGGGTAAGCTTAAGTCAAATCAATATATTATGCAGGCAGGATCATTTAAAACATTGCAAGAGGCAGAGCAATTGATTGCTAAAGTTGCCGCAATGGGGATTGAGTCTAAGCTTGAAAAAGCTAAAGTAGGTGATGTGGTGTGGTATCGTGTCAAAATGGGGCCTTTTTCGCAAGTTGCTAGTGTAAATTCTATTCGTACTCGGTTAAGAAAAAATAGTGTAGATGTCATTGTTACTGAAATTGGTGAAGCGAAAGAGTCAGTGGTTAAGAAAAGTAACAAACCAATAGCGTTAACCGCTACCAGCAAAGAAGAGCGCGTTAATCCGATTGCTACCGTGCCGCAAAGTAAGCCGCATTAATGTGTGTTGAAAGCTGATATTTTTAGTATCAGTGTGCGGTTAACTGAGGCTCAACGTGAGTTTAATTAGGTGTTGGTGTGCATTCAGTGGCTATTGTTGGTTTTTGGGGGAAATAGTGGTAGTGACTCATTGTCACAATCTGAGTGCGCAATAACCATCGAATAGTTTCAGCTTGGTTGTTTAATAAATTTGGTTCAATAGGTAGTTCTTTGAAATGACACTGAGGTGATAGCGCAATCGCAATCCAGCCTGAAATTTGATAATAACACAGTGCTCTGGCTTGCCAAGGCCACGCCTTAAGATTGGCGTTATGATTATCGCCTAAGTGACAGATCAGGTGGGTGGTAGTAGGAAGCCATTCTACACGGTTGTTGATTGCCGAGAAGTTGTCATGACCAAATTCTTTATGTTTATGGCGCAGCCATTTAAAAAGAAGTTCGGCAGCTTTTTTTCCATGGAGTTTTTGCATACGAATATTTTGAGCGGGTCAACAAAGTCTAAAGTATAACCTAGGATAGGGCGCGTAATAAATGCGCATAATCTTCGGCAATTTTATGGTCTGTGTCTTTGAGTTCGTTGATGCGTTTGCAAGCATTCATAACAGTAGTGTGGTCGCGGCCACCAAAGGCGTTGCCAATTTCTGGATAGCTGTGTGAGGTAAGTTCGCGGGCGAGCGACATGGCCATTTGGCGAGGTCTAGTAATGGTTTGTTTACGATTCTTTGAAGATAAATCCGCTATTTTAATTTTAAAGTAGTCGGCGACGGTTTTTTGAATGTTATCAATATTAACCAATTTATCTTGTAAAGAAATTAAGTCGTGCAGTGCTTCTTTGGTGAATTCAGTAGTGATTTCTTTGCCTGTAAATTGTGCGTTTGCAATAACTCGACGTAATGCGCCTTCTAAATCTCGTACATTCGACGGAATACGTTTGGCAATAAAAAATGCAACTTCTTGAGGCAGCTTAACGTCCATAATTTCTGCTTTTTTCATTAATATAGCCGCTCGCGTTTCCATGTCTGGGGGCTCAATCGATACGGGCAGTCCCCAGCCAAATCTTGATTTTAATCGATCTTCAAGCCCTACAATTTCTTTTGGGTATTTGTCGCAGGTTAAAACAACTTGATGTTTTTTTTCTAGCAAGGAGTTAAATGTATGAAAAAATTCTTCTTGTGAACGTTCTTTGCCAGCAAAGAATTGTATGTCGTCGATAAGTAATACATCAATAGCGCGGTAAAATTGTTTAAATGAATCAATCGTGTTTTGTTGTAATGCACGCACCATGTCTTGGACAAATTTTTCTGAATGCAAATAAATGATATTTGCTGAGGCATTGCGTTTTAATACAGCATTGCCAATGGCATGCATGAGATGTGTTTTGCCCAAGCCAGAGCTTCCATAAATAAGTAATGGGTTATACGTTTTGCCAATATTTTCTGCTACTTGTATTGAAGCAGCGCGCGCTAATTGATTAGATTTCCCCTCTACAAAATTATCAAAGACAAAGGCTTGATTAAGAAAATTGGGGGTTTGTTTTTTTGTTTCATTGGGTTTTGAAATGGTTTTGTCGGGTTGATGTGATTTTTTAGAACCAATTTCTATTGAGAGCGAGAGTTTTCCATTGGACAATTCATGGACTGTTTCGGTAATTTTATTTAAGTGATGTTGCTTTACCCATTCAAGTACAAATCGGTTAGGCGCAAGCAGTTTCATTTCTTTTTCATTTTCGATAGCTTGAAGCGGGCGTATCCATGTGCTGAAATCAGCGTTGGATATTTCATTTTCAAGTTTAGTAAGGCAGTTATCCCAAATTGAACTCATTGATGTAAGCTAGGTAAATTAGTGAAGGTTAAAAGGTGTTAGTTTGTACACTATACAGTAATGGGATGGTACACTATAGAATTGACAGGGTAAGAGCTTTATTTTATTATCCAATGTCTTTTTTTATCTGTTTTTAAACACACACATTTAGGTCTAAGTAATAATGAAAAGAACATATCAGCCAAGTAAAATCAAACGCGTAAGAACACATGGCTTTCGCGCAAGAATGGCAACCGTTGGTGGCAGAAACGTAATCAATGCACGTAGATCGAAAGGACGTCATAAATTAACTGTTTAGTTTTTAGCGCGTGACGGACAATAATTTTTGTTTTACTTCACAGTTTCGTTTAAAAAAACCGGAAGAATATAAAAAAGTGTTTGCTAAGCCAATAAAATCAAGTGATGAGTATTTTACTCTATTGGCGATAAAAAACGATTTAGATCATCCAAGATTGGGTTTAGCAATTGCTAAAAAAAATATAAAGAAAGCGGTTCATAGGAATTTGATAAAGCGTACTGTTAGAGAGAATTTTAGGTTACAAAAAAACTTAGGGAGTATTGATATCGTTGTTTTAGCACGCAAGGAAGCCCTTGATGTTCCGCTTGATTTATTAAGAAAGTCATTGGCAAAGCACTGGCTTAGGTTGGTAACCCGATGCGCTTCTTATTCATAGTAATAATAAAGTTTTATAGATACTTTATTAGCCCTTTACTTGGATCAAATTGTCGCTTTTATCCAAGCTGCTCAAATTATTCTTTAGAAGCATTTCAGCGTTTCGGTACAGTGATTGGTCTCTATTTAACTATTAAAAGAATAATAAAGTGTCACCCTTTTCATAAGGGTGGTATTGACCCGGTTCCAGAAAAATTTGGTAATAAGAATGGATAATTTAAGATTTATATTAATTGTAGTGTTTGCCATGTTGTTGTTGTTATTGACACAAGCTTGGGAGCAAGATTATGGCGAAAAAACTCAGGTTGCTACAGTAAAAACAACGGATGGTGTTGATACTGCTGAAGTTCCTGCCTCACTTTCTTCTACCGAATCTTCAACTGTGCCTGCAACGGCTGGCACCCAAGAATTACAGGTTGCAGCTATCGCCCCCCCTGTTGATAACTCAAAAGTAGTCACGATTACCACTGATGTAATTCGTCTTGAGATTGATACTCATGGTGGCACAGTACGGCAGCTCGATTTACTTACCTATCCTATTGAACGTGACAACTCGTTTGTTAATCAACTTCGTCAATGGGTGGGCTTGAGTGTCGCCGAGAAAAATCATGCGCCTGTTCGGTTGTTTAATTCCGAATTGGATAAGTTATTTTTGGCTCAGAATGGGTTGATCTCAGGCAAGGGAATGGTCGTTGGGCCAACTCATGAGTCTTTCTTTGAGGCAAAACAAACATCGTATCAGTTGGAACAGGGGCAAGATACGTTAATCGTGCCATTGCTCTGGACAGATAGTAATGGTCTAAAAGTCAATAAAACCTTCACGTTTACGCGCGGAAGTTTTGCTATTACGGTTCAACAAGAAATTGTTAATTCCACAGGTAAGGCATGGGTAGGCAGACAGTACAGCCAGTTATTAAGAGTTCCTCATGCTGAAAACAATAGCAGTTTTTTAATGGGTGGTATGCGGGCTTTTGACGGCGGTGTTATTTATACGGAAAAAAATAAATATCAAAAAATAAGTTTTAGTGATATGGAAGATAGTAATTTGGATGAAGCTTCTCCAGCAGGATGGGCCGCTATGATTCAACATTATTTTGCTTCAGCATGGATTCCGCCAGCAGATCAAGAAAATCATTACTACACAAAGAAATTGCCAGATGGACGTTACGTTATTGGCTCGTATTCATCTGAGGTGGTGGTTGATAACGCCAGTTCTGTGCAATTGGTGACTAAGTTATTTGCGGGGCCTAAAATTCAGCCAGTAATGGAGAGCATTGCGACTGGTTTAGAATTAACGGTCGATTACAGTGTCTTAACGTTTATTGGTAAACCTATTTATTGGTTATTAAATCAGATACATAACTTATTTGGTAACTGGGGTTTAGCAATCATTGGTGTGACGTTGTGTATTAAGTTACTATTTTTTCCTCTGTCTCAAGCAAGTTTTAAGTCAATGGCGAAAATGCGCAATATTCAGCCTTTGTTAAAAGACCTTCAAGAGCGTTATAAAGACGATAGAATGCGTTTTAATAATGAAATGATGGCTTTGTATAAAAGAGAGAAAGTAAATCCATTGGGAGGCTGTTTGCCAGTTTTGGTGCAAATACCTGTATTTATGTGTCTTTACTGGGTGTTAAGTGAGACAGTTGAATTTAGGCAAGCGCCATTTTTGTTATGGATACAAGATTTATCTGTTGAAGATCCTTTTTACATTTTGCCTTTAATCATGGGGGTTACGATGAAAATTCAGCAGAGCTTAAATCCTGCCCCTATCGATCCGATTCAAGCTAAAGTGATGAAAATGTTTCCACTTGTCTTTACCGTGTTCTTTTTGTTTTTTCCTGCAGGGTTGGTTTTATATTGGGTTATTAACAATACCTTATCTATTCTCCAGCAGTGGTATATAACAAAAACTATTACTAAAGCGAGCGGCCTAGGTCATACAGTCAATTGATTAGTTCTGATACGATAGCAGCAATTGCAACGCCTTCTGGAAATGGTGGCGTTGGTATTATTCGAATTTCTGGAGGATTGGTTAATGCAATTGCTAGCCAACTCTTAGCTAAACAATTGCAGCCTAGAGTCGCTACGTTTTCAGCATTTTTATCGACAGACGGAGCAATTATAGATTCTGGAATTGCTTTATACTTTCCTGCGCCTCACTCTTATACAGGGGAGCATGTTTTAGAGTTGCAAGGGCATGGTGGTGTCGTTGTTCTTGATATGCTGCTTACATGCGTGCTTGATTTAGGTGCTCGTCTTGCTAGACCCGGTGAGTTTACTGAACGGGCTTTTTTAAATAATAAAATTGATTTACTTCAAGCTGAAGCAATTGCTGATTTAATTCAAAGTCGTTCAATACAATCAGTTCGTTCTGCTCAGCAATCTTTGCAAGGTGTTTTTTCAGAGCAGATTAACGCCTTAGTCGAAGAGTTAACTGAATTAAGAGTTTATGTTGAGGCAGCAATTGATTTTGTAGACGAAGAGATTGATTTTTTAACTGAAGGCACGGTTGAAAAAAAAATACGTAGTCTTTTCGTGCGCTTGCAGAAAATTCAAAAAAATGCTTTTCAGGGTAAGTTATTAAGAGATGGTATAAACGTTGTTTTAGCAGGCAAGCCTAATGTCGGTAAATCAAGTTTGCTGAATACCTTGGCTGGTTATGATGCCGCTATTGTGTCTGATATCGCAGGGACTACCCGTGATGTATTAAGAGAGCAGATAAATATTGATGGTTTGTCATTAAATATTGTAGATACGGCAGGATTAAGAGACAGCTCAAATGTAATTGAGCAAGAGGGTGTTCGCCGTGCTTATGGCGAAATGCAAAAAGCTGATTTAATTATTATGCTAAGGGATGTTTGTGATGCTGAGAGTGAGCATTTATTTGTTGAATTTGCTCAAGATATTCCAGTGATGTATGTTTTTAATAAAATAGATTTAATTGGGTTAACGCCTAAAATTGTAGAAAATAGTCTTGGCTCATCTTGTTACCTTTCAATAAAATCAGGTGCTGGGGTTGATTTATTTATTCATTTGTTAAAAAAAATAGTTGGATTTAATAGTGAAGAAAATCTTTTTATTGCGAGACGGCGTCATCTTGAAGCGTTAAAAGCGAGTATGGTGTGTATTGACAGTGCCTTATCGCAAATGAATAGCTCTATTGCAGGTGAGTTAATTGCCGAAGATTTGCGTCAAGCACAGCGCTGTTTATCTGAAATTACAGGTGAAGTTACTTCGGATGACTTGCTGGGAGATATTTTTGCAAATTTCTGTATTGGCAAATAATACTATTCCGTCTAAATAATATTTTGTGATTTTTTTTGTTTGAAATTAGTATTTATCACGTGTCTAGGTAGGCTTGGTTTAAGCGTAATAACGCTTGCTTACTATTAGATATTCTGCTAAAAATGCGCGGCTTTAATTAATCTTGTCTTGGAGTGAATGGATGACAGAAAGTTCTAAAACAAAAACGGGGGCATCGCCTTTTACGTTTACGCCATATATTGAAGTTGATGGCGAAGAGTATATGAATGAGGCACAGCTCAAACATTTTGAAAATATACTTAGAAATTGGAAAGCTGAGTTAATGCATGAGGTTGATCGTACGGTACACCATATGCAAACAGATGCGGCAAATTTCCCTGATCCAAATGATAGAGCCACTCAGGAATCTGAATTTAGTTTGGAATTAAGGACGCGCGATCGTGAGCGTCGATTAATTAAAAAAATTGATGAAGCATTAAAAGAAATAGAATCGGGTGATTATGGCTTTTGTGAGTCTTGCGGTATCGAGATTGGTATTAGACGTCTTGAAGCAAGACCTACTGCAACACTATGTATCGATTGTAAAACCTTAGATGAAATTCGTGAAAAACAAATGGGCTAGCTGAAGTAACAGCTAAATGTTGTGGCGGATAAGCAAAATGTGATGGGTAGATTTGCGTCGTCTCCAACAGGAAAATTACATTTAGGGTCACTTTATACCGTTCTAGCTAGTTATTTAGATATTTGGAGCAAGCAAGGACAGTGGTTGCTTCGTATTGATGATATTAATTGTAATTGAAATGTAGACGGTGCAAGTTCAGCTATTTTGTATGCGTTAGACGCGTTAGGCTTGCATTGGGATGCTGAGGTCGTTTATCAGCGTCAGCATCTTGAGTATTATGAAGCCGCATTTATGCAGTTAATCAATAATAACGTGGTTTATCGCTGTACATGTAGTCGAAATAATAGCGAGGCGTTAATTTGTCCTGGCAGTTGTAGAGAAAAAATTGTGTCAGATGTTATGCCTTACGCTTGGCGAGTAAAAACAGATCAGCGCACAATTAGTTTTTATGATGAAGGTCATGGACTGATTCAGCATACTCTTGATACTCAGTACGGTGATTTTATTATTAAACGTAAAGAGCGGTTGTTTGCGTATCAATTGGCGATAGTGCTTGATAATTACCTACAAGGCGTTACTTATGTAATGTGTGATTGTGATGTGATTAATTCAATGCCTAACAAATTTATTTACAATCACTTTTGAATCTAGCTTAAGCTAACTATTATCATCTTCCAGTGCTTGTGGATTTTTTTGGTGTTAAGTTAAGCAAACAGACACGCGCCCCCGTTGTTGATTTAACCAAGCCCGAATGGGGGCTTATTGGGTTAAACTTCCCCCTGCAATGTTGACTACGGCTTCTGTTTCAGAAATACTGCAATGGGCGGTAAGTTATTGGCAGCCACATGTTTTAAGAGGTTTACAGCACATCAGGCTAAAAAATATTAGCGTGGACGCTTAATATATTTTATTGGCTTTTTTTGTAGTTGGACAATCAATACTGATGCGTTGAATTGGTGTGGATAATTTAAGAGCAGTGAGTTGTCCTCCCCATAAGCAACCCGTATCGATAGCATAACAATTAGAACCTTCGTAGTAGCCTAAGGTTGACCAATGTCCAAAGATGATTTTCATATTTGCGCTTTTTCGATTAGGCAGCGTAAACCATGGCATAAGTTCTTCAGGTTGTGTTCCTATTGGTCCCGTATTATTGAAATCCAATCGCCCAGAGGCATCGCAATAGCGCATGCGCGTAAAGCAATTAATAATAAATCGTAACTTGGCATTGCCTTTTAATTGTGGTGTCCACTGATTCGGTTTGTTGCCATACATCTGTTGCAATAATAGTTCATAATTCGGGCCTTGTAAGGCGTTTTCTACCAGTAAAGCCATGCGTTGTGTGGTTTTAAAATCCCATTGCGGTGGGAGTCCTGCATGAATCATGCAAAAATCATTGTTGGTGTAAAATAGCGGTTGATGCCTAAGCCAGTGGATAAGTTCATCACGATCAGGTGCTTCTAAAATTGGTGTTAGGGAGTCTTTTTTAGTGCTAGTTTTAGGTGTACTTGCGGCGGCAAGTAAATGCATGTCATGGTTGCCCAATACCGTAATTGCAGACGTACCTAAGTTTTTTACAAAACGTAAGGTCTCCAGAGATTTTGGGCCACGATTAACTAAGTCTCCTGCAAACCAAATACAATCTTGCTGTGGATTAAATTGAATTTTATCCAGAAGTAATTGAAGTTCATCAAAACAACCTTGAATATCTCCGATTGCATAAATTGACATTAGTTTTAGTGTAAAGTTCTAGGGATGGACAGGGTGAATTTAGGAATAGGCACTACAAACTTTTCGCCGTCATCAGTTTGCATTGTATAGTTTCCTTCCATAGTGCCAACAACCGACTCAATGCTTGCGCCACTGGTGTAAGTGAAGCTTTCTCCAGGCTTTAGGTGCGGTTGCTCTCCTACAACACCAACGCCATGCACTTCTTGCGTTTTACCATTGGCCTCTTTGATTAGCCATGTTCTGTTGAGTAATTTAGCAGCCACCGAGCCTTTGTTAGTGATTGTTATCGTATAAGCAAAGGTATAGCGATTTAATTCAGGAAAAGACTGGCTTTCTAAATAGTGAGGTACTGCGTGGATCATGATGTTATATTTTTCGGTCATTACCATTAATAAAAGAAATAAAAAAACTAGATTATTTCAACGTAAATGAATGGTAAAGGCAAGCATAGGATTTGAGAATTATTAATCTGCTTTAAAGACGATTTATATTTAGTGATAACGGAAACTGAAATTTAAAGCAAAAAAAAGGCGGTAAAAACCGCCAGAGAGTATTAGGAAGGATATAACGCAACTTTTAGCTAATTGGATAATTAATATCCTCTAAAGTTAGGTTAATCATATCAATGCTTGAGGCAATTAAAAATGTGGCATATTGTCGCAGTATCAGTGTTTATGCTGTTAATTGCGTAAAATAGGCGAATGGTAATTCTGGTGATGTTATTTTGATTAATTAATAGTAGGACATGTAACAAAAATGCTTTCACATGTTTCCCCAAAGTCTGAGTTTTCAGCAAGGCAAAATTTAAAATGGTTATTTATATTAAGAAATTTAATGATATTGAGCGAATCATTATTAATTATAATTTCTGTTTATGGGCTTCATATTCAGTTACCTGAACAGCCTTTATGGTTAGTGATGTTATTAATTTGTGCAGCCAATGTTTACACCTCAATACGTTTACAAGATGAAGAGCAAATTACTGAGCTTGATATATTCACGCAATTAATTATTGATGTTTTTGCCATCACTTTATTGCTTTATTTAACGGGCGGAGCTTCAAATCCAATTATTTGGGTGTTTTTATTGCCAGTCATTATTACTGCTATCATGTTGCCTCAATCGTATGCGTGGTATATCGTGATACTGACGACGTCAATGTATACGATTTTAATGTCATTTAATATTCCATTGCCTGCCGTAGAGCCGCATTCTCCAGACCCTAAGTTAGTGCATTTTGGTATGAATAATTATGAAATGTTGCAAAAAGCACATGCCTTAAGTGATCGACATTATTTTAATTTGCATGTGTTTGGCATGTGGTTTGGTTTTGTTTTTAGTGCCGGTTTAGTGGCTTTTTTTGTAGTTGAATTAGCAAATACCTTACGAATTCAAGAGCGCAATTTGGCAGATGCACGCGAAAACGCGTTGCGCGATGAGCGCGTCGTTGCTTTAGGAACATTGGCGGCCAGTGCTGCCCATGACATGGGAACGCCTTTAGGCACAATGGCGATTGTTGTGCATGAGATAGCGCAAGAATTTCCCGAGCATCGATTTCCAGATTTGCATGAGAAAATCGTTATTATGCAGCAACAAATTGAACGTTGTAAGCAAGCACTCTCAGTTATGTCAGCATCAGCTGGCGAGTTGCGTGCAGAATCTGGTCGAGTGATGCCCTTAGTTGATTATATTGATGATGTGATCAATCAATGGCGAACCCATAAACCCACTGCAAAATTAAATTTTATTCTCAATCAACCTATCGAAATAGCCGCACAAATTATTGCTGAACGCACCCTTACTCATTCAATTATTAATATTCTTAATAATGCAGCAGAAGCTACACCAGCAGAAAAAGGCATTGAATTTGAAGCATCCTGGAATTTACAACAACTCACCATGGTTATTCGTGATTTTGGTGCAGGATTGCCTTCAGGATTGGTTGAGTTGGCGGGTAAGCAGCCTGTAATTAGTCAAAAACGTGGCTTAGGTGTTGGGCTATTTTTAACGTACTCCACTATTAATCGATTGGGTGGAAAAATCCATCTTTACAATAGTAAGTTGGGTGGTGCGTGTGTAGAAATTACTTTACCTTTATTAACTTCGGAGAAAATTGATGATGTCAGACCAGGAATTGGACAAGCCCCGTTTATTGCTGGTTGATGATGATGAAACATTTTGTAAAGTGTTAAAATCTGCGCTAGAAAAAAGAAATTATGAGGTGCTCGTGGCCAATGATGTGGTGCATGGTATTTTGTTGGCGGAGCAATCTATGCCGGAATATGCGGTGATTGATTTGCGTATTGGCTATGATTCTGGGCTTGAATTAGTTAAAAAATTAATTTCATTAGATGATAATACTCAAATAGTTATGTTAACTGGCTTTGCTAGTATTGCTACAGCGGTAGAAGCTATTAAATTGGGTGCGGTGCATTATTTAACGAAGCCAGCCAATGCCGATGAAATTTTAGTCGCCTTAAATAAAAATAAAGGTGATCCATCTGTAACGATTAGTGAAAATCCACTGTCGATCAAACGCTTAGAATGGGAACATTTGCAAAAAATATTAATGCAGTATGATGGCAATATTTCAGCTGCAGCAAGAGCCTTAAATATGCATCGGCGGACTTTGCAAAGAAAGCTGGATAAAAAGCCAGTAAGAGATTAATTACTCATGAATCATGAAGTTATTTCACCCTATCTTTGTCCATTATGCCGACAACTGTTAATCGCCAAAGAGCGAGTTTATCAATGTAATGCTGGTCACAGTTTTGATGTAGCAAAAGCAGGTTATGTTAATTTATTGCCGGTACACTTTAAAAACTCATCGGTGCCAGGCGACAATAAAGCAATGCTGGTAGCAAGAAGGGCTTTTTTAGAAGCTGATTATTATGCACCTATGGCTCAGTCTATAGCATTACTGCTAACGAATGAACTGTCTCATCATCACCAAACAATAAAAATTTTAGATATAGGCTGTGGCGAAGGCTATTACGATCGTGTGCTTAAGCAGGGTATTCAGAGTGACCAAAGCGTTGAATGGCATGGTGTTGATATCGCCAAATTAGCCATAACAGCGGCAGCCAAAAAACTGCCTTCGGTACGTTATTGTGTCGCCAGTAATCATGCACTGCCTTATCAAGAAGCCTATTTTGACGTGTTATTACGAATATTTGCACCGTCTAACGAAATAGAATTAAAACGGGTGTTGCGTCCTCAAGGAAAATTGCTGATTGTTACGCCAGGGCCTAAACATTTAGCGCAATTAAAAGCATTTGTGTACAAAGAAGTACGCGATCATGCGGAAAACATTAGCCTGCCAGACGGTTTTAACGCACGTCATGTTGAGCGCATCAGTTATCAAATATCGCCGTCGCAGCAACAACGCTCAGCATTACTACAAATGACCCCGTTTGCGTGGAAAATAAATAAAGCGCAACAAGAGGAATTGCTTGCTGTAGAGCAATTAATCATTGATGTAGATTTTATTATTACCTTGGCGGATTATGAGGAAATATAAGCTAGCGTCATACGTTATTAGGTGACTTTACGAAAGGTAAGATTGATGCGCTGTGCCTGTAGTTCGGGATGATATCCAGGCTGAATGGGTAAGACACCATGAAAGCGTAATCGTGACGATGCCGCCAAAATGATAATGTCGCCATGCTGTAAAAGAATGCGGCGTGGCGTGATATTTCTTGTTAACCCGCCTAATAAAAATAGCGCAGGCAAGCCTAACGAAACTGATACGATTGGATACGTAAAATTTTTTTCATCTTTGTCCTGATGTAAGCCCATCTTAGCACCTACCGAATAATTATTAATTAAGCAGGCATCGGGTAAATAGTTGGGCAAATGTTCATGAGATAATGCTGCGTTAACCAGCTCAATAAAACATGACGGAAGAGCTAACCAGTGTTGATGGGAAAGCGGGTCTAAGGTACTGTAGCGATAGCCGTATCTATCTGAAATCCAGCCGTATGTACCGCAATTGGTCATCGTCACGGACATTTTTTTTCCACTCGGGGTCATGACCTGCCGAAACGGTGAGTACGTAGCAATGTGTTGAATAGCAGCATTAAGCTCGGCTGCATATTGACAGGCAAAACCTTTTAGATAGTGTGTCCCTGCGGGCAGCTCAATGGGCGTTGGGGCTAAATCTTCTGGGGTAGTGAAAATATCTGTTGTGTGCATAGCATGAATTAGACGTGTCATAAGAGTTTGGTGCTGAGTAACATGGGTACTCGTAAGGTAACGACTCAGAGTGTGTTGTAAACTAAATAAACAAAGATGAAGACTATTCGCACTAATAAATCAACATTCGTTATTCGTCAAATGGGCCTACAGCATTACGAGCCTGTGTGGCGTGCAATGCAGGACTTTACGCAGCAACGTGGGGCAGAAACGCCTGATGAACTCTGGGTTGTTGAGCACTATCCAGTGTATACCTTAGGATTAACAGGTAAGCGTGAGCATTTGCTGTCGGTGACGGATATTCCTGTCATTCAATCTGATCGTGGCGGTCAGGTGACGTATCACGGGCCAGGGCAACTTGTTATTTACATTTTAATTGATCTTAAACGCTTAGGCATTGATTTACGTAAGTTAGTAACAATCCTAGAGCAAGCGATGATTAATACACTTGCCGATTATGGCATTGCTGCCTATGCTAAAGCGGAAGCCCCTGGTGTATACATTGAGGACAAGAAAATAGGTTCAATTGGTCTTAGAATTAAAAATACTGGGTGTTATCATGGTCTCAGTTTTAATAACGATATGGATTTGCAGGCATTTAAGCATATAAATCCATGTGGATTTTCACATTTAGAAATAACTCAGCTTTCTGACTTTAACATTAAAGTTGAGTTTAATGACTTATCTACTCAGATAATTCATTTTATCAAGGCGGCATTATATTCATGACTTATCAAGCACCTTCACGGTTAACGCCGACAACGCATCAGCGTAATTCAGAAAAATTAGCGCGTATTCCTATTAAAGTTGAGCAACCTGACACAGTATTGCGTAAGCCTGACTGGATTCGCATTAAAATCCCCGCGAGTGAAGAGATTTTTCGTATTAAGCAATTACTCAGAGATCATCAATTACATACAGTATGTGAAGAGGCTGCGTGCCCTAATTTAGCAGAATGTTTTCAGCAGGGAACGGCAACGTTCATGATTATGGGTGATTTATGCACCCGACGCTGCCCATTTTGTGATGTTGCGCACGGCAAACCCTTGCCTTTAGACAGCAATGAGCCCGAGCAACTAGCGCATGCAATTAAAGCCTTGGCGTTAAAGTATGTGGTCATTACATCAGTGGATAGAGATGATTTACGCGATGGCGGAGCAGGGCATTTTGCTGCGTGTATTCAGGCGATTCGTGGTGCTACGCCAACGACTAAAATTGAAATTTTAGTGCCTGATTTTCGTGGACGCATTGCTAAGGCCGTGGCGTTATTAGCAGAGCATCCTTGTGATGTGTTTAATCATAATCTTGAAACTGTGCCGCGTTTATATAAAGAGGTTAGGCCAGGAGCTGATTATCGTGGGTCATTAGATTTATTGGCGCAATTTAAAGCTGTTCAAACTAACGTGCCCAGCAAATCAGGATTAATGTTGGGCATGGGTGAAGCGCAGGAAGAAGTGCATGAGGTGATGCATGATTTAATCACGCATGGGTGTTCAATGCTGACGTTAGGACAATACTTGCAGCCAAGTAAAGCGCATTTGCCTGTTAAAAAATACGTGACTCCGCAAGAGTTTGATGACTATGCTGAAGTTGCTAAAAAGATGGGTTTTGCACACGTAGCAAGCGCCCCCTTAGTGCGCTCTTCTTATCATGCAGAACATCAAGCTCAAGAGCTTATGGATATAAGGTAAGTTAGTATTGAGGTTTATAAAAGGCTATATCACTGATCTTGGCTTAGATCAGCAGCTCTCATTATGACTATCGTGGCAAATCCGGAGTCCAATTGCTTTAGCCCTTGGTTAAAAAGGCTAAAGCCTTTTTACTCCTGCTTATCGTTACTAAAATGAGAATTGCTGGGCTTAGATTGACGATTTCATGACTGAAGACTTCGTCATGACAAAATGCTATACAGGTAAAATTAGCATCGCTAACCAACACTACATCAAAATCCAGCATGCGGGTCAAGAACCCACGCATTTAGCCCAACTCAAACAGCACTTACCTGAAGTGGTCAAGCAAACACAGCAGCAAATGACGGCGTATCGTCAAGCCTTTGAAACAGAAAACCGACCTAAGTTAAATACCCAGTTAGCAAAATTAGAGGCTTTAGAACATAAGCAAGTTAAACAGTTGGATATATTTCTTGAAAATAGTAAACGTCACAAAGACGAAACCGAAGCCATCCGCAGCCGCTTTGAAGAATACAGGCACTGGATACAAGAAACCATAAACACCGAAGATCAACCGTACATCCAGATCATTGCCGCGCTAGTACACGCGTAATCCAATCGAGGTCTTCTGAGGTTACTTAGGGACAGTCGCTTTGTTTTGGTGTATTGTTTAGTCATTTTATACACAAAGAGAATCTGATGAGAACCAACATTTTTATTGATGATTTATTAATGGCAGATGTTTTAAAAGTAACGGGTGTAAAAAGCAAGCGAGAAGCCGTGGAGCTTGGCTTAAAGACCTTATTGATGTTAAAGCAACAGGAATCTATTAAAGCGTTTAAAGGCAAATTAAAATGGGAAGGTGCTTTAGAAGCAATGAGGGTTGATCATTGATTCTGGTCGATTCCAGTGTTTGGATCGATTATTTTAATGGTATAGAAACTTTAGCGACAAAAAAACTGGACGGCTTATTGGGCATACAGCCGATATGCACAGGTGATTTGATTTTGGCAGAAGTATTACAAGGCTTTAGACAAGACTCCGATTATCAAGCCGCAAAAACATTACTCTGTGCTTTGCCTGTTTATCCCATGCTGGGAGTTGCTTTAAGTTTAAAGAGTGTAGAGAATTTTAGAGTATTGCGTAAACAAGGTATTACCATACGAAAAACTATCGACACAATGATTGCCACTTTCTGTATAGAAAACAACTTTTCGCTATTACATTCAGATAAAGATTTTCAACCTTTCCAGCAAATATTAGGTCTACAGGTCGTGTAAGGTACTCTTAATTTGTCTAAATAAACGGAGTGCAATCGCTTTAGCTAT
>CAJAQT010000081.1 GCA_903944165.1 uncultured Methylococcaceae bacterium | reverse complement strand
TCGGTTGCTGCAGATGATACAGCGTCAACAGACAATGCGTCTGCCAGTGCCATTTCTAAAGTAGCAGCCATTAATAGTCACAGTGCTGAAACTAATGTTGTTGCCAAAGTAAGTAATAACGTTGCTGCGGGTTCAGTTCAAACAGTACCTGCTACGCCGGGTAATGGCACCATGACTATCAACGGCGTAGAAACGGCTAATGTTGGCGTAGGGGCGGGTGATGTTGCGGTTAACCGTAAATCAGTTATCGATGCGATCAATGCTATTTCTGGTCAAACAGGCGTTACCGCCGTTGACACGGGTAAAAACGAAACGGGTGTAGATTTAGTTGCTGCAGATGGTCGTAATATTCAAGTTTCTTTTAGTGGCACCTTAGATTCAGCTAACACAGGTGTTACCAAAGCGGGGACCTATGAAGGCGGTTTTACCTTGCAGTCTACCAACGGTAAGCCAATTACCGTCAGTGAAGGTACAGGTAGTATTACTCACGCGGGTATGGCACAAGGTACGATTGCTATCGGCGATGGTTCAGTCAGTTCAGTAACACGTGCGAGTGACGCGGCTCTCGAAGGCACGGTAACTGTTGCCGCTGGTGCTGATTTTGCTGGCGTTAAGTCAGAATCGTTTTCAGTATCTGTGTCAGGAGGTAAGGCTGTTAATGTGGTGATGAGCGGTACGTATGCGACGGGTGCTGAGTATGCAGCGGGTTTACAAACTGCTATTAACGATGCCTTAGGTGGAGATTTTGCCACGGTTAATTCAGTTAAAAGCGATACGACAAATGCGGAAGAGCATTTACAAATTATGTCAAGCGAACGCTTGACCTTTGGTACACCTACTTTATCAGGTGGTGGCGCAAGTGCGGCAGCTGGTTTAAGTGATTTAATTGCGACTAAAGTTGTGGGCGGACCTGATCAATTACGCGATGGCGATTTAGTGTTAAATGGCATTGCTATTTCAGCAGCTAAAGCCAGTGATGACACCGTATCGGACACTACCTCAGCAAGTGCGAGCAAAGCGTCTAGTGGAATAGCCATTGCTGCTGCAATTAATGCTCAATCTAAACAAAGTGGCGTAACCGCTACCACCAATGCCACAGAAGTTAGCAGTTCTGGTACAAGCACAGCAGGAACTGCTGGTGCGGCTGGTGCTGTGTATATCAATGGTCACACCTTCTCAATGACCTTGACAGGTGATGCAGCGAAAGATCGTGATTTAGCCGTGCAAAATTTTAATGCAATTGCTGCACAAACAGGTGTAACAGCACAAGATACAGGTGATTCATTAAAATTAACCGCAGCAGATGGGCGCAATATTTCTTTAGTGATCGATACTAATGCTGCCGCCAATACCGCGACAACTGTCAATGGTGGTTATGGTTTAGCCGCAGGCTTTAGAGCCTCGGATATCGGCTTAGATGCTTCTGTTGCGGGTGATGGTGTTGTAGAAACAGATGTCACAGCTAAATTAAATGGTATCGCTTCTGGTGCACCAACTGTTACCCCCTTAAGCTTATCTGATACACATAAAGCCTTATCTGCAGATTACGCACAAACCACCACATCTAAAGTAACCTTGCATGCAGCAGGTTCGTTTACGGTGAGTGCCGGTATTAATGGTAGTGAAGAATTAGCTAAATCAGGATTTAAAGCGGGCAATTATGGTGGCAGCGCCAGTGGTCAGCACATTAGTGATATTGATTTAACTACCGTAGAAGGTGCGAATAAAGCACTGACTGCTATTGATAACGCTTTATCAAGCGTAAGTACAGAGCGTAGTAATTTAGGTGCGGTACAAAATCGCTTTACCTCAACAATCTCTAACTTACAAACCTCAAGTGATAACTTAACCTCAGCAAGAAGTCGAATTCAAGATGCTGATTTCGCAGCTGAATCTGCAGCATTAAGTCGTGCTCAGGTATTACAACAAGCAGGTACTGCCATGTTGGCTCAAGCAAATCAAACCGGTCAAGGCGTGTTATCTCTTTTAAGATAATACAGTTGAGTTGAAAGTTGATTTTTTGAGTTAAAATAGTGTCAACTAGCAGCGTTTATCAAAAGATTAACGCTGCTTTCTTTTTTAAATCAATCAGGAGTTAATAATGGATATTTCAGTAAGCGGTGCCGCCCCTAATGTAGGAACCGTTGTCAAGCGCGCGCCTGATGCTGCAAAAATTGAACATCAAGTAGCGGTAACAGAGGCAGATAAAACAGCGCATGTTGTGGAGGGCAATAATTCAACAGTGGGTAACGAGCCAAGTCAAAAAGTAAGCGATAAAAAAATTGAAGATACTTTGGCAAATATTAATAATTTTTTTAAATTATCAGATCGTTCAATGCAGTTTTCATTAAGTGAAGGAACAGGAAAAACCGTTGTAGAAATCAAAGATGGCAAAACAGGGGAAGTCATTAGACAAATTCCTACCGAAGAAGCACTTAATTTAGAAAAAAAATTGGATGAAGTTCAAGGTTTACTGTTTAATAAAAAAGCGTAATTATTGCAGGGTTAGGCATTAATTTTGTAACACGAGGAGAGTTATCATGGCCGCTATTACTTCAACAGGGTTAGGTTCAGGGCTTGATGTTAATGGGATTGTCACTAAATTAGTGGCAGCTGAAAGGATGTCAGCGGATACTCGAAATAGCAAAGTTGAAGCTACCGATAATGCAAAAATAACTGCGTATGGCACGTTTAAAGGCGCGTTATCTGACTTCAAAGCAACGGTAACCAGTTTAAGTCAGTCAAGTAACTATCAAAATATAACCGCAACATCTTCTGACACAGCAGTGGTGAGTGCATCAGCATTAAGTGTTGCGGATGTGGGTGATTATCAACTTAAAGTCAATACGTTGGCACAAAGCCATGCGTTAGCGTCAAAAGCATATACTGAGCCGACAACCATCGTTGGTTCTGGTAGCTTAACTGTCAATTTTGGTACAACCGTTTATGATCCCGTCACAAAAGTGTATAGCGGTTTTACTCAAAGTAGTACCAAATCCTCATTATCTTTAACAATCGATTCTACCAATAACACCTTAGTTGGCATTCGTGATGCAATCAATGGTGCCAAAGCGGGGGTGACGGCTTCAATTTTAAATGACGGCACAGGTAATCGATTAGTTTTAAAATCAAACGATACTGGCGTAAGCAATAGTATCCAAGTTCAAGTAACTGAAGCGGGTGGAGCGGGCTTAGCAGATTTAGCCTTTGATGGCTCTACGCAGAGCATGTTGCAAACTCAGGCAGCAGAAAACGCGTCAGTAACAATTAACGGTTTAGAGGTGACAAGTCCTAGTAATACCATTTCTAGCGCATTAAAAGGCGTGACGTTTAATTTACTTCAGGCGAAACCTAGTCAAGTTGTTAACATTAATATTAATCGAAATAACGATTCCTTAACCACTAAGTTGACGACCTTTGTTGAGAAATACAATGCGTTAACCGCTGCGGTAAAAAGTGTTTCTTCGTATGATACGGTAACAAAAAAAGGTGGGATTTTGCTTGGTGATTACGTTTTGCAATCAGGCATGTCGCAAGTTAAAGCGGCCATGACAGATATGGTGGAGGGCGTAACAGGTAATTTAAAAACGCTGACTGATGTTGGTATTGGTTTGCAAAAAGATGGCTCCTTAACTTTTGATAAGGCAAAGCTAAGTGCCGCGCAAGCCTCTGACATTGATGCTGTGACCTCCTTATTTGCGGTTATTGGACGGCCAACAGATGCAAACATTCAATATATTATCAGTACCAAAGATACCCAGGCAGGTGCTTTTAATATCGCTATTTCTAAAGCAGCCAGCCAAGGCGCTTTAACTACGACAGCACTTACGTTTCCTTTAACTGTTGATAGCAGTAACAGTAATTTCTCAGTTAAAATTGATGGTGTTTCATCGGGTACGCTTGCATTATCCCAAAAAAGTTATGCCTCAGGTGATGAGTTCGCCAGTGAAATCCAGTCAAAAATAAATTCAGATAGTGCGATTAAAGCTAATGGTTCAGCGGTTTCCGTGGCTTACGATGCGGTCACTCAGAAAATAGCGATTACCTCAAAAATTTATGGTGCAAATTCTACAGTTGACGTGCTTGATGGCAGTGCCGCACTAGGTTTGTCTGCGGCAATTGGTGTTGTCGGCAATGATGTTGAAGGCACTATTGATGGCGTTGCTGCAGTGGGTGGAGGGCAATTTTTGACTTCAAATTCAGGGGATTCAAAAGGCTTAAAGCTATTAATTAATGATACTCTGGTTGGGGATCGTGGGCAGGTGAATTTTGGACGTGGTCTGATTGATAGATTATCAACAACCCTAGATCGATTATTAGCCACTAATGGCGCAATTGATTCACGTACCAGTAGTTTACAGAATGAATTAACTAATTTAGCTAAATCACGCACACAACTTGATGCGCGGATGGCGGCTTATCAAAGACAATTATTTGCAAAGTTTAATGCAATGGATGCGTTAATGGGAACTATGCAGGCAACCAGTGCATATTTAACACAGCAAATTGCCGCAAGTACCAAATCTAGCTCCAATTAAACGCATATCAAAACGGCTATATTTTAATAAGGTAGCCGTTTTTTTTTGGTATAAATTCCCTCTAACACGAAAAAACAATGTCATGGTGTTTGATTACTTCAGCAACATCGACTTGGTTAATAATTTTTGCTGGAATGTCGCAATCTTCAGTGTGTAAGCCATACCTAGCAAGTGATTCAGCCTCCAAAAAAATATCTTTAATATCAAATATTTCAAGTGCGTTAAGCAAGGCTGAAACTTGTTTTTTTTCAGCAAGTTGTGGTTGTTGATTGGTTTTTAAATGGAATACAGCTTCATCAAGTAATAGTAAGCTAATGTGTTGATCAAATGCCGCTGTGGTTAAAATAATGTCGACAGTCTCTTGGATATACAGTCCGCAATAGGCGGGCTTTCTAAGAACAAATAAGTATTTTTTAATCATTCTATTAGCCAAATATAATAAATCGGTCAGTCATTAAGGTTGCTTCAATGAGCTGACCTAAGCCTGAAAATTGAAAACCAGAGGCAAGATCATCTTGGTTTTTACCTTGTTTATGCGCTTCGTTCATACTTAATAAGCCTCTGCGTTGTGCAGCAGAAATACAGACCAGTAATTCAATGTTAAATTCATTAGCAAGTTTACTCCAGCGTAGCGTTTGCGATAATTCGTCATCAGGGGGCGTTGTATACTTTAAAGCATGATAAATGCCATCATGAAAAAAAAATATCTTTGCTATGGTATGTCCTTGTTGTAAAGCAGAAAGAATGAAATGATAAGCATGGCATCCAGCATTAGAATGATAAGGACTGGTATTTATTTGTATTGAAAAATTCATGAGTTAAATTACTTTGTCGAGAAAAATCATGTTTAATAATAATTTGTTACACTTTACTTTTATATAGTTTTTATGAAATTTACTTTTTTTCATACTGTTTTGCTGTTGGCGTTAGTTGGCTTGCCGTTGCCCCAACAAGCGCAAGAAATCTCCAGCATTGAATTGCCCGAGATGGGAGATTCCTCAGGAACTTTAATGACTCCAGAAGAGGAAAATGAGTTTGGTGAAGCATTTTTTAGGAGCTTAAATGCTCAGATCACGATTAATCAAGATGCTGAGATTCAGCAATATATTCAAACTTTAGGTGAAAAATTAGTTGCGAACAGTGATGCACCAGCGCATCCATTTCATTTTTTTGTCGTGCTAGAAAATGATATTAATGCTTTTGCAGGCCCTGGTGGCTATATTGGCGTTAATTCAGGATTACTTATAATGACTGAAGCAGAAAGTGAGCTTGCCTCAGTGATGGCGCATGAGATTGCCCATGTGACACAGCGGCATTTATTTAGAGCTGCTGAAGCGGCGCAACGTTTAACTATTCCAACCATGGCGGCCACTTTGGCAGCAATTTTATTAGGGTCACAATCACCTGCAATGGGGCAGGCGGCAATTATGGCTATTCAGGCAGGAAGCGTTCAGTTTCAGATTAATTTTACTCGTGAAAATGAAGAAGAAGCTGATCGGGTAGGGATGCAGGCGCTTGCTCATGCACAGTTTGATCCGCGCAGTATGCCTACCTTTTTTGAACGCTTGCAGCAATCAACGCGTTATTATGGTCAAAATATTCCCGAATTTTTAAGAACACATCCAGTGACGGCTTCAAGAATATCTGATACGCGAGGGCGGGCAGATACCTATCCTTACAAACAATACCCAGATTCTCTTTATTATCAATTAACAAAAGCAAAAATACGGGCACTTACGGCGCAAGATTTGCCTGAAATTGCGCGATATTTTCAGGATAAATCAGCGCAAGGGACAGCTGAGCAACGTGTTGTGGCGCGTTATGGGTTAGGATTGATATTGTTGAAAATGCAAAAATATAAAGAAGCTGAGGCCATCTTTTTAGCGTTACATGACAGCTATCCTAATCAAGTTCAGTATGTCACAGCCTTAGCCAAGGTGGCTGTTGAGGCAAAAGACATTAAAACGGCGTTACAAAGGTATCAGCAGTTGTCGGAGCAATATCCAGACAATCAAGAGATTAAAATGGAATTAATCTCTACTTTAGTAAAAGCTGATAAACCAGAGCAAGCTAAAGCATTAATGCTAACATTAAATGCACGTGTTAAAACATCCGCTATGTATTGGCAAATGCTTGCACAAATCTACAGTAAATTGCTGCAGCCAATTGAATCACATCGCTATTTAGCAGAATATTATTATGCGATGGGGCATACTCAAGAAGCTATTTTACACATTAAGTTAGCGCAAAAAGCGAAGGGAATGAATCAATTTTTAGCTGCAATTTTGAATGAACGATTGAATTTTTTTCTGATTAAAGCTCATGAGGTGCAGTTGCGGCATTAATTTGAAAAAATGTGCAGGTGTAACAAGTTAAATTTATTAGATTTTTATTATTTTACTGTTGCATTAATAAACATACTGTTTCCAATTTATAGACAAGATGGCTTTTTTAGGGATATAATAACCCACCTTTTGAGAGTTGGTCTGGTTAAACAGGCTGAAAAAAGGGGAGGATGGGCTTTATGCCCGCAATAACAATAATAAAATACGTGACTTTAGCTGGACTAGGTTAGTGTGTTTACTAACTAAATAATAACAATAATAAAAGTTCAACGCGCCCGCTATATGCGGGCTTTTTATTGCCTGTAAGTTTAGTTTTGTGCTGCCTTGGCGCAATGTCCATCAGGACATTGATTGACCTCTATGGTGATGTGGGACAAGCTATTGCGCCCATCAAAGGTATGAAATTTGTGTAGTCGTTCTTTATAATAGCTGGGTGTTTGAGGATTATCTGAGACGATAGAAATAATCACTGCAAAATGTCCAGGGCCTACGCGCCATATATGTAAATCTGCAACTCTATTATCTGCATCGCTTTCAAGGTGTTCAGTAATTGCTTGTTTATAACGAAAAGCAATGCTTTCATCAATTAACACAGGGCTTGTTTCACGCAGCAGACCATAAGACCAGTGTGCTATCACTAATGCGCCGATAACCCCCATTAACGGATCTAAAATATTGCCAAAACCGTAATATTTGCCAATGCCCAATGCTGTTAACGCTAAAATTGAGGTTAAGGCATCGGCAATGACGTGGGTATAAGCAGCTTTAAGATTGTGATCATGATGAGCGTGATGATGCTCATGCTTATGTTCATGAGTATGTTCAGCAGAATGATGATGGCTATGATGGTGGTGATTGTCTTTAAGTAAAAATGCTGAAAGTAGATTAATTAATAAGCCAAAGCTGGCGACCACGATTGCCTCATCATAATGAATATTTGTTGGGTTAAAAAAGTGCTCCCCTGATTCAATCAGCATAAGTAAGGATACAATACTTAAGGCGATACAGCTTGCAAAACCACCTAGTACACCGACTTTTCCAGGGCTAAACGCAAAGGTATGATCATGCGCGTGTAAGCGTGAATAGCGATAGGCAAATAACGTAATCATAAAGGCGGCAACATGTGTTGCCATGTGCCAACCATCAGCCAAGAGTGCCATTGAATTAAAAAGCATACCGGCGGTTATTTCAATGCACATGGTAAAAAACGTTAGAATTAATACCAGCCTTGTGCGATGTTCACCTTTACGATTAATGACGCTAAAGTCATGAGTGTGTTGTAAATTTTTTAATATTTGAGCGTGCATGGGCGGTGCTCCAAGAATAATAAGGGTTAACAGAAAGTGTTTTTAGGATGATTCGTTTTCTATAGAAATGGGTTTATTAATGTCGTCAATCCAGTCGCGCCAAATGGACATAAGAACGGCCATGAGCGTAGGGCCTAAAAACAGTCCAATTAAGCCAAAGGTTTCCATACCACCAAAGATGCCTAGTAAAGTCCAAATAAACGGTAATCTAACTGCGCCGCCAATGAGCGCAGGACGCACGTAATTATCGGCAAAAAGTGTTAACACCATGCCATAGGTAAACAAGGCAATCGCTTCTGGTATATGCCCTTCTGCAATTAACACGATAGAACAGGCACCAAAAATAAGTTTGGCAGCAAAAGGGATCATCGCGAAAATACCTGTTAATGCGCCTAAAATAGCAGGATGACTTAAGCCAGCAAAGGCATAGCCTGCACCCATTAATAAGCCTTTCGCTATGCCAATTAACAGCATGCCATTAACTGTTGCACGAATGGCAGCGGTTGCGTGTAAGGTATAGCGCACACCCGTTTCACCAAACACTCGTTTACTGCAAGCAAGTACTTGTTTTGCTAAGTTATCTCCGTATTGATAAACAAACAGTAAAACCAGCAGAATTGTTAGAAAGCCCATAAATCGATTAAACAATTGACCCGCAAAATTTTTAGTAAAGGTAACCGCTCCACCACTGCCCAGCCAATGTAATGATGATTTTGCTGCTTCTGCAGTACCAAGGGTTTCCAGCCATAATTTTTTCCCCCAAGAACCTAGCATCGGCATGGTTTCAAGCCAGTCAGGTGGCGCTATGCCAACATTTTGTGCGGTGACTAAAAATTGTCCAAGTGATTCTGCTTCATCAAGTAAGCGACTTAATCCATACCCCATTGGCGCTAAAATAATTGATCCCAATAATAGGGTGAGCAATATTGCCCCCCACGTTACTTTGCCATGCAATTCTTTGCTAACAAGTAAGCGTTGATAAAGAGGCCAAGTGGTGACGGCTAAGATGACGGCCCATGCCAGTAAGGGAAGGAAGCTGTGTAACACCCAGCCACCAAGTAAGAGTAAAAAAATGGCAGCGATGAAGCGAGCTTTAGTTTCTGGATGGTTTGGCATAAGTTTTTGATTGCTGAAGTGAGGATAAAACATTAAGTATTTTAGCACTTAAGGTTTAGACCAACGCCGTTTTTCGAGTAACATCATGGTTAACAGAAAAATAGTAAGTAACGCAACAGAGAGTTGCCAGTCAGCGTATGGACTGTCTAACAGTACAAATTTTTTGGCGAGTACGAGACCAACTCCTAGCGCAATAATGCTGCTAATGCGTTTAATTTCATAGGCGACAGGGTAATGTTTTTGCCCTAGAAAATAGGAAATAAGCGTCATCGATAGATAACAGGCAAGCGTTGCCCATGCTGAGCCAACGTAGCCAAATAAAGGAATCCACCAGCTATTTAAACTAATGGTTAACAGCGCACCAAGCACAGCAATACTGGCACCAAGTAAAGTTTTATTGGTTAATTTGTACCAAATCGATAAATTGATATAAATGCCTAGAAAGACATTGGCTAACAGTAAAATAGGTACAACCACTAAACCTGAACGATATTCTTCACCAATAAAATAATGAAAAACATTAAGAAAAAGGGTAATGACTAAGAAAATAAACATACAGAACATCACAAAATAAGTTAATACGGTCGCATAAACTTTTTTGGCATCGGTGGCATCGGCATAGTTAAAGAAAAAAGGTTCAGCGGCATAGCGAAATGCTTGAATGAATAAGGTCATTAAAATTGATAATTTATAGCAAGCGCTGTAAATACCAAGTTGTTGCATATTGATTTCTAGGCTATAGGGAAGCAGATATTTCAGTAAAGTTCTATCTAACATTTCATTGATAACGCCCGCAAAACCAACCACGGCCATCGGCAAAGAATAGCGACTTAAACGAATAAATATGGGTAGACTAAAGCCCCATAATAGTGAAGAGAATTGAGGTAATAACAGCAAAAATTTAATACCGCTGGCAGTTAGATTAGCAATAAACACATAACCAAGCCCAATAGAAGGCTGATAAAAATACAGTAATGGTGAAGTAGGATTTTGTTCTGAAAGCACGGGACAATAGGCGATAAAAAATAAGCTAAGTGCAATGGTGATGCTTATTTCCACCAGTTTAATGCTGGCAAAACGGAGCGCTTTGCGTTCGGCGCGAAGGCGGGCAAACGGTATGGCGGCGCTTGCATCTAAGGCCAATAAAATAGCAAACCACTGAATATACTCAGGATGTTCAGCATAATGTAAGGTGTGCGCTAATTCTGGCGTGAGCACAACAACAGCCGCATAAAAAATTAGATTGAGAAGAACAATAAAAATCAGTGCAGTTGAATAGGTGGCGTCTTTATTACCATCATCTTTATCTCTAAAACGAAAATATCCCGTTTCAAAACCGCACACTAAGAGCACGGAAAAAAAACCAGCATAGGCATAGAATTCAGAGACTACGCCGTATTCAGCAGCAGAGAAATGATAGGTATAAAACGGGACTAAAAGATAATTTAGAAAGCGACCAACAATACTGCTGAGACCGTAAATAGCGGTTTCTGATGCTAATTTTTTAAAGATACCCATGGGGTGTGAAGAGTCAGAAGTGAGTAATCATTAGTTGCTTCAGCGCAGTAAAATGCGGCGCTGAAGCAGCTAACTAAGGGTTAAGGTAGCTTAAAATAAACCACTAATTTTGCCATTGTCGTCAATATCGATGCGTTCTGCTGCGGGGCTTTTAGGCAGGCCTGGCATGGTCATCATGTCGCCAGCAACGGCAACGATAAAGCCCGCACCATGCGCTAATCTTACTTCCCTGATTTCCACAGTGTGTCCGCTGGGCGCACCTTTAGCAGTAGGATCGGTAGAAAAAGACATCTGCGTTTTAGCAATACATACGGGGAAGTGTCCATACAATAGTTGCCAATCAGCTAACTGCTGCTTAACTTTTGCAGATGCACTGATTGCGCCGGCACCATAAAGTTTAGTCGCAATTGTTTCAATTTTATTCCATAACGGTAAGGCTTCATCGTATACAAACGTAAAGGTGCCGGCGGCGTGTGTATCGATAATATCAGCGACTGTCTGGGCTAAGTGTTCTGCACCTAAGCCACCTTGCGCCCAATGTGTTGATACCACGCACGGCGCACCTAAGGCGGTGCATTTATCTTGGAGTAAGGCGATTTCCGCTGGCGTATCAAAGGTGAAATGATTGATACACACTACGCACGGTAAACCATAATGCTGAGTGATATTATGATAATGACGCTCAAGATTAATAAAGCCCGCGTCAAGTGCGGTTAAGTTCTCTTCATTCAAGACCTCTTTATCAACGCCACCGTGATATTTTAAGGCTCTAATGGTTGCGACCAACACAACTGCTGATGGGCTTAAACCTGCCATACGGCATTTAATATCAATAAATTTTTCAGCACCTAAATCCGCCCCGAAGCCTGCCTCAGTCACTACATAATCGGCTAATTTTAAAGCGGTTTTAGTGGCGGTAACGGTGTTGCAGCCGTGCGCAATATTGGCAAACGGACCACCATGGATAAGTGCTAAATTATTTTCTAAAGTCTGTACTAAATTAGGCTTGATAGCCTCTTTAAGAATGGCGGCCATTGCGCCATGAGCGTGTAAATCTTTAGCAAAAACAGGTGTTTTATTGTCAGTTTTATAGCCAATCACAATACGGCCTAAGCGTTCTTTTAGATCAGCTCGATTGGTAGCAAGGCACAAAATAGCCATGACTTCAGAGGCCACCACAATATCGTAACCATCTTCACGTAGATAGCCATTGATAGGGCCACCCATGCCCACCACAATATTTCGTAATGCGCGATCATTCATATCGACAACGCGTTTCCATTGAATCCGTCGTGGGTCAATATCTAAGGCGTTACCATGATGAATGTGATTATCGATCAGTGCAGAAAGTAAATTATGCGCTACGCCAATGGCGTGAAAATCGCCTGTAAAATGGAGATTAATATCTTCCATGGGCACGACTTGAGCATAACCGCCACCCGCAGCACCGCCTTTAACGCCAAAGCAAGGGCCTAAAGAGGGTTCGCGCAAACAGATCATGGTTTTTTTACCCAACCTGTTCATGGCATCGCCTAAGCCTACGGTTGTTGTTGTTTTGCCTTCACCAGCAGGTGTGGGGCTAATCGCGGTGACTAAAATAAGTTTGCCGTCGGCGCGATCATTAAGGGTGTGCAGGTATTCCAAAGACAGTTTTGCTTTGTAGTGACCGATGGGATCAAGATGCTCGGCGTTAATGCCATACTGCTCTTTGGCAAGCTCGATAATTGGTCGCATGGTAGCTTGTTGAGCGATTTCTATATCAGACATGAGTCGTTTCCAAAATGTAGGTTGTAAAGCAGGGTAAATGTGCAAATAAGCTTACATTGACGACCTTAGTAAATTTACGTGCTCTACTAAGGTCGTGTGTTTAATTGCTGTAAACGGTGTTTAACGAACGGGGGTTAGTGTTCGTTAATGTATGAATAATCAAGATTTAGGTCGAAAAAATCCGGCACTGAGAGTTTTAACGATACACAGGGAAGCGAGCACAAAGCGCACTTACTCGTTCACGAACAGAAGCAATGATACGTTCATCATCGATATGATCCATGACATCACACATCATCTGCGCAACCTCGATCATTTCAGGTTCTTTAAAGCCGCGTGTGGTGGGTGCAGGCGTACCTACACGAATACCGCTGGTGACAAAGGGTGATTGTGGATCATTTGGAACGGCATTTTTATTGACCGTAATATGTGCTTGCCCAAGTGCGGCATCGGCGGCTTTACCAGTAATGCCTTTGGCGACTAGAGACACTAGCATAAGATGATTGTCGGTACCGCCTGAAACGACATCATAACCACGCGCCATAAATACTGCGGCCATTGCCTGAGCATTTTTTAACACTTGCTGTTGATAGACTTTAAATTCAGGTTCCATGGCTTCTTTAAAGGCAACGGCTTTCGCTGCAATGACATGCATTGACGGGCCACCTTGAATACCAGGAAAAATAGTCGAATCAATTTTCTTTTCTAGTTCAGGATTGCTTTTGCATAAGATTAAACCGCCACGAGGCCCGCGTAAGGATTTATGTGTGGTGCTGGTGACAGCATGGGCAAAAGGCACCGGGTTAGGGTAGTGACCTGTAGCACATAAACCCGCAACATGCGCCATATCAACCACAAAATAAGCGCCCACTTGATCAGCAATAGCGCGGAAGCGTTCCCAATCCCATATCCGTGAATAAGCTGAAAAACCGGCTACAATTAGTTTTGGTTTATGTTCTAGGGCTAAGGCTTCAACCTGTGCATAATCAATAATGCCCGTTGCGGCATCTAAACCATATTGAACAGCTGTATATAATTTGCCAGAAAAATTAGGCTTAGCGCCATGAGTTAAATGTCCGCCATCAGCTAAACTTAAACCCAAAATAGTATCGCCTGGCGCAATCATCGCCATAAAAACGGCCATATTGGCTTGTGAGCCAGAATGTGCCTGAACGTTAGCATAATCAGCACCAAATAAAGCTTTCGCACGATCAATCGCGAGTTGCTCTACTTTATCCACATACTCACAGCCACCATAATAGCGTTTGCCTGGATAGCCTTCGGCATATTTATTGGTTAGTTGTGAGCCTAAGGCCGCCATTACGCGTGGACTGGTGTAATTTTCAGAGGCAATTAGCTCGATATGATCCTCTTGTCGTTGACGCTCTTGCTCCATTGCCTGAAACAATTCATCATCAAAACCTTCGATGGTCATGGATGGGTTAAACATCGTCTTCTCCTTATTGGGTATAGTAAAAATTTTTTAATTAGGATGAATTAACATCAGTTGTAAATCAGCGACATTAGTGCCTGTGGCACCCATTAGTAATAAATCGTTTGAGTATGTTAAGGCGGTGTAAGAATCGTTATTTTGCAAAAGTGTATCAGGATTTTGCTGCATTGCACGAATACGGGTAAGCGTGTTGACATCAACTAAACCGCCTGCGGCATTGGTAGGGCCATCACGACCATCAGTGCCAGCACTTAAAAATACCCAGGCACCTTCAAGTTGATAGTGTTCAGCAGCTAAGGCGAATGCTAAAGCAAATTCTTGATTACGACCACCTTGCCCGTTACCCGTGAGCGTCACTGTTGTTTCGCCGCCAGCAATTAAGGCAACAGGTGAGGTGCAGGTTTGTGCAAAACGCACCCATTTTTCAGCTTCTTCGCGCACATCTCCACATAATTGATGTTGATAAATATGTGCAGGCAGACCCAGTTGTTGGGCTTTGGCTTGCATAGCAAGCACGCTCATCGTATTGCTACCAATGAGTGTATAGGAAGAGTGCTTGAAAATAGGGTCAGTGATTTTAGGTGTTTCAGAAACCTTACCCACGATGCCTTGACTTAAATAATCGTGAACGGAGTTAGGGACTTTATCGACTAAGCGATAATTTTTTAAGATTGTGAACGCCTCAGCAAAAGTACTGCAATCAGGCACAGTTGGGCCGCTGGCAATTGCACTTATTTCATCACCAATGACATCAGATAAAATCAGCGCGTGTACATCGGCGGGATAGGCGTATTGAGTCAGACCACCACCTTTAAGTAACGATAAGTGCTTGCGTACACAATTAATTTCATTAATCGTCGCGCCAGAAGAGACTAGGTAATTAGTGGTGACGATTTTATCCGCAAGCGTGATTGAGGGGACAGGGAGAGGCAATAATGCCGAACCACCTCCACTAATCAGAACCAACACCAAGTCATCGGTGTGCGCAGTGTCAAGTTGGCGGATGAGTTGTTGCGCTGCGTGTAAGCCGGCTTCGTCAGGTAAGGGATGTCCAGCACCAATAACGATGGCATCGTCAATACTGCGGACATTATCATAATTGGTAATGATTAATGGCGGAGCAGCTAACAGAGCTTTAGGAATAATCTGTAAGCACGCTTCCGTCATAGCACAGGCCGCTTTGCCAAAGGCAATGAGATGAATTTTGTGCCACGGGTACTGACGAACGTGTCCCGTGTTTAGCATTAATTCAAGTTGCTGCTGCGTATTGATTTTTAGAAAAGGCGTGAGCGCAGTGTGTGGATTGGCCGCAGCAATCCCTGTTGCCAGTATCTTTTGGGCAAGTGTGCGTAATTCAGGGAGTTGCGTAGGAAAAGTCATTGCAGTGATTACGCCATCTCTTTGGCAAGGGCAAAGATGTTTTCAGCATCAAGCACCTGCTGATTATCGGTAAATAATCGTGCGATACACGCACGGTGCAGGCTAAGTTTTAACGCCCCAAAACCAATGGCTCCCCAGATAATTTTGCCATGTTTTTCAGTGCCTTTATCCATCATGCTGGTGCCGCCAATGCCTAAGGGTGGCGTAGCATTGGCATCTGCAAGCAATTCAAGCTGAGCAAGATGTTGCCAATGCTCAACAGCAAGTAACGGTATGCCCGTTGCGCCCGTGGCTAAAACAATGTGTGCATCGGCAATAGCCTGAGCGCGATCTTCATTGGTGGCAGCAGCAATGGCTTTAACTTCAATATTAAAGCGAGATTTAATGGCCTCACATGCGGCTTGGGTGCGCGCTAAATCCCGACCAGTAATGGTAACATCAGCGCCTTCTTGAACAAGCATCGCCGCTGCGCGTTGACCCACTGGCCCGGTACCCGCTAACACCACGGCGCGTTTGCCAGCTAGGCTGCGTGATGAGTGTAATTTAGCTACGGCAGCAGCGGCAGTGGTATTGCTGCCATTGCTATCCAACATAATGGACACCTGAAAACCTTGAAAAAAATGACTTTGTATGGCTTCAAATAAGGCTTGTCCCTTACTAATATCACTGCCACCAACAAAAATAGCGGTATTTTTTTTATCTTTAGGTGCGCGAGTAAAAATAGTACCTTCGACTAAACTTTTAATAGTGTCAGGGCTAAGACCGCCATAGCTGATAATATGATCTGCGCCGCCGTCGTAGCCTACCACGGTATCAAATGCGGACGGATAAAGGTCGGTATCAAATTGAAAAAGTAACTTTTTCATAACTTTCCTGATGAGTTAGTTGTGATAAATAAGAGAAATTAGTGCGGTATTATACGCAATAAAGTGAATATCGTTTGCTTATGGATGGATTAGAAATAAGATTAATATGATTTATTTTTAATGGTGATGATACGATTATGTTTGTCTATTTTGTGCTTTGAGAAAAGCGTTTTTTTTTACTTAAATAATAACAACAGGAAACCTTATGAAAACGCCCCTCCATATTGCCGTCACTGGTGCTGCGGGACAAATTAGTTATTCGTTATTGTTTCGTTTAGCGGCTGGTTCATTTTTAGGCGCAGAGCAGCCTATTATTTTGCATTTATTAGAAATTACGCCGGCATTGCGTGCCTTAGAAGGTGTGGTGATGGAGCTCAATGATTGTGCTTCGCCATTATTGCAGCAAATCATTATTACCGATGATCCTTTAATAGCCTTTAAAGACGTTGATTATGCTTTTTTGGTGGGTGCACGGCCACGCGGTCCTGGCATGGAAAGAAAAGACTTATTGCAAGTGAATGCGGAAATTTTTTCTGTGCAAGGTAAAGCATTAAATGCGGTCGCTAAGCCTGCGGTTAAAGTATTAGTTACGGGAAATCCTGCCAATACCAATGCGTTAATTGCGTTAAAAAATGCACCTGATTTAGCCCCTGAAAACTTTTCTGCAATGAGTCGCTTAGATCACAATCGAGCCTTAAGTTATTTGGCACAAAAGTGTGGTGTTCTGTCTGCGGATGTTAAAAACATGAGTATCTGGGGAAATCATTCCACCACGCAATACCCAGATTTACATCATGCCCTTGTTAAGGGGCAATCGGCGCTAACAATGGTTGATGAGGCATGGATAGTGAACGATTTTATTCCCAAAGTTCAGCAGCGTGGTGCTGAAGTTATTCAGGCGCGAGGTCAATCGAGCGCCGCTTCTGCCGCAAATGCAGCAATTGATCAAATGAAAGCCTGGGCACTAGGAACCGAAACTAACGACTGGGTGAGCATGGGCATCTTATCTGATGGCGGTTATGGTATCGCCAGTGAGTTAGTTTTTTCGTGTCCAGTTACCGTGGCAGATGGCTGTGTGCAACGCGTACAAGGCTTAGATATGAGTGAGTTTAGTTATCAACGTTTACGCTTATCTGAAGCAGAGCTTAAAGAAGAACGTGATGCAGTGAGACATTTATTATAAGCAAGGTAATGACTGTTAAGGTTATGGGTAGGTTAATATTTTTATATGGTCTTTATTTTTCAGTTTTCACGGGTTCTGTTTCATCTTTAGTCATACCTGGCATTGGGTCAATTGGCATTGGGGCAGTTGCTGGCGGTGCAGTTGGCTGGGTAGCTTCTGCTATTATTGGCACAATAGGAGTGGTTACTGGTGGTATAGGTTTAGCCATAGGAGGATTGGCTATGGCAGGAATAGGTGCTGTATTTGGAGCATTAGGTGCAGCTAGTGGTGGCTTTGGTATTCATACTACTACACATTTTTTAGTAACTCCTTGGTTTTGGATTCCGCTTATTATAATTGGTTTATTTCTGATGTTCCGTGGAAATAAAAGTAAGCTGGACTAAAATCATTTTCAACAATTACGGAAATAACGCAATAAGGTGCGCAATCACAACGCAATAAAATGCGCTACGCATAGGATGTGCTGAGGTACGAAGCGCATCAATCGAGTTACCAAGTCTAACTTAACGTTCAAGCGGAGCTGCACAAAAAGCGCTTAGCCCGCTGAACTTTGCGTTAGGCAACCTTATACATTAACGCTTAAAAAATAATTCAACCATGATTCCAGTAAAGCATTGGGTCGAAATGCTCACCCACACTATTCATCGGCATTTCATCTGGATAATTATTACTTCCTATTTTATCGCTGCCTTACTGCCAGGATTCGGTCTCTGGATTCGTGAAGTCGAGTTGGGTAGCATCGTTTTGTTTCAAAATAAAATAGACTTTTCCTTACCGCCACTCATGCTATCGTTGTTGCTATTCAATGCAGGCCTGGGAGTCAAAACCAAGGAGCTTACCCAATTGGCTCACAAACCATTGGTGCTGTTAAGCGGTCTGTCGGGCAATGTGGTGACTCCGTTAGCCTTCATTATCGGCATCAGTTTCATCATGAAGTTCTGGCATAACCCAGAAGAAGTACAGCATATTCTTGTTGGTCTCGCGTTGATCGCGTCTATGCCGATTGCTGGAGCGTCCACGGCATGGGCGCAGAATGCCAACGGCAACCTTGCTTTAAGTCTAGGCTTGGTATTACTCACCACCTTACTTAGCCCATTGCTCACGCCGCTAATTCTCCATGCTGTCGGCTTTGTGACCACGGGTGATTATTCTGAAGATTTACACGAAATTGCTTCTGATGGTGTTATAACGTTTCTGGGAATTTGGGTCATTCTGCCGTCCTTGCTTGGTATTCTGGCGCATCACCTCATCACTGAATCACGGCTTATCGAGGCAAAATCCTCTATAAAACTCATAAACTATTGCATCCTGTTATTGCTGAATTATTCCAACGCATCCCTAAGTCTGCCCAAAGCATTGTCACAACCTGACCTCGACTTTTTGGCCATTATGTTGGCAATTGTTGTTGCGATGTGTCTTGCTACATTTGCTACGGGCTATCTGCTGGCGCAAGTTTTCCACACAAACCGCAAAGACATGGCTTCGTTGATGTTTGGTCTTGGTATGAATAACAATGGCACGGGGCTAGTGTTGGTATCAGTCGCTTTAGCTGACCACCCACAAGTCATGTTGCCGATTATTCTTTATAATCTCGTCCAGCATCTTATTGCTTCATTTGTTGACTTTGCTTTGTTTCAGCGTGGAACGTGGATAGGAGACAGACCACGATTAAATTCTTGAATTTTTAATTGTGGTCTGTCCCTTATTTTTCTGTTACGGGTATCGATTATTTGATTTAGGTTTGATAGCGCATAGTATTACAACAATGTAGAGACGCGATTTATCGCGTCTATTTTCGCACGGCTGTTTGATAACGCGCTGTGCAGTATAAAGACGCGATAAATCGCGTCTCTACGGAATATCCTGCGCAACATCAGTCGGTTCGATGTCGTCATGATGTGTTGGGAAAAAGAAGAGGAAAGAG
>CAJAQT010000080.1 GCA_903944165.1 uncultured Methylococcaceae bacterium | reverse complement strand
TTACGCCAATCTACTTCATAGCAATCATAGCTATGCCCTAGCCAGCCTGCTTAAAGCCACTACGCCTGGGGGCGCGTTAGACAAAACGCCTATTGATCATCATGCGTTATTAACAACATTACAGGCAGATATTGAACACGCAGGGGAAAATTATGTGCTATCTGCTGAATGGCTTAGCTCTCATGTTGCAGGCTTAGCAGAATTAACACGCTTACGTAATGTATTATTAGAACACGTTGATTCAATTCTTGTGGTGGGTTATGTACGCACGCCAAAAAGCTTTATGGAGAGCTCTTTTCAAGAACGCTTAAAAATGCAGTCAGTTGAGTTAGACTTTGCTAATTTGTGCCCACACTATCGAGCGCGTTTAGAAATATTTGATCAGGTTTTTGGTCAGGACAATGTGCTCTTCTGGAAATTTGACCCAGCACACTTTATTAATCAATGTGTTGTCCAAGATTTTTGTCAACGCTTAGGCATTGAGTTTCCCATAGCACAGATAAAAAGAGTGAATGAAGGCTTATCCAAAGAAGCCACCGCATTATTATTCATGTATCGAAGCTATTGCCATGCCCAAAGTGCTGCTTATGATTTTTCTGTTAAAGAAAATGTAGCCTTAATCGAGTGCTTAGCCACGCTACACGGGCACAAACTTAAATTTTCTTCGGCCGCTGTTGCCTCTGCGTTACTCAACGAGCAGGCTGATATTGCCTGGATGGAACAACGTTTGGGGGCATCACTAAACGAACCCCTTGAAACAAGTGCTGAGGCTCTTAATCATCAAGAAGAATTAATGCACGTTGACAACACCACCTTACAGTGGCTTGCAACACAAATAGGCACAACACTGGACCCGCATAAAGTGCTCAGTGCTGAAGAAATTGCGCACTGGGTTTTACAATTACACCTAAAATTACGTGCCGATAACGTCTTAGCCACCACCACAAACACAGGTCAACTTAATGCAAAAGAGTTATTGCGTAACGCCAAAAAAAGCCTGCCTGAATTAAACGCCTTACCCGACCAGCAAGGGCTTGCGTTAATTAACCATATTTTTACCCAGCTTAACGCTCGCACTGCGGCAATAGAAGACGGTGAATTGAACGTAACGGGCTTAGGGCGCTTTACAATGACACAAGTAAAGCGTGAACGTCGCGGCAAAATGATTTCAATAAAACGCATTCAATTTCATTATTTAAAACATCAGCAGCCTCGCAAGTAAGGCAAAAAGGGGACGGACTACAATTAAAAATAAGAATTCAATCGTAGTCTACCCCCTATTTAGAGCCCGCCTTTACAAATCCTTGGCAGAAGATGGTAATCCTCGTTTGAAACCATTGCCAAAATTGTTGACGCATTAGGCAGTAAATTGGTTATTTCCTAGCGCCAGTTTTTCACGATCATCTCAAAAGACAAAACATCTCAACGCACAGTTCAGCAGGCGTAGCGTTAGCGAAGCTCCGCTGGAAAGTTGGGTTAAACCTGGATGTTGGCAGTTGATATACTCCGAACCGCCATGAATTGCTTTATTGTGGGAGCCGCTGAAGC
>CAJAQT010000079.1 GCA_903944165.1 uncultured Methylococcaceae bacterium | reverse complement strand
TTTTTTTGATTTCAAGCTTTTAAAGTTAAGCCTGTGTATCGATACTGGTTTTTGCCACCACAACCATTGCAGGACGTAATAATCGACCATTAAGTAAATAGCCTTTTTGAAATACATTGACCACTGTATTGGGTGCCGCCCCTTCTACTTCCTGCATGGCCATCGCTTGATGATGCTCAGCATTAAACGGTTGACCTACAGGATCAATCGTTTCAATATTGAATCTTGCTAACGCAGACTCAAATTGTTTAATCGTTAATTCACTCCCTTGACGAAATTTGTTTACTTCGTCACTGTCGCCATTAGCTGCATGTAAGCCCAGCACTAAACTATCTAATACAGGTAATAATTCTTTAGCAAAATTGGTTAAAGCAAATTTGTGCGCGTCTTCTAAGTCTTTTTTAGTTCTTTTTTTCAAATTATCCATGTCTGCTTGAATACGTAACACTTTTTCCCAATGTTCCGTAGCCTTTGCTTTTTCAATAGCAAGCTCTTGTTTTAATTCGTCTACTGTATATTCATGTTCGATAATTTCAGTGTGTTCAGGATGTTCACTGAAAACATTATCTTCGCTTACTTCACTTTCCAGAGGCTCTTGAGTTGTTGCTTCTTCCTCATTACTGCTCGTTATATTTTCCTGCTCAGTCGTCATTTCTCTATACCTTGGCTGTTGGTTAAGTCCCCTAAAATGGGGGTGGTGATTTTGGATTCAAGGCAGCACCTAATAATTTTGCCGTGACATCCACATAAGGAATAATTTTTTCATACGCCATTCGGGTTGGGCCGATTACCCCCAACACCCCCACTACTTCATTGTCTACCGAATACGCGGAAGTCACCAAGCTACAATGATCAAATGCCTGATAACCAGATTCTTCACCAATGAAAATTTGCACGCCTTCTGCTTTCATACATTGGTCTAATAAATGAATGATCCCTTGTTTTTGATTAAATGCTTCAAAAAGTGTTTTTAAGCGTTCTGTCGTGGCTAATTCTGAAAACCCCATTAAATTAGTTTCACCCGCCAAAATGTAATCTTCTTTAATTTTATCTTGATCAAAGCTTACATGCGCCATTTTAATCACCTCCAACATACCTTCATTGAGATGTTGTTGATCAAACTGCATTTCTTTAATCAGTGACGTGCGCAAATGTTCCAAACTGCGACCTGAATAATGGGTATTAAGATAATTTGCGGCTTGTTGTAAATCAGTCACTGAAAACTCTTTTACCGTATGAATAATTTTGTTATGAACTTCCTGTTCATTCGTTACAAAAATAACCAGTACACGATTATGGGATAACGGCAAAAACTCAATATGGCGTAAACAGACGATTTCGTGACGCGGCAAGGTGACAACGCCTGCCATTTGAGTAAGCTCGGCGAGTAATTTTGATGCCACACCAAGCATATCATTAGCATCGTTTGTGGATGACAAACCTTCTTGCAAGCGTGCGAGTATCTTATTATCTAAAGGTTTAACAGTGACGAGGGTATCGACAAATAAACGATAGCCCGTAATCGTAGGTACCCGACCAGAAGAGGTATGCAGCGAATGCACTAGCCCTAAATCTTCTAAATCAGCCATAACATTACGAATGGTGGCGGGACTAAGCTTTAATTCTGAATCTTTTGATAAGGCACGCGATCCTACTGGCTGACCATCTGAGATATAGCGCTCAACCAAGGTTTTTAGTAACTGCAAGGAGCGTTCATTAAGATGGTGAAGATTTTGGTTCACAAATTTAACCTTTTGGTAATCTCACGAAGATAGCTATCAATTAGCTTGTTTCGCAGTAAATAATGCTAATTGTTCTTGCGTGGCTTCTTGTTGGTACGTCTCTTTCCATTGCGCATAAGGCATTCCGTAAATTTTTTCTCTGGCAGCGTCATAATCTATCGAAAAGTCCTTTTCCTGAGCCGCGTCAACATACCATTTAGCTAAACAATTCCGACAAAAATCAGCAAGATTCATTAACTCAATATTTTGTATGTCTGGATGACTTTGTAAATGAACAAGCAAACGTCTAAAAACTGCTGCTTCTATCTCAGTGTGTGTGGCATCTTGCATACTTTTCCCCTTGGTAAAATCGGTGTTTTTTAGATCTGTTTTTAAAAGGTGGGGCATAAAAATATAATTTCAAGGACTCCCCCAAAAACCCTGCTGTTAGCTAAGGTATTTGTTACACGTTCAGCACACCACTTAACTGTGCACAATGATGTGAACTGTAAGACCGATAACTAACTGAAATTAAAAACTAAAACACTGTTTTAAAAATTTTTTTACCCTAAACCTGATAAATACTCGCTGCCGCTTACACATCTCTTTTGTTTAATTATGGTGAGTGTGTAATATTACGTTAAAATGCATTTAACTTGGTTGCGGGTTGATTGTTTAATCGTAACGCCACGTAAGTTATAATGCCGTCTATCATTAATCAGTATGCTTAACTCATCAATTTTGGGATTTAATTGGTAATTTTATGAGAATTCACAGTTCATCATTGACAATAACGCCAGCCAGACTTACACATCAGTCGTCCACTAAAAGTCGTTCGACCTCAGTTGCTGAGCCAACTCAGGTCACTCAGACCAGTGGCAATGCAATCCCTAACGCTGCCAAGCCAGAAAAAGTAGAAAAAATTTCGGCTACTGCGCCTGTCCGTGATAATTCCGTCAACCCAAATGAACACTATCAACCTACTGATAAAAACACCCGTAACGCCCTTAATGCTTATCAACGTTTTTTAAGTCAACCCTTTCAAACTTCTGATTCCCTCCTTTCAAGCGTCGATGTCTACGCTTAATTTTTAGTATTTTTCTCATGAAACAAGCCTTAGATTTTATTCCCGTCCTGCTATTTTTTATTGCCTATAAGTTTTACGATATTTACGTGGCAACTGCGGTGGTGATGATTGCCACGCTATTGCAAGTCACCTATACATGGTTTCGCTATCGTAAAGTAGACACCATGCAATGGATAACCTTAGGTTTAATCGTTATCATGGGTGGTGCAACTTTATATTTACAAGATGAACAATTTATCAAATGGAAGCTTTCCATCATTGAGTGGTTGTTTGGTCTGGCCTTTTTAGGTAGTCAATTTATTGGTAACAAACCTTTTGTAGAGCGCATCATGTCGGCCAATATTAGTTTGCCAGACAATGTTTGGAAGCGCTTAAATCTGCTGTGGGCAAGTTTCTTTATGAGCGTAGGCTTTATCAATTTATACGTCATGTACAATTTTTCTACAGATGAATGGGTGACGTTTAAAACCTTTGGTGTGCCTGGTTTACTGGTTATTTTTATTGTTGCTCAAATGTTTTTTTTATATAAATATATCCCCCAATCGGAGAAATAACATGCTTTACGCTATCATAAGTGAAGATGTTGAGAATAGCTTGACCTTACGTATGTCAGTAAGACCCGCACATTTAGCCCGACTTCAAGACTTGCAAGATGCAGGAAAATTAGTGCTTGCCGGTCCCTTCCCCGCCATTGATTCCGCTCACCCTGGCGATGCCGGCTTTACTGGTAGTTTAATTGTTGCTGAGTTTTCAGAGCTTAGTGCCGCCGAGCACTGGGCAAATACTGATCCTTATTTCCTTGCGGGCGTTTTTGCTCGCGTCACTGTTAAACCCTTTAAACAAATATTTCCACAATGACTACTGAACTCATAAAACACAACTTAACGCTGGCCTTTAAACCAGAAATTCTGGAAATTATTGATAGTAGCGCTGCCCATGCTGGTCACGCTGGTGCGCGTGCAGGTGGCGGTCATTACCATGTCACTATTGTTGCTGACGCGTTTGAAGGAAAATCTGCCGTACAACGGCATCAACTAATTTATCAAGCACTTGGTGACTTGATGAAACAACAAATTCATGCCCTTGGCATTAATGCTCTCTCACCCTCTGAAAAATAAAGGAAATAAACACATGAAAAAAGCATATATTCCCTTACTGGTTATAGGCACAAGTCTTATTGCCGTAGGTTGCGATCAAAAATTACCTAACACAACCGCACCCGCAGCGACCTCAACAGCGGCTCCTGTTGTTGATAAAGCAGATGCGATTGCCTCAGTAAATGGCAAATATATTCCTAAAAGTACCTTAGCAAATCTTGAAAAAGAAATTGCTATGCGTGGTCAAGGTCAAAGTATTCCAAAAGAAAAATTAATTGAAGAATTAATTCAACGTGAATTATTAGTACAAGATGCTGAAAAAAAGAATCTTGATAAAACACCAGAAGTGTTGGCAAATATTGATGATGCAAAAAAATCAATATTGACCCAAGCTGATGTCCAAGAATTCATGAAAAACAATGCCGTTACTGATGCTGAAGTCAAAGCAGAATATGACACCAAAGTTGCGGGTGAAAAAGCGACTGAATACAAAGCGCGACACATTTTAGTAAAAACTGAAGCTGAAGCTAAAAAATTGCTTGCTGAATTAGACAAAGGTGCTGAATTTGCTAAATTAGCGGATAAAAATTCATTAGATGGCAAAGAATCACAAAATGGTGGTGACTTAGGTTGGTTTGTTGCCAGTCAAATGGTTGAGCCTTTTTCAAAAGCAGTTATGGCATTAGAGAAAGGTAAATACACTGCAGCACCTGTACAAACTCAATTTGGTTGGCACATTATTTTAAGAGAAGATTCACGCGCTCAAACACCACCGCCATTAGAAGCCGTTAAAGAACAACTAACCCCCTTTTTGCAACGTAAAAAATTGCAAACAATGATTGAAAGCTTACGCAAAGATGCAAAAGTTGAAATCTTAGTTCCTTTAAAAGATGAACCTGCTAAAGCCCAAGAAATGCCGGCAGAAATTGCGCCAGCTATGCCTGAAGAAGCTATCCCTGAAGAAGCCACGACAGAAAATGCTAAAGCAGTAGAAGAAAAAGCTGCGGTAGTCGAAGAAAAAGCAGCGGCTGAAAAACCAGCAGAAAAAGCCAAAAAAGAAGAAAAAAAGCACTAAACTAACAACTCCACATTGATAACGATACGTTGTACAAAGGGCGAGCTACTCGCCCTTTTTTTATATGATTTTTTCTATATAACTGACTAATAACTGTAACTGTCGTTGTCCACGATATTCATTAGCGTCTAATTTATACACCGCCTTAATTTGTCTTAGCCCTAGCCATTGCTCAGTATGATCGACAAAAAAAGCAATCGCATCAATTAAGACATGCCCATTTGGTTGACGTAATACAAATTTTAAATGCCGTTGCCCGACAATCCGCACTTGGATAACATCAAATACCCCATGAAATAAAGGCTCTGGAAACGTTTGCCCCCAGGTTGCTGCCTGTTGCAACACTTCTGCCCCCTCAAGTGTCAACTCCTCTTCTGTTAATTCACCATCAGTGAGTATTTTTTGTTCTAAATCAACACTGTTTAAGCGTTGCGTGACAATCTCATTAAATGCCAACACAAATGCTGGATAATCATGCAGCATAATGGTTAAGCCTGCCGCCATCGCATGACCACCAAATTTAGATAAAATTTTAGGGTGAGCGGTGGCAATATCATTTAACACATCACGAATATGCAGACCTGGAATAGAACGCGCCGAGCCTTTTATTTCGCCGTCTGTAGCACCTTGAGTAACCGGCGCAAAAGCAATGACAGGACGATGTAATTTATCTTTCATCCTTGCCGCCAAAATGCCAATAACACCTTGATGCCAGTCTTTATTGTACAAACACACGCCAGCAGAAGCATAGTGAGCATCCATTAGCTGTAGCTCAGTTAGTAAGCCCATAGCTTCCTGTTTCATCTGTTCTTCAACTTCACGACGCTCGGTATTTAACTGATCTAATAATAATGCCGAATGCTTAGCAAACTCGTTATCGTCAGTTAATAAGCACTCAATACCCAAAGCCATCGTATCCATGCGCCCAGCGGCATTTAAACGGGGCGCAATGGTGTACCCTAAATCGGTTGTTGACAACGTAGCAGGATTTTTCCCCGCCACTGTAATTAATGCCAATAACCCCGAATGACACTGCATAGTACGAATTCGTAGCAAGCCCTGATGAACCAAAATTCGATTTGTCTGATCCAATGCCACCACATCTGCTACGGTGCCTAAGGCTACGAAATCAAGTAACTGCGCTAAATTTGGTTCAGCAAGCTGTTGCTCAGTAAACCAGTTTTTTTCGCGTAGGCGACTTCGTAACGCCATCAGCACATAAAAAATAACCCCCACACCTGCTAACGATTTACTAGGAAAAAGGTCATCATGTAAATTAGGATTAACGATCGCTGCTGCGGCAGGAAGCTCTTCACCAGGTAAATGATGATCCGTAATTAAGACCTTAATGCCCAGTGCATTGGCCGACGCAACCCCCTCAATACTAGAAATGCCATTATCCACCGTAATAATAATGTCTGGATTTTGTAATTTAACTAAGTCAACAATTTCTGGAGTTAAGCCATAACCATATTCAAAACGATTAGGCACAACAAAATCAACATAATGCGCTCCTAAAGCACGTAAACCTTTAATTGCCACTGCGCAACTGGTTGCGCCATCAGCATCAAAATCAGCCACAATGGTTATTCTTTGTTGCAATACAAGTGCCTGTGTTAATACCTCAACCATTGTGGTCATCCCTGATAATAACCACGGCGAAGGTAATTTAAGCAAACGACGATCAAGCTCCTCTTCTGCATAAACACCACGCGCAGCAAAAATTCGTTGCAGTAAAGGCGAGCGCTCAAATAACGACGAAGCATGGTTAGAAATAGGACGTGTAACAATCAATTTTTTTACACTTTGAGAATACATAAAGAAGGTGTTATTAAAAAAGCGATGCATGTCTACACACCGCATAATGAAAAAATTAACCCGCATTATAACTGCTAACCATTGTCAAAGTTACGTCGTAATAAGCCAGTGAATTGTTATTAAGGCTGACCGTGTGACGGTTAATCCCCCCATCTAACCCTTCAATATGCCGAAATTTAAATTTCATAAAAAAAATACTGATTAGCCCGTGTTTGTTTAGTACCATGACTTTAAGATACGCATTCACTATTTTCATGAATGTTGCGTTGTTTGACTTTATCTCACCACTCATTTTGTTATTACCTGTTAAAGGAGTATTTCCATGCTAAAGACGTATCGTAACCATGTCACTGAACGTGCTGCCCTAGGCATTGTGCCCAAACCTTTGGATGCTGAACAAACCGCTGCATTATGTGAGCTCATTACGCATCCACCTGAAGGCGAAGACAGCCTCTTTTTATTAGATTTACTGGCGAATAGAATACCCGCAGGCGTTGATGAAGCTGCGTATGTAAAGGCAGGTTTTTTAGCAGCGATTGCCAAAAATGAAGCGTGCTCTCCTATTTTATCTGCGGAAGATGCCACCGTTTTATTAGGCACGATGTTAGGTGGCTATAACGTCGCACCTTTAATTGATTTATTAGACAGCACCGAGTTAGCACCCTTAGCCGCAAAAGCCTTAGCCCATACCTTATTAGTATTTGATGCTTTTCATGATGTTCATGCCAAAGCCAAGGCTGGCAATGACTATGCCCAACAAATTATGCAGGCGTGGGCAGATGCCGAATGGTTTATCAATAAACCCAGCGTCCCTGAAAAATTAACCGTGACCGTTTTTAAAGTCACTGGTGAAACCAATACCGATGACTTATCGCCAGCACCTGACGCGTGGTCACGCCCTGATATTCCTTTACATGCTAAAGCAATGTTAAGTATTCCACGCGATGGCATTAGCAATGCAGAACAGCAAATTTCTGAATTAAAACAAAAAGGTTTCCCCGTGGCGTATGTGGGCGATGTGGTGGGTACAGGCTCATCACGAAAATCGGCCACCAATTCTGTGCAATGGTACATAGGCAACACAATTCCTTTTATCCCCAATAAACGTGATGGCGGCGTATGCATTGGTGGAAAAATCGCACCAATTTTCTTTAACACTATGGAAGATTCCGGTGCCTTACCCCTTGAATGTGATGTTACGCGCTTACTTATGGGCGATGTAATTGATATTTTTCCATACCAAGGTGTTATTAAACGCCACGACAGCGAAGAAATCGTTTGCCAATTTTCTTTAAAAACCGACGTGATTCTTGATGAAGTGCGTGCGGGTGGGCGTATCCCTTTAATTATTGGTCGCGGCTTAACCGATCGAGCCAGAAAAGCAATGGGCTTAACTATTTCTACGGTATTTAATCGCCCCTCTAGTCAAACTTCTGAAGCCCCAAGTAAAGGCTTTACCTTAGCGCAAAAAATGGTGGGGCGAGCCTGTGGTGTTGAGGGGGTGCGTCCACACACCTACTGTGAACCACACATGACAACCGTCGGTTCACAAGACACCACGGGGCCGATGACACGCGATGAATTAAAAGATTTAGCCTGTTTGGGCTTTTCAGCAGAGTTAGTTTTACAATCTTTTTGTCATACTGCGGCCTACCCAAAACCAGTCGATATTGCCATGCAACATAGCTTGCCTGACTTCATCATGAATCGAGGGGGGGTGTCCTTACGTCCTGGCGATGGCATTATTCATTCTTGGTTAAATCGCATGTTATTACCTGACACCGTAGGCACTGGCGGTGATTCACACACGCGCTTTCCGTTGGGTATTTCATTTCCAGCTGGCTCAGGATTAGTCGCCTTTGCTGCGGCAACTGGCGTCATGCCCTTAGACATGCCTGAGTCAGTATTGGTACGTTTCAGTGGACACATGCAGCCAGGCATAACGCTGCGTGACTTAGTCAATGCCATCCCTTATGTTGCCATCAAAAAAGGTTTATTAACCATCGCTAAAACCGCCAAGAAAAATGTCTTTTCAGGACGCATTTTAGAAATCGAAGGCTTGCCGGATTTAAAAATTGAACAAGCCTTTGAATTATCAGATGCCTCAGCCGAACGCTCCGCTGGTGGTTGCACAATTAGACTCAACCCAGAACCTGTTAAAGAATATTTACAATCCAATATTAGTTTATTGTACTGGATGCTTAACCAAGGCTATGGCGATGCCGCCACCCTCAATCGCCGTATTGAAGCCATGCAAGCGTGGTTAGTCAACCCAGAATTATTAACGCCCGATGCAGACGCCGACTATTATGAAATCATTGATATTGATTTAAATGAAATCAAAGAACCGTTACTTGCCTGCCCTAATGATCCAGATGATATTAAACCTTTATCAGAAGTGGCTGGAACAAGCATTGATGAAGTATTTTTAGGTTCCTGCATGACCAACATTGGACATTTTCGTGCCACTGAGAAATTATTAAAGCAACACAATGGTGAGTTACCGACACGTTTATGGATTGCCCCCCCGACGAAAATGGACGAAACAGAGTTGACCAAAGAAGGTGCGTATGAAACATTCAAACGCGCCGGAGCACGCACCGAAATGCCAGGCTGCTCGTTGTGCATGGGTAATCAGGCACGTGTTGCAGATAATGCAACAGTGGTATCAACATCAACCCGAAACTTTCCCAATCGTTTAGGTAATGGTGCGAATGTGTATTTAGCCTCAGCAGAATTAGCAGCAGTATGTTCCGTGTTAGGTAAAATTCCAACCGTTGCCGAATATATGCACTACAGCCAACAAAGCACCGACAGCGCAGCAGATACTTATCGATATTTAAATTTTAATACGATGAGTGATTATCAACTCTCATAACCAAATTTAAAACTCAATAAATTGATTTTTAAACAAAATATGAGTCTTTTATAACATGTAAAGCGTAATCTAAACGTGGCGATATAGGGTGCAATAGGCGCTAGCCATAGTGCACCCTATACGTATGCGTCTTATAAGCTTGATGTTATAAAGACCTTTATAACTCACCCACATCCTCGATAAAGCGTTTTTTGCTTAGTAGAAAGATCTACGCTTTTGCAAAAAAACTTTTTTAAATGTCATTGTTTGTCGCAGCCATCATGCACACTATCTCCATTACTTCAACACACTCATGTTGTTATTTACTTAATATGGAGTTTTTATGCACAAATCTGATTTGCCTTATCTAACCCAAGAACGCTTAGATTATTTTTTTAATGCTGTTTACGATGCAGATGCCGCCTTAATCCCTCATAAAGATGCGCGAATAGTTGCGTTATTAACGGCTTTAAAAGCCATGCAACATTTTAATCATTTTCATCGTAGCAACGACACCAGAAAAATGTTCATGCTATTAAATGACATTTTTAATTTTGAAAGAAATTCAGAAGGAACGACTTTATGGCTAGCATTAATCTTAGCCATTAAAGAATTGTATGGTTTTTCACCTGAAAAACTACGTGAAATAATGAGATTAGTCACTATTAGAAAATAAGTATTCTTACGCAGAAAAATAACAAGCCGTTCATTACCACTCTGTGAGATTACGCTAATGATAGAACAAAAAAGAATTCAAAAAAAATTTCAATGGGTGCCTGTACATTTACGCAATCAATGGGCGCCGCAACGCATCGCTGATAATCGCATCCCACTCTATTGGATAGCGTGTGACGGTGGTGAGCGCTATTTTGTAAACAATACAACTGAAATACTGGAGAAAGTATTAGTCAATACAAGTGGCTTCAAACTCTGTGATGATGAAATAGTCGCTATCGCGACGTATAAAGGTTATTTCTATACCCATATTCTGCCAATGGAGGCTATTAAAATTGAAGAGTATGATAATTTCACTGATTTAGACTATGTTTTACAAATATCGCTAGTTATTTATTCAAAAAAACACGGCTGTATTAGTATTAAAACACACAAAGAAAAAGGCGGCATTGGTGAGTCAGTGATTTTGTGGGATTCTTTAGAGGTAGGCGAGGAGATTGCTACCTTAACTACAAATCATTAACTACAGCATCTTCAATTACTTACTAAATTTATTAACACTTTGTACGGTGACATTCATAAGGTCTGTTATGCTCATTATGACCATGACAAGCCTTATCGAATGAAGCCTACCCGTATACTTAGGTTGTGCTTAACCAACTGAAACACACACAGCCCTGCTCTTTTTCGTGATAAAACTCTGCGCTAATCCAACGGTCGCCCACTGCGGCTAAACGCTGATTAACATAAATAAGGGGAATAAGCAGGCGCTCCCAAGGTGGGATGTGGGCTTCTTGGAAGAGTTTTTTTAAACTATGAAAACCACGTCGATTAGGTAAGCAAATTTTTTCTCCTCCTGATCTAAACCGCACTTCAATGCTTGCTTGTTGCCAAGTTGTTAACAAAATGCCTGAGGAAGAACGCTGGCAACATAAAGTATGACTAGCCCCTACCCGCAATTCGCTGTGCTGATTTGACCAATTCATCACACTATCGTCAAACGAAGGCGGATTGCTGGCGACACAATATAATTTTTGCTGATACCGACGAATACAATAGGCATTATTTACTATTACCTGCGGCATACTGTCTTCTCTAGCATTCACTACGTCACTATCAATTTTTTGAAGCACCTTCAACGCTGGCATTCTTATATCCAGTGTCTGCAACCACGCTCGCAACAGGGCATGTTTGACTTCTGCTGAATACAAATTTAATTGCCCACAATCTAAGGTATTGTCTTTTTTATTGCACAGCGTGCCTAACACAATTGTTGCTAACTCTAGCGTCACGGCGTCAGCGTGCGCGCAATGCAGCGCGGTTCTGGCAATAGTTTTATCTAAACCCAGCCAACGTTGCTTTAATAAAGGCAGGATAATTAAACGCAAATAATTACGATCATAATGCGTTTGCTGATTAGTAGGATCTTCAACCCAGCGCAACGCATGCTGTTGAGCATACGCTGTCAACACAGCTTTTGAGGTATCAAGCATGGGCCTTAAACAATAACCTTGACCAAATACTTTAGTTACTGGCATGGCTGCCATGCCTCGTAAACCACTGCCACGAAATAATTGCAACAGTACCGTTTCCATTTGATCTTCACGGTGCTGCGCTAACAGCAGTAAATCATTCTTTTTTAGTAACGCTTTTAAAGCAGTGTAACGTGCATTTCTTGCGGCTTCTTCAGGACTTTCACCTAAGCTAGGCTGCGCATCAACCACTACCGTCTTAAAATCGACACCTAAGGCATAAGCAATCTCTTGACAATGCACCGCCCACTCGGAAGCTACGGCCTGCAAACCATGATTTACATAAACTGCGGTAATTTTTTCTTTACACTCAAGCCGTGTCGCACAGGCATGCAGCAACACATGAGAATCCAGCCCCCCGCTATACGCAATATAAATATGCGAGGATTGATGAATTTGAATAGCCTCATCAATACGCTTAACCGCCCCAAGCATGAAATTACTCAACCGTCCATTGCACTACACCGCTGTAAGCGGTAATTAACACAATAATGCCAAACGCAATGCGATACCAGGCAAAAATAATAAAATTATGATTGCTTATGTAGCGCAATAAACTTTTAGTGGCAAATAACGCACTGATAAACGCAGCAACTAAACCTATACTAAAATAAGGTGCATCGGTCGCTAAATCGAATAAATCACGATGCTTAATCATTTTGTAAAGACTCGCGATAATTAAGGTTGGTATCGCTAAAAAAAATGAAAATTCCGTCGCTGCTTTGCGTGATAAACCCAATAATAAGCCACCAATAATGGTTGCACCCGAACGCGAAGTGCCTGGAATTAACGCACACGCCTGAGCTAGCCCCAACTTTAAAGCATCTAAAGCGTGTAAATCATCAACATCATGAATACGAATCACATGCTCTCTGCGTTCAGCCCAAATAATAATAAACGCACCCATGATAAAAGCTAAGGCCACAGGCACCGGCTTAAACAAAAAATGCGTAATATAATCACCCAACAATAACCCTAAGACAGCTAAAGGAATAAAAGCAATAATCAGATTAAGCACGAACTTTTGTGCCGATTTTTGCGTAGGCAAGCCTAATAATACCGTCATAATTTTCTTACGATATTCCCAGCACACAGCAAAAATTGCTCCCATTTGGATCACAATTTCAAAAATCTTGCCTTTATCATCGTTAAAATTAAGTAAATCGCCCACCAAAATTAAATGCCCAGTGCTCGACACAGGTAAAAATTCGGTTAAGCCTTCAACAACGCCTAAAACAAGTGCTTTTAATGCTAATAAAATATCCATACGTCTTATTGATTATGAGGAAGTTACGTTGCCTAACGGCAGCAAATTAGTGAATATGTACTTCACGGTTTTGAACTGTATCGCTTCTACGTAAGCTATAGCGATCTTTTTGATTAACCGGCAAAGGCTTGCCATCGTCGCTAAGTTTAACCAAGGTTTCATCATTTTCAATACGATAATAGTGCGGTGTACCTTTGTCACGCGGTGTGAGTAGCACAGTTTGCGTGGCATCATCCCATTGATATTTACCTTTTTCATAAAATTCTCTTGACGACTCTTTGGCTGATTGTGTCACCAACAAATAAAGATTTTTTTGCTTTAACGACAAGGTTATTTTAACGCCATTACAATCTTGACAAGGTAAGTAGCCATAAAAAACACCATGAAAATCTGTGCTTTTATCGATAACTTGCTGATGTTCGGCGTGCTCACTATGTTGTTCAATATTTTTAACGCGGGCTTTTAAAAATTCTTGCTCGGATTTTAAATCGGTCTTTCCATCAATAGAAAAAACGGTACTAACGATGACGAGGGAACATGCTAATGTTTGTTTTAAGTGGTGTTTTACTGTATGCATAAGAATCACTATTTAATAAAATCAATTACATTTAAAGATAACCCAAGAGGGGCTGATTAATCTGACATTTTATCTGAATGTCAGGATATTACTTATACTACTTTACTAAAATAATGCCATGCTACAGAAAAAATGTTTCTTACTCACTGACATTAGGCAATAACGTTGTTTTACACGCGTGTGCCGTACTGAAATTATTTTTTAAATTATAGATTTTTTAAATTATAGAATGGTGGCGTCACATGAGTGACTGATGCGTCGTTCATTAATAAAGCGCATATCAACTAGGATTGACAGTAAAAATACCGTGAAATTCTAAAGTAATAATGACTAAAATAAGCCGTCCACACTAAAATCCGTTTAAGCTACCCACCCCACGCAACCCTCAAGGAGAATTTAATGCTTAATAAAGTAACCCTGATTGGCAATTTAGGTGCTGATCCAGAAATCCGTTACATGCCCGCCGGTGGTGCTGTCGCAACCATCAGTCTGGCAACAACCCGTCGCTGGAAAGATAAAAAATCTGGTGAGCGTAAAGATGCAACAGAATGGCATCGTGTAGTATTTTTTAGTCCACTCGCAGAAATAGTGGGTGAATATCTAAAAAAAGGTCGACAAATCTATGTGGAAGGACGACTACAAACCCGTAAATGGCAAACTCAAGACGGGCAAGATCGTTACACAACAGAAATTGTCGCCAATGAAATGAGCATGCTAGGTACGCGTAGCGGTGGAACGGGAGAATTTAGTCATGATTATCCTACATCAGAAACATCATCAGCGCCCGGCAAAGCTTCTGCACACACGGCAATGCATGAACCACATCAAACAATGGCACCGCCTCCTCCGCCACAAAGTTTTGAAGATTTTGACGACGACATCCCTTTTTGATGTATACCCTAGCCTTATCTAAGGCTATTGCGTTCAATGAAACGCAGGCAATAATCAGTAAGCTGTAAAAACGCAATGTATCGCGCCAACTCAAAACACAATGCGAAGCCACTACGCTTCGCATTTTTTAACTCTGAGCAGGAATGCACTGCGTGGCGGTAGAAACTCTTGCTAATACCGGCGAATACACACCTTAATACTATGCCAGCATTCCTTTTTCAATTATAAAATCAACTATATACGCCACCCCTTGACCTGTTTTTAAATTACTCATGATAAACGGCTTAGTGCCACGCATTTTTTTGGCATCGTTTTCCATCACCGCTAAGGACGCACCAACATAAGGGGCTAAATCCATTTTGTTAATCACCAGCAAATCTGAACGCGTAATGCCTGGCCCACCTTTTCGGGGGATTTTATCGCCAGCAGAAACGTCAATCACATAAATAGTTAAATCTGCTAATTCTGGGCTAAAGGTTGCGCTTAAATTATCGCCACCACTTTCTACCATAATAAAATCAAGAGTTGGCCAGCGTGCGGTTAAATCATCAATGGCAGCAAGATTCATTGAGGCATCTTCACGAATTGCCGTATGCGGACAGCCGCCTGTTTCTACGCCAATAATACGCTCTTCTGCTAAGGCTTCACTGCGGATTAAAAATTGTTGATCTTCGCGCGTGTAAATATCATTGGTTACTACAGCAATTTCAAAACGGTCGCGCATGGCTTTACATAAAGCATCAACTAAGGCGGTTTTCCCTGAACCTACTGGGCCACCGATACCTACTCTTAAAATAGACGAGTGATTCATTTAATTTCCTAAGTAAGGTTGATTCACGATCTAAATAATCGTGAATATTGCATTTCATGACGACTGCTGGCTAACGCTAAACTAAATGCGCTTCCTCCTAGTTCATCATCAGTTATTTTTTGGGCATGGTGTACAACTTGTGGAATATGGCTTGCTAATGAATGCAGCAATTGTTGTCCCGCAACCTGCCCCAATGGAATTAATTTAACCGCGCATAACACTTGATTTTCTAACCAGCTCCAGAGATAACCCAGCGCACTGTCTTTAGCACTGATGTTCCACTGCACCGCTGCTAAACTGAATAAGGTTGCTAAGGTGCTGGCGGGATGTTGTTGCCAGGCTACGGCTTCAGGTATCGCTAAGCGCGTAAGTAATTTTGCTAAGGCTTGTCCTGTTTGATGATCTTCGGCGCGTAATTCTGAGGTTTCTCGGCACGCAAGTAAAAAATGACTCCAATACAAAATTTTATCCTCATCCCGCTGTTGCCAAGCCTCATATAAACGCAACAGTAGCGGAAGATCAACAGAACTCATGGTGTGTTGCATGAGTCCGTGTAGCCACTCGTGTGCATGTGCGGCCGTGCTAATCCAGCCATCGGCAATCGCCCGTTCTAAACCTTGCGAATAACTGTACGCACCAATGGGTAAGCCAGGACTGACCAATTGTAATAAACGCAATAGGGTAAGATCAGTGTCCATGACTGTGGTACGCTCCCGCTTCGGGCTCAAACGGTAAACAGTTATGCGTTACCGTTAAGCCAAGACTTGTCAACATAGCATCTAAAACATGATCGCTAAGATAGCGGACTTCATTGGGCAATATTTGCAATGCAATATGCCGGTTACCTAGATGATAACAACTTCGTGCAAACACTAATGGATCATCGGTACGCCCTACTGATAACTGTTCTGGGGCGGCATGAACGCGTATGTTTACTTGATCAGGGCCTGTTAATACGGTGTTAGCGCGCAAGATTGCGCCCCGTGGTAAAAATAAACCAACCTTCACGCCATGTTCTGTACACGCAGAAAAGCGACTTTTTTGTCGCGTCTCAAAGGCTAAAATTAAGCTATCTTCAGTGGGGGTCTCTACGGGTGCAATTTCAGTGAGTTTTAACATAAATGCTGTGCCTTTCCTTTAAAATAAAAAATACCGTTGCGTAAAGGGCAAGCTTGCCATAGGTTCACATTGTAATAAGCAGCCATCTGCTCTTACGGCATAGGTTTGTGGATCGACTTCAATGACCGGTTGATAAGCATTATGAAGTAAATCTTTTTTGCCAATAGTACGGGTGTTGCGTACCACGCCAATACGTTTTCGTAAGCCTAAATGTGCTGGTATGCCGCCTGCAATTGCGGCGTGTGGTAAAAATATCATTGAAGTAGCGGCCGCTGTTACACCAAATGCCCCAAACATGGGTCGATAATGTACAGGTTGTGGGGTAGGAATAGAGGCATTAGGATCGCCCATCGCGGCCGCAGCCAGCATTCCGCCTTTAATAATTAAATGGGGTTTTACACCAAAAAAGGCAGGTTTCCATAAAACTAAATCCGCCAGCTTGCCTACTTCAATCGAGCCTACTTCATGCGCAATGCCATGACTGATTGCTGGATTAATCGTGTATTTGGCAATATAGCGTTTAATCCTAAAATTATCATTAGTGGTTTCGCTCTCAATGCCGCAAGGCGTTTCTGGTGCTAGATGACCACGTTGTAGCTTCATTTTATGAGCTGTTTGCCAGGTACGAATAATCACCTCACCCACCCGTCCCATAGCTTGTGAATCTGAGGAAATCATCGAAAATGCGCCTAAGTCGTGCAAAATATCTTCAGCAGCAATGGTTTCTCTACGAATCCGCGATTCAGCAAAGGCAACATCTTCTGGAATGCTGGGATCAAGATGATGACATACCATCAGCATATCTAAATGCTCATCAATGGTGTTGATAGTATAAGGGCGGGTAGGATTGGTGGACGAAGGCAACACATTAGGCAAACCACAGGCTTTGATAATATCAGGGGCATGACCACCCCCCGCACCTTCAGTATGATAAGTATGAATGGTGCGTCCTTGAAAAGCGGCAATGGTATCTTCAACAAAACCTGATTCATTTAAGGTATCCGTATGAATTGCCACTTGCACATCATATTGCTCGGCAACGCTTAAACAGCAATCGATAGCCGCAGGCGTTGTGCCCCAATCTTCATGCAATTTTAACCCCATCGCACCCGCGTTAATTTGTTCGACTAAGGCGTCGGGTAAACTAGCATTGCCCTTGCCTAGCAAGCCAAAGTTCATTGGCACGCCATCTAATGCTAGCAACATCTGCTGTAAATACCACGGCCCTGGTGTGCAGGTTGTTGCATTGGTTCCTGTGGCAGGGCCTGTACCACCGCCAATCATGGTGGTTATGCCAGAATGTAACGCCGTATCCATTTGCTGTGGACAGATAAAATGAATATGGGCATCAATACCGCCTGCCGTAATAATATTACCCTCGCCAGCAATGATTTCTGTGCCTGGACCGATAATTAGCGTAACGCCCGTTTGAATATCAGGATTACCCGCTTTACCTATGCCCGCAATACGACCATTTTTTACCCCGATATCGGCTTTAATAATGCCCCAATAATCAATGATTAACGCATTGGTAATCACCAAATCCATGGCTGTTGCTGAGGTTGCTTGACTTTGCCCCATACCATCACGAATAACTTTACCGCCGCCAAATTTCACCTCTTCGCCGTACACGGTTCGATCATCTTCAACTTGTAAAAATAAGTCACTGTCACCCAAGCGCACCTTATCGCCCGTGGTGGGACCAAACATATCAGCATACGCTTGGCGGCTAATTTTACTCATAAGCTTTCCCTCATTAATAAGCCTTGTTAATTTTCTTTATAAATCGCCCATGATCGCTTGCCTAAAACCAAACACACGACGCTTGCCTCCATAAGCAACTAACTGAACGTGTCGTTGCTGCCCAGGTTCAAAACGAACGGCGGTGCCCGCAGGAATATCTAAGCGATACCCGCGCGTTGCCTCGCGATCAAAATGCAAGGCAGGATTGGTTTCGTAAAAATGATAATGTGAGCCTACTTGAATGGGGCGATCACCACTATTAGCGACCAATATATGCAGACGGACTGCTTGTGCATTTAACTCAAGCTCACCGTCTTGGGGAATAATTTCTCCAGGAATCATTAGGCACCTCTTAAAGAATGGGATTATGGACAGTCACTAATTTAGTGCCATCTGGAAACGTCGCTTCCACTTGCACATCGGGCAACATTTCACTGATACCTTCCATAACATCATCTCGCGTTAATAAAGTGCGTCCATACGCCATTAAATCAGCAACGGTGCGTCCATCACGAGCACCCTCCATAATTGCCGCAGAAAGATAGGCAACTGTTTCGGGATAATTAAGCTTTACCCCGCGTGCTTTACGACGTTCAGCCAACAACGCGGCGGTAAAAAGCAGTAATTTATCTTTTTCCTGAGTAGTTAAGTGCATGAGAATATCTTAAATTGGTGAAAAAAAACGCTTAGGTTGACCAAATTCTGGGCGGACAGCCTGTTCGTTGGATAAATTCTGGGCGTAATGCCTGCCATATCTGCTGAAAAAATTCACGCAATTGATCGGCATGGTACGCGAGGGCTCGACAAATTAATAACTCACCGACCATACTTACGCCACAATGTGGATGGTCTTCGATAAGGGCTTGCACAACACCTAAACTTGCCTTACTTGCAGGATAAGCAAATAAAGTTCCACACACACAGCGACCTTGTAAGCCCCAATTAGCTAACAGCGTTTGGGCATCAATGACTAAACGGTCGCGATAGCATAATTGCTGCTCATGAAAAAATTGCCACAACATAATAACCTGACCAGCAGCAAAGCCCTCCTGTGCAGCAGGGCGTCCAAAAACCACTATTTCCCAGCCAATAAAATGCGCGTCCTTTGCTAAATATACCGTTGTATCTGCCTTTACTTGAGCGCCTTCATAGATAATCGTTTCTTGCGGCAACCACTCTACACTCGCCGTTGCGGCAATGGTCAAGATACTGGTTTGATAAGCCCACAAACCCTCACTACGATAAAATTTTGCTGCCGCTGGCGTGGTAATTAAGGCCTTGCTGTGGGCGTTAGCGTGTACCTTTACCGTAAGACAATCACCCGCAACAACACCACCTGGTGGATGCAAGACATACACATGGCAAATATCACCTTCAGGATAAAAAGGCCGCTGTACCGTAAGTGGGCCTTGGTGCTGCCGTTCTGATAACACGGTTTTACCATGCGCATAGCTAAACCCTAAGCTTAAATTGGCTTGCCAGCCACGCCCAAGTGCCTGTTCAGGCGCACTCATAAGCCCGTTAACAAACCTAGTCCTACCACCGTACATACAGCCCCAAAGCCCCTTGCCAAATACTCTCTTTGAGCATTAACAAGAGTCTGTCCAAGCAACATGCCTAATGCCTGCAAAACAGCGGTAGTCAGTAAAAAGCCCAAGGAATACTCTAATGCAGACGCAGTAGCATTAATTTCTAAGGCATGAACATAACCATGAGCCAAAGCAAACACCGTCACTAACACCATGGCGACAGGTAAAAAACAGCCGACTTGGCGCCAAATAACCACACCTAACACCAGCACAGAAAGCATCACCACCGCCTCGGCTAACACCGGCGCAAGCAGCCATTGACTGATAAACGCACCGATACTCATAGCACTTAAAAACCCCACAGGAACTAACCACGCGGCTTTATTATGTTGCAATCCCGCCCACAAGCCCACCGCAAACATGACTAATAAATGATCAATACCCAGTAAAGGATGCAGAATACCTTCATAAAAATCATTAACAGTATTAACGCCCGTATGAGCCAATGCAGGCGAAATAAGTAAGGTAAGTGCTACACCAAACGCCAAGCTAAGATACGTTTTCATAAACATTCTCGATAAAATTAACACCCATCAAAGGGGTGCAGGATAGTAATAAAAGGGCTCTCCACTGAACAAGGGACAACATAAGATTAAGCCGTTCGTGGTGAGCATGTCGAACCATGAGCAGCTTAACCGTCCACCCCATTCGACACGCTCACACCGTTAAATACTGGTTAATCATAGTCTCATCTAAACTTTCCATCGCACCTGTGGCAACAATTCGTCCACGTTCCATGAGACAAAAATAATCCGCCAACTTTTGTGCAAAGGGCAGTTTTTGTTCGACTAATAACACGGTTATGCCAAAATCATGCGTCAACTGATTGATTGCTTGATGAATTTCACCCATAGCATAAGCATTAGTTTTAGGTAATTGCAACGGCGTACCGCGTGAACGATTAAGCCGAATAATTACCTCGCCAATTTCACTAACAATATTAGGCTGAATGCCCTCGGTGGGTTCATCTAAAATCAATAAACTAGGGTTTATCACTAAGGCGCGAGCTATGGCCAATTGCTGCTGTTGTCCCCCAGATAAATCACCACCTCGACGTTTTAGCATCTCTTTTAGCACTGGAAATAACTCATAAATAAATTCAGGGACTGCGGTAATACCCTGTTTACGCGCCACACGCAGTCCTATTTTTAAATTTTCTTCAACCGTTAACAAGGGAAAAATTTCACGCCCTTGCGGCACATAACCAATCCCCAAGGCCGCGCGTTGCTCCGCTTTATGATTGCTTAATAAAGTGCCATTAAAATAAATTTCACCACTTTTGGCAGGAAGAATGCCCATAATGGTTTTAAGTAAAGTTGTTTTTCCTACGCCATTACGTCCCATTAAACACACACAGCCACCTTTTGGTATCTCAATATTAATATCCCAAAGCGTATGACTGGCACCGTAATAATGCTCTACTCCCTGCACCTTTAACATGCCGCCCCCAAATACACCTGAATTACCCGCGAATCATTATGAATTTCATCCATCGTCCCTTCAGTTAGCACCGCGCCTTCATGCAAAACCGTTACCTTATCCGCAATAGTGCGAATAAATGCCATATCATGCTCAACCACCACAATAGTGTGCTGACCTTGCAAAGACAGCAATAACTCAGCAGTGCGTTCTATTTCGTGTTGAGTCATGCCGGCTATCGGCTCATCAACCAACATCACCTTAGGTTCTTGCATTAATAACATGCCTATTTCCAGCCATTGCTTCTGACCATGCGATAAAATGCCCGCGAAATGCTGGCTATGGTTACGTAAACCAATAGTGATTAACACCTCATCAATACGTTCACGCTGCCGTGGTGTTAAGCAAAAAAATAAAGTATGCCAAGGATTTTTATTGGTGTGTAACGCTAATTCCAAATTTTCAAAAACGGTTAACGCCTCAAAAACACTGGGTTTTTGAAACTTACGACAAATCCCTGCTTGGGCAATTGCAGGCTCATCCAACTCCAGTAAATCAATACGCTGACCAAAAAACACCGCCCCTGAATCAGGTCGGGTTTTACCTGTAATGACATCCATTAAAGTTGTTTTACCCGCGCCATTAGGACCAATCAAACACCGCAATTCGCCTGTGGTGATATATAAAGACAGGTGGTTTAATGCCTTAAAGCCATCAAAACTAACACTGACATCCTCTAAATATAAAATAGGCCCATGCCGAGTATCCAGCATTGCATCAATAGCAGGCAACGGTGTAGCGGCTAATGTCTGAGCTAACTGTCTGTTCATGCGCTGCGCTCCTTAGTGTAAGAACGAAGCCACCCCACCAACCCTTGCGGTAGCAACAAAGTGACTAAAACAAATAAGCTCCCTAAAATATACAACCACGCCTCGGGTAACAAACCTGTTAAGACAGTTTTGCCGTAATTTACCAAAATTGCTCCAATGATTGCACCATACAACGTACCACGGCCACCAATGGCTACCCAAATGACAATCTCCAAAGAATTAAGTGGCGAAAATTCACTGGGATTAATAATGCCCACTTGCGGGACATACAAAGCGCCGGCAATGCCTGCTAAGATGGCGGCGAAAACAAAAATCCATAATTTAAACAGCTCAACGCGATACCCTAAAAAACGCACGCGTGCTTCTTGATCACGTATCGCCATCACCACACGCCCTAATTTACTATGCACGACCGCATGACACAGTAAATAACTGCCCAGCAACGCTAAGCCAGAAAGAAAAAATAACGCTACCCGCACGGCTTCAGACTGACAATTAAAGCCCAAAATATCCTTGAAATCCGTTAAACCATTATTGCCGCCAAAACCCATTTCATTACGAAAAAAAGCCAGCAATAAGGCATACGTTAAGGCTTGCGTGATAATTGACAAATACACACCTGTCACCCTAGAACGAAATGCCAAGCCACCAAATACCCACGCCAATAAGCCCGGCACTAAGCCCACTAACAACAGCATAACGCCAAAATGATTAACCCCTAACCAATACCAAGGCAATTCTTGCCAATTTAAAAACACCATAAAATCAGGCAGTTCAGGATTACCGTAAACGCCGCGCGCGCCAATTTGACGCATGAGATACATCCCCATAACGTAGCCACCTAAGGCAAAAAAAGCCCCCTGTCCAAGTGCCAAAATACCGCAATAGCCCCACACAAGATCCAACGACAACCCTACTAAGGCGAAGGTAAGATACTTGCCAAGCAACGACAACGTATAAGCTGAGCAATGAAAAACAGACTCCACAGGCGTAAGCAGCGTCAGTAAAGGAATGCCGATTGTCAATATTGCTAAGGCAAGGACAATGGTGCGACTAAATTTATCATGATGAGCAAACAGAAGGTGCTTCATGGTGTAAACCTACCAAAAGTTGTGGACACAAGATTCTTACTTAAGAATCAAATTAATCTGTGTGTTAAGAATCAGCCGCTCTGCCTTTTTGTGGAAACAAGCCACGCGGGTGCTTTTGAATAAATAAAATAATAAAAATCAACAACACAATTTTTGCTAACACTGCACCAGCAAAAGGCTCTAAAAACTTATTCGCAATCCCTAAAGAAAAACCTGCGACTAACGTGCCAAGCAAATTCCCTACGCCACCAAAGACCACGACCATAAAGGAATCAACAATATAGGCTTGCCCTAAATTAGGTCCCACATTGGTAATTTGACTTAAGGCAACCCCTGCAACACCAGCAATCCCAGAACCCAGCCCAAAGGTGAGTGCATCTACCCGAGCGGTAGGGATACCCATCGCTTTTGCCATAGTGCGATTTTGTGCAACCGCTCTTACCTCCAAGCCCAGCCGCGTGCGTTTAAGTATTTGCATCAGTGCTACAAAAACAACTAAACAAAACACCAGAATATAAAAACGGTTCCATGTTAACGATAAAAAATCATTCACTTGCCACGAACCACTTAGCCATTGTGGCGTTGCCACACTTTTGTTAAGCGGTGAAAAAATTGATCGTACCAACTGCTGCAAAAGCAAACTTACCCCAAAGGTAGCAAGTAAGGTTTCTAATGGACGACCATATAAAAAACGAATAATGCCGCGTTCGATTAGCATTCCGACCGCCGCTGACATTAAAAAAGCCGCAGGAATTGCCAACAGTAACGACAAGCCCGTGTGGTTAGGTAATAATTGCTGAAGAACATACGTGGTATAAGCCCCCAGCATCATTAACTCGCCATGCGCCATGTTAATAACTCCCATCACACCAAAGGTAATCGCTAAGCCTATGGCTGATAATACCAACACCGCCCCTAAACTCAGCCCAAAGAAAATCGTTTCTATGCCTGCATACCATTGCATGCGCTGAGTGATTGTTGTTAATGCCGCTTCAGCAACATGACGAATATCGGCATCCGTTTCAAGGTACTGACCTTCGCTATCTTTTTCGACAAAGGTTTTTAATTGATTCACCACTGCCAAACTATCTTCGTTTTTTAACACCTTAATTGCAGCAATGCGCTCGCCTTTAGCGCCTTGTGTCATGTGTTGAAGTAATAATACCTGCTGAATTGCCTGTTTAACCTGCGCATCTGTTTCTATCGGTAAACGTGCTTTGATAATACTGAGAAGGTGTTCATCGACGGTTGCATCACATTCTTTAAGTGCCGCCAACCGTGTAGCAGGATGCTCTGCATTAATTTCTAATTCTGCTATTAATTTACGCACCTGACTGCGTAAAGCATTTGTTAAGCTAATCTTGCTTAACTCCGCACCTGAAAATTGCCCTAAATCTTGATTTGACTCAGCCTCATACACGGTAAAGGCTTGTTCTGCTTGAGCCTCAGCAATCACCATCTTATCCGTGCTTTTGATGATAAAAAGCTGTCCCACCAACAGGGCATGCAAAATGGCTAAGCTACGTGGTTGATGCCCTTCCCCCAATTGCGTAATCGCTTGTTTACGCGCCGTCATTGAGGTCTGCTTTAAAAGCCCTAAACTAGCCTGCAACGAAGCAACGCTATCGCTTGCCTCCGCCGCACTGATAAACGACAGCGAAAACACTAACAACAGGTAACTAACGCATTGCAAAAAATAGCACCTTGGCAAAGTGTTCATGGTATGTGTCCAAATAAGAGTAACAAGCCGTCTAAAAATCAACTGTAATAAATTATTAATAACGCACACGTTCTCCGAGGAACGTCCGCACAGGACGGCATGCCTCGAAAAACGCGACGTTAAAATAATCTACTTAATAATTTTGCCCCGAACACTTTTTGGTTTTGGTATTGTAATTACCACACTGAATAGGTGCCGTCCAATCAGCAATAATGGGTTTGCTATCAGGTAAAAAATCTGACCACGCATCACCATCGACTACTTTATTGGTTTGCCACACTGTCATAAATTGACCATCATCCTGAATTTCGCCAATTAACACAGGTTTACTAATATGATGATTAGGCAACATTTTAGCGATACCACCCGTTAAGTTAGGATACTCAACACCAATCATCGCTTTTTGTACCGCATCGGCATCGGTTGTGCCGGCTTTTTCAACGGCTTTCACCCACATATTAAAACCTAAATAATGCGCTTCCATAGGGTCATTCGTTACCCGTTTAGGATTTTTAATATAATCTTGCCATTGCTTAATGAACGCCGCATTTTTAGTGGTATCTACGCTCATAAAATAATTCCAAGCGGCTAAATGCCCCACCAAAGGTTTGGTATCCACGCCTGACAACTCCTCTTCACCCACCGAGAACGCCACCACAGGAATATTTTCTGCCGACACGCCTTGATTGCCCAATTCTTTATAAAAAGGCACGTTGGCATCGCCATTTATCGTTGACACTACAGCGGTTTTTTTACCTGCTGAACCAAATTTCTTAACATCCGCAACGATACTTTGCCAATCAGAATGACCGAATGGCGTGTAATTAATCATAATGTCTTTTTTTGCTACCCCTTTAGCTTTTAAATACGCTTCCAAGATTTTATTGGTGGTGCGTGGATACACATAATCGGTACCTGCCAACACCCAACGTTTTACTTTTAAATCATTCATTAAATAATCAACAGCGGGAATCGCTTGCTGATTGGGTGCTGCCCCTGTGTAAAACACGTTTTTAGATGACTCTTCACCTTCATATTGCACGGGGTAGAATAAAACCCCATTTAACTCTTCAATAACCGGCAATACCGATTTACGCGACACCGAAGTCCAGCAGCCAAAAATAGCCGAGACTTTATCTTTAGTGAGTAACTCACGCGCTTTTTCAGCAAATAACGGCCAATTAGAAGCAGGATCAACCACCACTGCTTCCAATTTTTTACCTAACAAACCGCCTTTTTTATTTTGCTCAGCAATCAACATTAACATGGTGTCTTTTAACGTTGTTTCACTGATGGCCATAGTTCCACTTAACGAATGCAAAACGCCCACTTTAATCGTCTCTTCTGCCTGCGCATTCACAACAAGCGAAGCGCACAAACTGAGCATTAAAAAACATTTTTTACTTAATACTGAATAATTTTTCATCTTAATCATCCTCATTTTGCGCTTAAATTTGCCATTGGAAACCCACCGTCATACCATTTAATTCAGCTGCTAAATAGCGCTGATAACTTAATGACACACGGGCATTATGACCGTCAATAATGTAATTCATGCCGCCCTCAAAGACATCTTGATCAGCACCATGCACGGGCATATTGTTAACATAACGCCCATAAGGTTGAATTTTTCCGTAACCTATTTTGCTAGGGAATAAATACATCGCACTCACATCGTAGGCATTGCCTTGGAATAAACCAAAAGTGCCACTGCCAGCCGCCCCTGGCGCAAAAGGAATAGGCAAGGTATTGCCATCGACACCGTAATTTTTATACTCACCATTAACGGTTACCACACCATTATTAGGCAATACTTTTTCCAATAAAACATCCACTGAAGTGCCACGGAAATTAGCTGGATTAGCAAGCGTACCCACACCTTGTTGTTGATAAATATTAGCCACACCCAAGGTTAAAATATCGCCACCCGTGCCGTAATACGTGCCTGAAGTGTAATAGCCAGGATTTTTCTCAACTTCCCAAAAGTTATACGCCACCCGTTGTGCATATAAAATATTGTCATCATTATTAGCACCGCCACGTAACCCACGGAAAAAACCAAAAGCATATTGCAAGCGACCCGCTAAGGCAGCCCCCCAAATAGTTGCCCCATCATCACGACCAAACGACCCTGCTGAAGTCCCATCTGATTTAATAGTTAAATTTTGATCAGCTGGCTCAAAAGGCGTGCCATTGGCATAAATGTTATACACAGAACTGTAAAATGGTCCGTTCATCTCACGACGTTCTGCAGGCACTAACATACGTCCCACCCATAAATTTACATACGGATTGACTTCAATCTTACCAATAACATCTAACACCCTAACTTCACCGCCGCTACCGCAGGTTTGACATTCGGTATTGACTTCAACTTTAAGATATTTATGAATCTGTCCATTAAGGTACAAACGCACGTTATCAAGATTAAAGTTATTACTGTAACTATTACCGCTTGGTGCCGCATTCTCATTGGCGGTAAAGCTACTGCGCAAGCCAGCACCTAAACTAACCCATTTGGTGTCATCAATTTTAAACGTCGCTCCAGCCTGAACGTCAGACGTATGACCTAAAGTTAATGTAGAAGAAATAATAGCGGTTAAAAGTAGCGGGTAATGTCTACTCGTAGTCGTGGCATAGTCGATAATGTCTTTCATAAAAAATCCCCTGTTCCATAAGCGCATAGATAAAATCATTCACTCGAAAGCGATGCTGCCAGTATCGGCGACTAAGATTATTCACTGTGTGGGCTTTTCAAGACAATGCGTTAAATAACTCATACGTCATTTAACGTATAGTGATTTAAACGCAGGAAGAGATTGATGTAAGCATAGACTTTCCCCTTTAAAAAAGGGGGGTTAGGGGGGATTTTATATTAAACTCCACCACCTCATTAAGCTGTTAAATAAGGCTGCTGAATTTTCTAGGCTGGTTTGTGTGTAGTGGTCTAATAAAAACAGACACCCAGATAGGTTGATATACTTAATCAATCAAAATGGGGACATTATCATGAATAAAGAACGTCGAGTATTTGATACCACGTTTAAATTAGAAGTCGTTAAACTTATTAAAGAGCAA
>CAJAQT010000078.1 GCA_903944165.1 uncultured Methylococcaceae bacterium | reverse complement strand
GCCTTACGCCGGTTTTTTGCCGCCTCAGCAATCAAGCCAATAAGCTGCGGGATAGTGGGCGGCCACTCGGGTTTATTATCAACATAGCCCTCATACGCCTCATAAACGTCTGCTAACTCAACGTCTTTTAATTTCTGATAAAGACGACGCTTGTACAACCTTAACGCCCCTACCTCGCTAAATTGCGAGGCGAACTTATACGAAAAATCGGCTTTCATGGCATTAATCAACGTCACCACACACACAGCAATGGGATCGTTTTTAATTTTTTCATTGACAAGATCATCAGGTTCAAAAATTGAAACTATGCCACTCGGATTCACTAATTTTTGGTTTTCTGTCATAATTTGCTCCGTTGTTTGTTAAGCCTCGGTATTGACTGTGCTGGTCGCCGAGGCTTTTTTGTTGCTCACGTTGCCACGCTTGTTTGGCATTGTTTAAAAACGTTGCCCCCCATGAAGAACGCTTATCCCCGCGTTCTTCCCAGTAAAAAATAAACTCGTCTATCAACCCGTCCGCGAAAACTCGCGGTATCCCTGCTCGTGCGATGAGTTCAAAACACCTATCGTCAGGTTGCCAATCACGTTTTATAGTCGTGACAGGATTTTTCGCTTTCCGATTGTCGCTATTGCTACCGTCCAGGCTGTCGGTTTTCGTAGAGCTGTTGTTTTCTAAAATCGTAAAATTCTCGCAATTCTCGCGTGCGCTATTGTTGTTGTTGATAATGGTCTGTTCAATGGTCTGTTTTATGCCCCTTCCCGAATCGGGAACGGTTTTAGTTCCCGAATTAGGAACGGTTTCCGAATTAGGAACGGTTCCCGAATTAGGAACGGTTTCCGAATTAGGAACGGTTTTAGGTATAAAATCAGGCACATTTAATTTATAACTGGCTGATTTTGACCGTCCCCCATTTCCCTCTTTTTGTAACCAACCTAAAGCAACCAAACCTGATGTAGCCGTTGAAATTTTGGGCAGTGATAACCCACATCGTTCTGAAATTTGCTCACGCTTAGGCCAGCAAAGATTAGTATTTTTATTTCTAAAGGACAAAATAGCCCCTAAAACACGCAACTCTGTCTTAGAAAGCCTGTCATCCATAAACACCTCAACAGGCATTATTGAAAAAATATCCATATATTTTTATGGTTGTTATTTTTAGTTAAAAAAAAACCACAGTGATCAAGCTGTGGCTGTAAGTAAATCAATACTTGCGGTGATCATCATCACCAAAAATCATCTTGGTGATAATGATGGTTAAAGATAGGTAGCTTAGTAACGCCACCAAATTGCCAATAACCTCCATTATTTACGCCTCATAATTATTTAAAGAACCCCGCAGTAAAAAGTATTGCAATGGTCAACATTGCTGAACCGCTGATAATGGCGAGAAATATAATGGCCATTATTTCTTATCCGGTAACGTCGGATTGCTACCGGCGACTCTAAGTATTATTGTGGCCTCGTGGTGTTTTTGCTTGGCCCACTCGCCTAATATGTTATTAACCAACTGGGTTCTACACATACCATTGGCTGAGCAATGACCGTCTAAGACAGCGGTTGTAAACTCAGGTAACTCAACACGTAATTCAGGCATCATAAAAAATCCGTTTTAGGTTAAAAAACCCGCCCGTTTAAGGGCGGCAGGAGCTGTACCAGGAGGATCACGCTATTACCGCCGCGTGATGGCGGTGAAACTTTTAATCGTAAATATCAGGCCTGATCTCTTTGCGCGAAATGCCAAAAAGAGACTCTATTTTTTTTACGTTTTTGGGTGATGGATTTTTTTTGCCTTGCACCCACTCAGAATAGATAGACGTAGACACGCCTAGCAATCCAGCGGCTTTAACTTGGCTTCCCACATCATTTGAAATTTTGAGGTATATGTTCATGACTAGATTATCAACTAATAGCGGATTATGTGCAACTGTTAAAAGCGGATTCTTTTTAACGTATGCTAACAAGATGGAATATAAAAACTTTGCACAGCGATTAAATGGACTAAGATTAGAGAAAGGGATTAAATCTCAAAAGAACCTTGCTGAATGGCTAGGGGTATCAACTTCTATTGTTAGCGAATGGATAAGAGATGAAAAAATACCCTCACATGAAACTGCAATAATGATTGCTAATAAATTTAACTGCTCAATTGAATGGTTAATGACAGGTCGAGGCAGCAAAGAAGTAAACAAAGAAAG
>CAJAQT010000077.1 GCA_903944165.1 uncultured Methylococcaceae bacterium | reverse complement strand
CTGGTACGTAAGAAGGCGCTTATGCGCTAACAAGCCCATGCGTTCAGTGAGCATTTGTTGCTGATGACTTAGGCTAATCGCTGAGGTTATCGCGCGTATTTCTGTAGACTGAAAATTGCTTATTACTAGAGCAATAAGAATTGACAGCACACATACAGACGCCGCAACTTTAGATGAGATTGATGTGGTTTTAAAGCAGGCTTTAAGCATGGTAAAAACACCTGTATCCCTTGCTACGCTTGACTTTTCTGAAAAAAATGTGTGTGGGGGGGGGGGTAAACATTGTAGTCGTCCTAAATATTGTGAACGGTTAAGCTAAGCGTTAACCCCCCCACCGAAGTGCTAAGACCATTAGCCAAAATAACTAAATTGGTCATCGTAATATTTCTCTTGCCGCATTCAAGTAAACTTATGTAGGTTCTATCAAAACCACATTTATTAGCTAACTCTTCTTGAGAAAGATTTAACAACACTCTTCTCTTTCTGACATTGCTACCAAAAATCACTAAAACCTCCTCGCGCATTTTCTCATTCATTATTTATGTAGTATTTACCTCTGTACTTTAATTCTATTTAAGTAATAATTCCGTTCTACGTCCACCGACAATATGTCACATTTAAAAAATCAATCGGCTTAACAATAAGAAAAGAAAGGCTGTGCAGTTAAGTGCTTGTCCGTATTTAATTATCAGTTTTATTAAAAAGGGTAAGGTGAAATAGTACGAACAACTTTTTAAGTGTGATGACAGCTTGTCTAACAACAAAACTACGTTACCGCGCATAACTAACTAGATATGGGGTGTATTACCTGTAAGACAATGAGGTTAAGTAGTGATGCCCTAAATAAAAATAGTGGCGTCCAATGGCTTGAGCGATTGGTTAAAAAGGCTAAAGCATTTTTACTTCTGTTTAGCTAATAATAGACTATCAAAATATTAAAAATTAATTTTAACTAATTGAATAATAACAGGTTTGCTAAAATAAAATTTAACGGTAAATTGTCTGTGCTTACTACTTAGTTAACCTAAATCAATTTCCTTGCTGGAGAATACTATGTCAGACCACGACACAAACACTACACCTGCCTCTGAATCATCTGAAGACGCTAATCAGGGCAATAATTTAAAAGGCTCGTTGAAAGCCTTAATTTTTGCTCTTGGTGGCGTTGGCTTATTAATGAGTATTTTTGTTCTATTGCCCATGCTGTTTACATTATTATCTAATGGCGATTATCGTCCTTAAGACTAGACGTAAAGATAAATAAGGGCGACCGCAAAGCTTGGCGTCCTTATTTATTAACAGTATTAGTTGCTAAGCAATATAATTAGCCTATTTTCTTTCACTAAGGTAAGTTACCTTGTAATGATTCACCTTCCCCACTGCCCTTCGAAGTAATCGTGCAAAAGTTCTTTAAATTAACGTGGGCACACATCATGTTAATAAACTTATATACACCTATCACCACACTTAACAATGACGCCTCAAACCCCCATTTTGCACCTTGAAATCTCTATTTCAGCGCAGACGCTTAGCTTATGCGCTGCTGATGCTGTAATTAAAAAATATCTTATTTCAACAGCAAAAAAAGGCGGGGGAGAGCTTCGGGGTAGCGAATGTACGCCGCGTGGTTGGCATTGTGTACGCGCTAAAATAGGCGACCAACTGCCGTTGCATACAGTATTTATTGGTCGTCGTCCCACGGGTGAAATTTATCAAGCTGACTGGGCGTTACGCTATCCTCAACGAGATTGGATTTTAACGCGCATTTTATGGTTAAGTGGTTTAGAACCTCAGCGCAATCGTTATGGCATGGTTGATAGCGCTTGGCGATATATTTATATTCATGGCTGCCCTGATGAATTGATTACCGGAACCCCCGCATCACATGGCTGTATTCGCATGAAAAATAACGATATTATAGAGTTATTTACACGCATTCCAGTACGCACTCGGGTATTTATTCATGATTAACACACGCTTTGTATTAGGCATTGAATACAACGGTTTTGGCTTTTCTGGCTGGCAAACACAAGCGCAACGACGCTGCGTTCAACACTGCTTAGAATTAGCTTTGGCAAAAATTGCTAATCATCCTATTAGCGTTCAGTGTGCTGGGCGTACCGATACAGGTGTTCATGCCCTAGAACAAATCGTGCATTTTGAGAGCGGTGCGCAACGACCGTTAGAGGCGTGGATTTTAGGCGGCAATAGTCATTTGCCTGAGGATATTAAAATTATCTGGGCCAAACCTGCACTCGCTGATTTTCATGCGCGTTTCAGTGCTATCGCTAGATTTTATCGTTATGTTATTTTTAATCGCGCCACTAAATCTGCGCTTTATCATCAACAAACCACTTGGCAAGGCACGCATTTAGATGCTGAAAAAATGCACGAAGCGGCGCAAGCGTTAATCGGACATCATGATTTTTCTTCGTTTAGAGCAGCAGGGTGTCAATCTAAAAGCCCTTGTCGTACCCTGTATTTTATCAACGTGTACAGAGAACATGAGTATGTGTATGTAGAATTATCTGCCAATGCTTTTTTGCATCACATGGTAAGAAATATCGTCGGCGTATTAATGGACATAGGCACTGCAAAAAAAACACCTGATTGGACGGTCGAGTTACTTGCCCTTAATGATAGAAGTAAGGCGGGGGTGACCGCTCCCCCCAACGGTCTATTTTTAGCGGGTGTATTTTATCCAGCCCACTATGGCATTGCCGCACATCCAATATTTGCTAAATTACCTAAACATGCCGCACGCTTTGATTAGATTTGATTAGAATAGTTCGCGTTAACGATTTAGTTTTGAGTTACTATCGCACCGATAAAAGAAGCCCGTAACAGGCTTGATTTCTCTACGCTCAGTTAGTCATCATTAACAACGTTCACGATTTTTACAACAAAGGCAGCCATAATTGCCCTTTACTATGAGCAAACAACCCATGGATTCATTATTATCATTTCAAATTCACGGCGGTGCAGACCATGACCATGGTCTATTAGACACTTTACTAGGACCTCTTACTTTTATTGAAGGCCTGCTTACACAGGGGCCTGGCGGTGCTTTTGCATCGCTACTGCCTGGCATAGTGAGTCTTGATAATATTCATCCGCTGTTAGTCCATTTTCCCATTACTTTATTATTACTTTTCTTTATTACCGATCTAGTTGGCTCTCTTTTTAAAAAGAGTGAATGGCGAGAATATGCAAGTCGTTTATTGTATTTAGGCACTGGCTTTGCTTTATTAACGGTGCTTGCTGGCTTGAGTGCGGCTGATTCGGTGCCTCATCATGACAATGTTCATGACATCATGGAGCGTCATGAAACGTTTGGTTTTTGGATACTAGGCATAGCCTCACTCTTATCTGTTTGGCGCATCATCCAAAAACCGTATCCACTTCGCCCTAGCAACCCATTTTTTTTACTATTAGCTGGTTTATTGTGCATTATTATTAGCTTAGGTGCCGATTTAGGCGGCTTAATGGTTTATAAATATGGCGTGGGCGTTGCTGCGGTAACGGTGGAAAGCAATAATCATCATGCTGAACACGCTGATTAATGCAACGCAACCTCCATGCAGTCGTATCGTCTATTGATACTCGGTCACGAATACTCGCTGGCATCATGTTAAATAGACTAAATGCGCCTTATTTTGGTATAGTTGCAAGGTTTTTTAAATTTATTACCCATCCAAGCAGTTCATTATTTCAACCCTTTTAAGAGGAAACACAATGTCAATTAAAGTTGCTATCAATGGTTATGGTCGAATTGGACGTAATATCGTTCGTGCTTTGTATGAATCAGGACGTACACATGAAATCCAAATTGTGGCTATCAATGATTTAGGCGATGCCAATACCAATGCTCACCTTACTCAATATGATTCAGTACATGGTAAATTCCCATTTGAAGTGAGTGTTGATGGCGAATATATGGTAATCAATGGCGATAGAATCAAAGTTTTCTCAGAACGCGATCCATCAAAATTACCTTGGGCTGATTTAGATGTTGATGTTGTTCATGAATGTACGGGCTTCTTCACTAGCAAAGCTAAAGCTTCGGCTCATATCACTGCTGGCGCAAAAAAAGTTATCATTTCAGCACCAGGTGGTGATGATGTTGATGCCACTATCGTTTATGGCGTTAACCATCAGGTGTTAAAAGCAACCGATACGGTTATCTCCAATGCGTCATGCACTACAAACTGTTTAGCGCCTTTAGTTAAACCATTGCACGATGCTATTGGCGTGGTTCATGGCTTAATGACAACGATTCATTCTTACACTAACGACCAAGTATTAACTGATGTATACCACAGTGATTTACGTCGTGCGCGTTCTGCTACTCAATCAATGATTCCTACCAAAACTGGTGCTGCCGCTGCCGTAGGTTTAGTGTTACCTGAATTAGCAGGTAAATTAGATGGCTTCGCTATGCGCGTTCCTACCATCAATGTGTCAGTGGTTGATTTAACGTTCACCGCAGCACGAAACACTAGCATTGCTGAAATCAACGATATTTTAACTGCCGCTTCTGAAGGTCCATTAAAAGGGATTCTTGAAATCAATCACAAACCTTTAGTATCAACTGATTTCAATCACAATCCAGCGTCATCAATTTACGAAGCACCACTTACTAAAATTGTTGATGGCAATTTCGTTAAAGTTTTATCTTGGTACGATAACGAATGGGGTTTTTCAAATCGTATGTTAGATACGTCAATTGCGCTAGTTAATGCGGGATAAACTCAATGTTAAGAAGAACAAAAATTTTAGCCACGTTAGGGCCCGCAACAGATAAACCTGGCGTACTTGAGGCGTTATTTGAAGCAGGTATTGATGTCGTCAGGATGAACTTTTCTCATGGTTCTGCTGAAGATCATCTTGCACGCGCTCAAAAAATACGTGACCTTAGCCATGCAACAGGCAGACGTGTGGGGATTCTTGCTGACTTACAAGGGCCTAAAATTCGTATTGCTCGTTTTATTGACACCAAAGTCTTTTTGGACGAAGGTCAGCCGTTTGCTTTGGATATTAATTTTGATCCCTTAGCAGGTGATAACACGCAAGTAGGTATCACTTACGAACCCTTAGCTCTTGAAGTTAAACCAGGCAGTCGCTTGTTATTAGATGATGGTCGTATAGTCTTAGATGTTGTGAATGTTGAAAACATGCGAGTCAATTGCACTGTTGTGGTCGGTGGTTATTTATCCAACAATAAAGGTATCAATTTACTTGGTGGCGGACTTTCAGCTGCGGCGTTAACAGACAAAGACAAAGAAGATATTAAAACCATCGGCATCATGAAATGTGATTATGTGGCGGTATCGTTTCCTCGCTGTGCAGAAGATTTACACGAAGCGCGTCGCTTATTAAAAGAAGTTGGCTGTGAAGCAGGCATTGTTGCAAAAGTTGAACGCGCAGAAGCCATTGTCGATGACGTGATGGATGAAATCATCTTAGCCTCAGATGCTGTCATGGTTGCGCGAGGTGATTTAGGCGTAGAAATTGGCGATGCAAATTTACCTGCGGTACAAAAGAAATTGATTAAACGCACACGCGAATTAAATCGTGTTGCCATTACTGCTACGCAGATGATGGAATCAATGATTGAAAATCCTATCCCAACCCGTGCTGAAGTATTTGACGTGGCGAATGCTGTTTATGATGGTACCGACGCCATTATGCTTTCAGCTGAAACAGCTTCAGGAAATCATCCTGTTAAAGCCGTGGAAGCCATGAATCGGATTTGTATCGAAGCAGAAAAGCAACCAAGCGTGCGTGAGTCAGATCATCGTATTAATATTCAATTTGATCGCGATGACGAAGCCATTGCTATGTCTGCAATGTATATGGCAAACCATACGAAAATCAAAGGGATTGTTGCCTTAACTGAATCTGGCTCGACTCCGCTATGGATGTCGCGCATTAGTTCTGGCATTCCTATTTTTGCATTCAGTCGTGTGGAAGAAACTTTAGGTAAAGCCACATTATTTCGTGGTGTGTTCCCAATGTTTTATGAATTATCAGACACGCAAGACCATGCAGAAGTTAATCGTGGTGTTGTGAAAGAGCTGAGAAAATGGAATATTGCGAAAGACGGCGATAAATTTATCATTACCAAAGGTGACTTAAACGGTATTAAAGGCGGCACCAACGCGTTAAAAGTGATTGTTGTTGGGCAAGGCTTAACACCTTAAATTTTAGTGATTATTAGAGCCTAAACTAAAACCACACGCAGTCTCGTACGCGTGTGGTTTTTTAGTGTTAAGGGCATCTATAAGACCTGATATGCAGAGCATACACGCCAGTGTGGTCACCACAAAAACCTTGTACCATACTAAGAAATTAAAGGCTTGTAAGTTTTTTCTATGCTAGAATTCTAAGCGGTTTATAGCTAATTGAACGGTGCTGATTCTCGCAATCAAACTGTGTTCATTAGCATGACCTTATTTTATTTTTATCAACCCAGAGGTTTACACAATGCAAGTATTAAAAAAATTAGCACTTTCTGTTCTTATGGTAGGTTTGTCTGCCAATGTTTTTGCTGTTGAAGTAACGGCTGCAACGGCTGAAAAAGTAGCCGCTGCCGCAGCAGGCACTATTGAAAAAATTCAAGAGGCTGTTAATTTGGCAGATCAAAAAGGCAACAAAGAAGAAATCGTTAAGTTAATCAACGATGCACGTCAATTACAAAAAGAATTTCGTTATGAAATTACTGAGCGTCAACGTCAAAAATCAAATGACAGATTAAGAATTGCACGTGATAGCTTCGAAAGTGGCGATATCGCAACGGCTGAAACTAAATTAAAAGAAGCATTAGCTGGCTTTACAGAAATGAAAGCAACTTACGATTCTAATCACTAAGTAAATTTAACGCTAAATAACCTAACAAACAACAATCTGGTTATAATAGCGTCCTTTTTTTGTCCTGGATTTACGTTCCAGCTTACAAATCAAGGTAAATATGACTTCAATTGTTGTTTGTGCTCTGTATAAATTCGTTACCCTAGATAATTTTAAAGAACTTCGCCTACCTTTACATAAGGTTATGGAAAGTCATCATATTCGTGGCACACTTTTATTAGCCCAAGAAGGCATTAATGGCACTGTCGCGGGTTCCAGACAAAACATTGATACCTTGCTCCATTGGCTTCGCTTAGATCCCCGCTTAAGTGATCTTGATTGCAAAGAATCCTTTACTGAAATCCAGCCCTTCAATCGCACCAAAGTTAAACTCAAAAAAGAAATTGTCACCTTAGGCGTGCATGGCATTGATCCCAAACGTGTTGTGGGAACGTATGTCAGCCCTAAAGAGTGGAATCAATTAATTTCTGATCCAGACGTTATTTTAGTCGATACCCGTAATAACTATGAATATCAAGTGGGCACATTTAAAAATGCGCTAAATCCACAGACCGAAAGCTTTCGTGAATTTCCTGACTATGTCCACACGCATTTAAGTGATGCTAAAGATAAAAAAATCGCCATGTTTTGCACCGGCGGAATTCGTTGCGAAAAATCAACCGCGTACTTAAAAGAACTAGGTTTTCAAGAGGTGTACCATTTAAAGGGAGGGATTTTAAAATATCTCGAAGAGATTGCCCCTGAAGATACTCTTTGGGAAGGCGAATGCTTTGTTTTTGATGAACGCGTGACGGTTAATCATCATTTAGAAAAAGGGCAGTATGAACAATGCAACGCGTGTCGCTTACCCATTACGGAAGAAGATAAAGCGGATAAACATTATCAGCAAGGCGTAAGCTGTCCACATTGTTTTGATAAAGTCAGCCAAACACAAAAAGCACGTTTTTTAGAACGTGAAAAACAAATTCAATTAGCAAAACAACGTGGTGAAACGCATCTTGGTGCTGACGCTGCGCGAGCATTACTTGCTAAACGCCAAGCTAAACATCAACAAGCACAGCAACAACAATAAACTATGCAGAAATGTGCGTGGTGCCTAAGCCACCCTTTACTAGAAACGTATCACGATCATGAATGGGGTGTACCTATTCATGATGAACGGCAATTATTTGAACACCTTGTTTTAGAAACTGCCCAAGCCGGCTTAAGTTGGCTTACTGTGCTGAAAAAGCGCGAAGCTTACCGTACCGCATTTGCTAATTTTGACGCTGCACAGGTAGCATTAATTAGCGCTGCGCAGACTGAATTTTTGCTGAAGGATTCAGGCATTATTCGTAATCGCTTAAAAATTGCTGCCACTATTCATAATGCTAACGCTTTTTTAGCAATACAAGCCAAGTTTGGCAGTTTTAATGATTTTATCTGGCAGCATGTTGACGGTAAGACTCTGCACAATCAGTGGCGACATCACTGCGAAATTCCTAGCCAAACACCACTTTCAGTAAGCCTTAGCACGCACCTTAAAAATAACGGCTTTACTTTTATCGGCGCCACGCTGTGCTATGCCTATATGCAAGCCATCGGCATGGTTAATGATCACACTGTTGATTGCTTCAGACACCCACACTTGCACGACAATCCTTCTTAGCCACTCATTACTTTATTGAGAATAATTATGCGTTATTTACATACTATGGTTCGTGTACGTGATTTAGATGAGTCCTTACATTTTTATTGTCAGCAATTAGGATTAGTTGAACTCCATCGCTATGAAAGTGACAGTGGTCGCTTTACGCTGGTGTATTTGCACGCCCCATTAGATGCTGAACAGGCCATTGCTAGTTCAGCACCTTTACTAGAACTTACTTACAATTGGGACACCGAAACCTACACGGGCGGTCGTAATTTTGGTCATATTGCTTTTGAAGTTGAAAATATCTACCTCACCTGTCAACAGCTTATCGATAAGGACGTTATCATCAACCGCCCACCTCGTGATGGACACATGGCGTTTATTCGCTCGCCAGATGGCATCTCAATAGAATTATTACAACAACATGCGCCATTACCACCTGCTGAGCCGTGGTTATCCATGAGCAACATTGGCACATGGTAAGCAGTTGCCATGAGTTGCCCACCCTCACCCTCTTCAGTCACTCATCCTAATATCCTAATTAAGCTTCATGAATGCTATTCGATCCTCACTCATCTGGCTGTTAATTAGTCTCCTTGGCGCCTCAGCGATAGGCGGTATTGCCCTGCATCGTGGCGAAAGTATTAACGCCTTATGGTTTATTACTGCCGCGTTGTGCGTGTATGCAATCGCTTATCGATTTTATGCTCGTTGGTTAAGCACGCGCGTGTTTATTCTTGACGAAACGCGTGCCACGCCTGCGGAACGCTTAGACAATGGCAGCGATTTTACTCCCACCCATCGCTGGATTGTATTTGGCCATCATTTTGCTGCCATTGCTGGCCCCGGCCCGTTAATAGGCCCTACGCTGGCTGCCCAGTTTGGCTATTTGCCTGGCACCTTGTGGATTATTTTTGGTGCTGTGTTAGGTGGCTGTGTGCAAGACATGGCAATCTTATTTTTATCAACACGACGCAATGGCAAAAGTTTAGGACAAATAGCGCGTGATGAATTAGGCTTATTGGGTGGCACCGCAGCGTTAATCGCAACCTTTGCAATCATGATTATCTTGATTTCAGTGCTGGGTTTAGTGGTCGTAAATGCTATGAAACATAGCCCGTGGGGCACATTTACCGTGGCGGCGACAATTCCTATTGCCTTACTGGTGGGTGTGTATATGCGCTATCTTCGACCTGGGCATGTGCTAGAAGCCTCGGCGCTAGGGGTTGGGTTATTATTACTTGCTGTTGCTGGTGGTGGTTTAGTTGACGCACATCCTACGCTACACAAATGGTTTGATCAGGATGGTTTAAGCCTCGCGTGGTGCATTATGGGTTATGGTTTTGCAGCAGCAATTATGCCTGTGTGGATGTTATTAGCACCACGTGATTACTTATCAACGTATATGAAAATAGGCACAATTAGCTTACTTGCCGTTGCCATTGTGCTGTTACAACCTGACATTAAAATGCCTGCCCTCACCCCATTCATTGATGGCAATGGACCTATTTTTGGTGGCAAATTATTTCCTTTTGTCTTTATTACCATTGCTTGCGGTGCAATTTCAGGCTTTCATGCGTTAATCTCTTCAGGCACGACACCCAAGTTAATCAGCAATGAACGCTACATTCCCTTAATTGGCTATGGCAGCATGCTATTAGAATCCTTCGTCGCCATCATGGCGATGATTGCTGCAACCGTTCTTGAGCCAGGCGTATTCTTTGCCATTAACAGCTCAGCGGGTGTTGTTGGTAGCGAAGCCCTTGCCGCTACCGCCAAAATCACAGCATGGGGTTATCCTGTTACGGCACTGCACATGCAATCTTTGGCGCAACAAATGGGTGAAGCCACCTTATTTGCACGTACCGGTGGCGCACCCTCCCTTGCAGTAGGCATGGCGAGTATTTTTGGCAGTGCCTTTGGTCAAGGCATGTTGGCAATGTGGTATCACTTTGCCATTATGTTTGAAGCAATTTTCATTTTAACAACTTTAGATGCTGGCACTCGCGTTGGACGCTTCATGTTACAAGACATGCTAGGTAATCTCTGGCCTAAAATGGCAGAAACGTCTTGGCTACCTTCGGTTATTTTCAGTAGTGCTGTGGTTGTCGCAGGCTGGGGATATTTTTTATACATCGGCGTTATTGATCCCAATGGCGGTGTGAATATCTTATGGCCTTTATTTGGTATTGCTAATCAGATGCTTGCCGCGATTGCACTGGCAATTGCCACGGGCATTTTAGTTAAGTCTAAACAACTAAAATTTTCTTGGGTAACCGCTGTACCACTACTTTGGTTGGTGATTATAACCACCACAACCGCTTGGCAAAAACTGGTTAGCCCTGATATGCGTATCGGTTTTTTAGCCGCTGCTGAACAATTAAGCTTGCAACTCAACCAGCATTTACTTACCCCAGAAAAAGCCTCTGTTGCCCCACAACTGATCATTAATTTAAAAGTGGATGCGGTTATTACGCTTATTTTTACCAGTTTAATGTGGTTAATTGTGCTAGATATGCTCCACACATGCTATCGCTATTTAACTGGAAAACCCTCACCACCTTTAAGTGAAGCGCCTCATGAAGTCTCACTTTTAAATGCAGAATGGGTACGCGATTAATGCTGAAAAAATTACGAATTCTCTGGCAGGGCATTCGACAACTGTCGGGAGATGATGCCTATGAACGCTACTTACACCATCATCACGTACAGCATAGCCAACAAAATATTCCGGTATTAAGCAAGGCAGAATTTTTTAAACGCTGGCAAGACCAGCAATGGCAAGGCATAAAACGCTGCTGTTAAGGTCAATTGTTATCCTAACAAGTAATTTTAAAAAAAAATAATAAAATCAATTTTTTAAAGTGCTGACTATATTTATACTCAATCACCTTGCTAAGCGTCGATGAAATCAACGCTTTGCATTGAAAGCGGTAATGGCAAAGATAACTTACTAGGAATCCTCAACATGATCAGCAAATACTTCAACCCTTACACGGATTTTGGCTTTAAAAAACTGTTTGGTG
>CAJAQT010000076.1 GCA_903944165.1 uncultured Methylococcaceae bacterium | reverse complement strand
TTGGCCAACCATCTCGTGGAATAGCAGCAATAACCCATTTACCTTGTGGTAAAGACACATCCGCCAACACGGGTTGTTGCTGGAAGATAGCTGGGTCTCCCAAAAAAACATGCTCTGTGCTCTCGTTACTGGCTTCGGTTTTTAACGCAATGGCTAACGGTGCATTAACTTGTAATAAACCGCTGTCTGCAAAGATCCCATCTGCATCGATAACGGTAGAAATCTCGCCCCAGTAATAGTCTTCAGCGCCATTATGTAAATACACGGGAAAGCGTGCAATTAAACCATTGCCGCCTTGCACTAAGGGCACGGGGCCTTCAAAAACTAATTGATGAGAAATACGCGCTCGCTCGACGGCAAGAAACTGATTGGGGACTGTTTTAAAATCTAAACCAATGGCTTTTTCATTGCCTTCTAAAGGATAAATCATGCTTAGAATTTGCTTAGGTGCTGCGCCTATATTGCGTAAATGGGCACCTCCTGTTTGAAAAATAGGTTTGGCCGCCTGCGTGAAAGTCGCCTGTTGTAAATCAGGATTAGCGGCAATGACACTTAACATGCCCTTAACTAAGTGAATATCACCTAAAATCTGTCCTTCTAAGCGACTGCGGATAAAATAAAGTTTATCTTCAACATTTAAACGTTCGGCTGCTAAATAACGCGCGTTATTCAGTTTCTCGATAAACAGCATGCCAAAGACTAAGCCGATAATTAACAGTATCGAAACTAAATTAAGAATAAGTATTTTAGTTTTCATCGCGTGCCTTCAACCAAACCAGCAAATCTGGTAGTGGCATTGCCTTAGCAATTAGCCAACCTTGCACCTGATCACAGCCCAAGCTTCGCACTAAGTCTAAATCTTCTTGAGTCTCGACGCCTTCTGCTACGGTGGCTAAATTTAATTTTTTTGCCATCGCTAAAGTAGACTCTAAAATTGTTCGCATCGCTGGCTTTTCTGCTGCCCCACGCACAAAACTACGATCAATTTTTAATTCGTTAAAAGGAATTCGACGCAAATGTTCCAATGATGAGTACCCTGTGCCAAAATCATCAATAGACAATTTAAAGCCTTTTAAACGTAATCTTGTCATAACATCTAACGCCGTTGCCATATCTGCCATAACCCCAGTTTCGGTAATTTCTAAAGTGAGATTTTTATAATTAAACCCAGTCGCCTCGACACTTGAAAGAATAAATTCAGGTAAATAAATATCAGATAACCAATTAGCTGAAATATTAATCGCTATCGCCAAAGAATACCCTGCGTTAGTTAGCTCAACACCACCCAGTAAGGCTTTTTTAAATAGCAGTTCGGACAATTCTTTGATTAAGCCATGCTGTTCCGCTGTGATAATAAAGATATCCGGTGGAATAAACTTACCTTGATGATGCCAGCGTGCTAACGCCTCTAAACCCACTACTTTTAAGCTTAACGCATCAACTTTAGGTTGAAAATAAACTTCAAACTCATCGTCACGGACACCTGCCAAAATAGCTTCAGGCAGAATGCTCAGCGCATCTTTTTTGATGCGTTGTTTGTCCAAACCAACGCTGCTGCTTTGCTGTACTAACAAGGTTTTTAAGGCCTCATGACTGACTGGTTTTTTTAAGGTTCCCAAGATATTTAAACCTTTATCAGAAAGCATGTCGGCCGTAATATGCAATAAGCTTTCCTCTACGCTGCTCATTAAAATAATCGATCGATTAAAGTTATTTTCTGCTAAATGCCTTAAAAATTCGATGCCATCCATAGTCGGCATTTTTAAATCCGTAATTAACACATCAAAACCACTAAACTCCATTAACTTTTCCAACACCTCCTCTGGATTATCTAAGACGCTGACCTGCGCTACGCCTAACTCGTTAAGCAAAATATTCATGTGCCTTAAGGTGGTAGGGTCGTCATCGACAACAAGAATATGCTGAGGATACTTTGGATTTATGGGTATAGCGGTTGGCTCATCAGGAAAAGGCGTGTTAGAACTTTGTAACAAGGCATGGGCGGCTAATTCCACTGCTGACAAGGCGTGTTCTAATTTTGGATAATAGTCACTGGCAATGCTTAAATCATTGTTTAGTGTGGCGGCCTCGATCACCTCAACCAAGCTGGCAAAGTCCAGTGCCCCCACGGTTTTAGCTGACGACTTATGTTTATGCATAAGTGATGCTATCGCTTCTGGATGACCTTGCTTAAGATGCTGACGATAAACAGGAAGATCATCTTTCACGCTGTTAATAAACACAGACACTAAATCGTAAAATTGATCTGCGGAATAATGCCCCATTAACTCATTTAAATAGGTGAGATCCAATATGCTGCTATAGGCTTTTGGCTCAGGCAACGCTGCTGTCTGAATGGCTGCCACTGGGGTTTCCAATGCTGGCAACCAGCGCACTAATTTTTCAGTTAAGGTTGTTAATTGGACGGGCTTCAATAACACATCATCCATCCCTGCTTCTTTACATCTCGCCCATTCGGAGGGGTATTTATCGGCAGTAATGCCAATAATGGGAAGATGCCGACCACTACCTTGCTCCTGTTCGCGGATGCACTGAGTAAGCTCCAAACCATTAAGTTCGGGCATGTGTAGATCACATAACAGCATGGTATACGATTGACTTTGCCATAAGCTTAGCGCTGCCGCGCCATCAGCCGCAACATCAACCTCATGCCCTAATAACTCCAATTGCATGATTAACAGAAGCTGACTTGCATGACTGTCTTCAGCAACTAAAATTTTCTGCTTTACTGCTGCATTTGGCACTAAGGACTGCGCTCGCATGCTTTGTGCAGGAGCTGTAGTTTGAGCAATACCAAGTTCAATCGACCGACCTTTGGATGGCAGTCCTAGCTGGGCAGGTAATTGATGAATCAAGCTTAGCAACAACTCTCCGCCCTTATTAATTTCTTCAAGTTGTTCGCGCTGTAACGCATCCAAATGCTCATTCATTTGCATAATTTGGCTATGCCCAAAAATAGCATTTAATGAACTGCACGCTTTATTTTCAAAGCTTTGCCAATGTTGAAGTTGAACATCTTGCTTAGCTATGTCAACAGGGATGATATTAAGCTCAGGGCTGTTTAGTTTAGGCGTTGCTATCAATAAACCCAGAAAAATATTGGCATACGACGTTAACAATTGAATACTGGAATGATCATACCCGTCAGCAGAATTAAGCATACCCAACATGCCAAGCATTTTTTTATCATTAAATAAACCATAACCAATGAGACTGGTTAAGGCAATGTCAGGGATTGCCAATGGTTGTAACGAAAGCGCATTATTATTGATAATGTGTTCCCCCGTACTCAACACTTCGCTCATTATGTGCGTCATTAATTGCGATAACTGTGTTGCTAACAGAGTATCTTGAGGTGCGATCATTGCATTAACAACAACGATTGGCTTAAACACTGGTGCGCCATGAGCATCCGTTTCAACCCAGCCAAAAAAGCCTATGTTACTCTTCGTGCAGCTAAGTAAGCCTTTGAGAATCATGGCACTGCTGCTTGATAAATCATGACGCAATAAGAACGCTTCAAGTGCGTTATGACAGTGTTGATTCAGCGTTAACCTGCGTTGATTGTGCAGATGTTGTTGATACTCTTGTGTGTAATCACTTGCAATCATTAACAATGATTCAGGTACGCCTGTTGCACCTAAAATAGGTAAGATGATGGCATTTAACCAAACACTGTGACCTGTTTTATGGCGTGATTTTAATTTACCTGTCCACGTTTGACCTTGCTGCAATGCTTGCCACGCCTTACTTGGCCAATGAATAAATGCCTTCGTCGTGTTCTCGTCATGCAAACTAAGTGCTAAACATTCTGTTTGGCTATAGCCCAGCACATCAGCAAGCGCAGGACTGCTATCAATAATACTGCCTTCGAACGTGCTTATTAGCACTAATGCTGTTGGCGAGTATTGGCTGCGCAAGGCAGCTAACGCTAATGAACTTGTGGGGGCTGAAGGCAGCTTTTGCACGCGCTGCTTACGCGCTAAAGTTGCCACACTGGCTAACATGACGGCGGGTTTTACAGGATGCAGTAAACAGTCACTGGCACCTAATTCGCGGACTATGCGCTGTAATGCATAATCATTAGCTTCGATACTAAAAATCAACGGTAAGCCTGCATAAGCGGGATGCTTATGCAGCCACGTCGCCATACTCAGCGCATCTGCATACTCTGAAGTGACATTAATTAAACCCACTTCTGGCGCGAAAGCCTCAATATTACTTTCTAAATCGAAAAAATCTGTAGGACAAAAACACGCTACTTGACCATCAAAGAGCGCTTCTACATGGGCATCGGTAGCCACACATAAGACCCGAAATAAGTGGCGCGGCTGCCATGCCACACCCGCCAACGCAGTGATCACATGCGCGCATTCAGTATCAGTGAGGAACAGACTAGTGATGCCTAATTGCAGCAGTTTACGTTGGCTAAAAAAATCTTCAGTGTCGAGTATGCCTAACCATACGGGTGGTTTTTTGCTGCCACTAGGCACATCAAAAAATTGTCCTTTACTGTGTGCTGACAATAAGGCTTCATCTTGCGCGGAGACCACGCAGATCAGTTGCTCAATTGTGTCGGTGAGTGCGAGTTGTCGCGCCTGCTGTAACGAGGTTTGATCAGCACGTGCGACCTCTTGTACTCGAAACCCTACACTTATTAAAACCTGTTGCCAGGTGTGCATCCAAGTGGGTTCATCGGTAATAAACAAGAATACGTACCGCTCTGGATGCGTAGGTAACCATGCTAGCGCAGTTGCCTCAAACTTAACCAAGGCAGCTAAACCGTCAACAAAGTGACTAAACGCGGTCATTCCTGTGAGCCATTGCGCATGCTCAGGAGCGTTGATATTCCAATGAATAAACTGTTGCAGCAGTTTATCAGAATGGATAAAGAGCGGCGTGTCAGGTGCTGCTGAAATGACGTGATGACTGTCTAATAACACCTCAATAACATGCTGATTATTAATTAGCGTCCAGCCAGTTTCCTGCATACTTACTAAGCAGTCACGACATTGTTGAAGAAAATCGGGCAAAAGTATTGTCATTTTTAGATCACTCAATCATGAAGATTAACAATGTAAACTGAATGGCTTGATTTTACGCTATCCATTGATAGCACATACCAACACATTCGCTAAGCCTGACCGTGTTTGTTTAGCGTAGACGTTACTTATAAGTGGTTAAGTAAGCGTAACTCGGGCGGATAAGGCGACATATAATAAGAATTGTCAATGTAAGCATCTGGACTTTTACGAAAATGATGTTTAAGTAACGTTAAAGGCACTATTAAGGGAATTTCACCTTGTCGATAACGCTCAATCACGTCACATAACTCAGCTTTATCATCTGCACTTAAGTCTTTCTTTAAATAGCCTTGGATATGCTGCAACACATTTACGTGACTAGACCGCTTCACCACTTTCTTTAACATACTCATTAATTGAATAATGTACTGTTCAGCAATGTCACCCAGCGTTTCTTTAGTGACCGAAGCTAAGGCTTGACCTAATTCACGGTAATCGCCGTGACTCATAATGATTAATTTATGGCGTGCATGGAAGTCAGTCAAACTGGCTGGTGTTAAGCCATTGCTCAATAGGCAACGCCAGCGATGCAACACGTATACACGTTGAATAAAATTCTCACGCAAACCAGGGTCGCCTAAGCGACCTTCTTCTTCAACGGGTAACAACGGAAAATTTGCCATCACATGCTGCGCATAAATACCCACACCTTCTCGTTTTGATTGCACACTGGTGTACACTTTAACCCGTTCCATGCCACAACTTGGCGAATCTTTCTTCAAGATATACCCGCATAACTCAGTCATGTTGACACGTTGCTGATGTGCGTATTCGGTTAATCGCTCCGTAAAATCTTGGCTCTCATCTTTTACACCAATACAACGAATGCTATTGTCACGATGAACCAAGCGCATACTGGGTCTTGGTACACCTAAACCGATACCCACTTCTGGACAAAACGGGTGAAACTCAAAATACTGACTTAATGTGCCACGAATATAGGCATCAGACTTATGCCCGCCATCAAAACGCACATGTTCTCCAACTAAACAACTACTAATACCTACTGGAATTTTTTTCATTATGAGCCCGCTGTAAAGATAAATTAATTTATGTAATTTATACGCGTTAACCGTTATGAGCCAAGTATATTAATTATTTTACTCACCGCGTCTGACCAGCATATTAATTATGTTAGTAGTGTGGAGGAATTTCATAGCTAAGGTCTGCGGCTGAGTCTTCAGGTTGCTGCATCACCACTGTGTGTAGTTTTTCATTCAATAGGCTACATGTTTTTTCTAACCGATCAATTTGCTGTTGCTGATTAGCAATAATTGTATTTAAGGTCGTTAGCAAATCTTCTTGATACGCCGCTTTTATTTCTAATTCAATGAGACGTGTGTCCATAGTTATTCAGCTACTTGCGTGGTAATTTCAAGACTATGCTGTTGCTTAGCCGTCACCTCAATCGATTCAAGCGTACCGATTAAATCACCAAGCTGCGGCATTGCATTGCCTGATTTAGAAACCCGTGCTAATAACTTAACACGCTGAAAAAGTGATAATTTCATTGTTGGCATCATCGCCATGGCATCATTTAAACTGACTGTGACCGGCAAATCAGCGACCTTTTTGCTGATAATCGCCAACGGCATACGCGCACCTTGCACGGCTTGCGCATAAATAAAAACAGTATCTGTAGCGCTTACTTTAGCTTGCAGAGCTTTTGCTAAACTTACTTTTACCTCGATGTTTACGGGCGCAACATGCGTCGCCTTTGCCTCTTCTATTTCTTCAGCCAATTTTGCTGAAGCAGGTATTTGACTTTCCAATTTGCTTAATAAACGCTGAATTTCTGCTTGCTCGGGCGCGTTTTTTGGCAATAAACCACCTAATTTTCGCCATAATTTATCGCCCGCAATAACATCACCTGCTTGTACTTTGGCCATTCCTCCCAACCACAGTGCGGTGACATTGTCAGGCTCTAAGGCTAATGCTTTAAACACTAACTCTTCAGGCTTACCTGCCAATTGCTCATTATTTGCAAACGCCAACGCATCGGCGTACAGCACTAAAATTTCTGCTTGATTGCCAAGCAAAGCATAGGCTTTTTCAAATGCTGAGACCGCTTCTGCGTAACGTTGTAAATATTTATATGATTTACCTAACATAATCCAGCCTTCGGCATTCTTAGGCTCGGCTCGCATTTTTTCTGCTAATTCAGCCACCATCTGGGTAACTGCGGTTAACTCGGTTTCTGCTTGTTGAGCCGCAATCATGGCTGGCGTGGCATCAATTGCTTGATAATGCCCCAAGCCTGCATACATACTTAACGCCAGTAACGGTACAAAAATACTCAACCCCACCGCAATGCCACGCGAGTGCTTGGCCTCGGCTAAGGTGTCAGATTCAGGAATATCTTCAATATCATCGACAAGGGCTAATTCGAGTTCGCTACGCTGCGCCTCAAACGCATCTTGCGTTAACTCACCCGCATGCAATTGCGCGTTTAATTCTTGTAAACGATTTTTTGCTAACAGCACATTTCGCTTATCACGCGCGGCACTCGGCATCTGCATAGGTCGCCATAACGGCGGCACTAAAAAAGCTAAAACTAATAATATTAAGGCACCCACACTCAGCCAAAACATAAGCATTACGAACGCTCCTCTTCTTCATTCAGTAAACGGCGAATTTTTACCAATTTTTCTTGGTGTCCATGTTCTTGTTCATCCTCAACTTTTTTCTGTGCCTTGGTGCGAATTAACCAAAATACCATCAGCAAACCAATGCTTAAAAATACTATGGGCCCTAACCACAGCACACTGGTTTTAATTTTAAAAGGCGGCTTATATAAGACAAAATCACCATAACGTGCTGTCATAAAGGCAATAATTTCCTCACGTGTTTGTCCTTGTTGCAGCATTTCATACACTTGCCTGCGTAAATCAGCCGCTAATTCTGCATTCGAATCTGCAATTGTTTGGTTTTGACAAACCAAACACCGTAATTCTGAAGTTAAACTTTCGTAATCTGCTTGTTGTTTTTGATCAGTAAATTGCTTAGCATCAATTGCATAAACCGTATTGACCCACAACAGCACTAAAAATATCAGACACTTCATTCTGCTTCTGCCTGTAATTGTGCAACTAACGGCTGTAACACGTTCTCAACATCTTGCACGGTCACCGGGCCAGTATGCTTATGTCGAATTATCCCTTTTTTATCGATAACAAAGGTTTCAGGGACACCGTACACACCCCAATCAAGCCCCACTCGACCTTCTTGATCGGTAATACTGACGGCATAAGGATTACCTAACGCTGTTAACCACCCCCGAGCATCTTCTGGATTATCTTTATAATTTAACCCCACCACCATGATATTTGGCTGTTGAGCTAATTGATTTAATACCGAATGTTCCGCGCGACACGATACACACCACGATGCCCAGACATTAAATAACCAGACTTTTCCTTTTAAATCAGCAGGCGAAAGGGTTTCAGTGGGAGCAAGTAATTTAGGTGCAGTAAAAGCAGGTGCCTGTTTATTAAGCAACGGAGAGGGAATTTCACTTGGGTTTAAATGCAAACCCATGGCAAGAAAGATTGCCATGATAATAAACAGCACCAAGGGGATTAAAAATTTAACCATGAAAAAACCTTATATTTGTTAAGAGTGCTGCGTTATACAGCTTTTTTACGCCAATAATGTCGATCAGCTGCCGCGCACGCACCACCTGCCGCCATAAATAATCCACCCAACCAAAGCCAACGAATAAATGCTTTGTAATACACACGCATACTCCAGGCACCATCGGCACCTAAAGGCTCACCAATTGCCACAAATAAATCTCTAAACATACCCGCATCGATGGCCGCTTCAGTCATGGGCATCGTTTGTACTTGGTACACACGTTTTTGTGGCATGAGCTGTGCCACGTGTTTACCCTGATGGGTGACGGTTACTAAGGCTTGTTCGGCAATATAATTTTGCCCTTGCGTTTCTTTTACGCCATGAAATTCAAAGATATAATCAGACATAGTGAGTGTTTCATTGGGTGTCAAACGCACGTCTTTCTCAACGCTGTATACCGACGTTAAGGTTAAGCCAGTAATGAATATTGCCATGCCCAGATGTGCTAAGGTCATGCCATAAAATCCTGCTGGAATGCTGACTAAACGCTGCCACGAGCACGCTCCTCCTAGCCGCTCAAAGACAATTAAACCTGTCATGCAGGTAGTCCACACGGCCAAACTTAAGCCTATCACTGCCGTAAATGAATAAAATGGCATCAATAAAGGCAACGCTAAACCACTCGCCATACTGACCACTAATAAGCCACGCACGCGTAGCACTACGCTTTGCCATGCATCTTTTTTCCACCGCACTAACATGCCAAGGCCGACAAAAAACGCTAACGGTGCCATAAGGGGTACAAATACCGCATTAAAATAAGGTGGGCCAACAGAAATTTTACCTAAGCCTAACGCGTCTATCACTAAGGGGTACAAAGTTCCTAATAAAATACTGGCTGCCGTTACCACCAGCAATACGTTGTTAAGCAAGATGGCTGATTCTTTTGAGACAAAATCAAAACGTACACTGCTTTTTACCGTGGGTGCGCGTAATGCATACAACAGTAATGAGCCTCCCACCACAACGCCTAAAAATACCAAGATAAATAAGCCTCGGGTCGGGTCACTGGCAAAGGCATGAACTGAAGTCAAGACACCTGAACGTACTAAAAAAGTACCTAATAAACTTAAGGAAAAGGCAAAAATAGCGAGTAACACTGACCAGGTTTTAAACACCCCGCGTTTTTCAGTTGCGGCAAGGGAGTGCATTAACGCTGTACCAACTAACCACGGCATAAACGAGGCATTTTCAACAGGATCCCAAAACCACCAACCACCCCAGCCTAATTCGTAATAGGCCCACCAACTTCCTAAGGTGATACCGATGGTCAAAAACATCCATGCTAAATTTGTCCACGGCCTTGACCAACGCGCCCAAGCAGCATCAAGGCGACCTTCTAATAAGGCGGCTATTGCAAAAGCAAAGGCAACAGAAAAACCAACATAACCCATATAAAGCATGGGAGGATGAATAGCTAAACCTGGATCTTGTAATAATGGATTTAAATCACGCCCCTCTAACGGGGCAGGAAACAAGCGCTCAAAGGGATTAGAGGTAAATAATACAAATAATAAGAAACCTACCGAAACCCAGCCCATCACAGCTAAAACCCGCGCCACCATAGGTTCAGGAATTGTTTTGGAAAAAAATGCAACCAACCCCATCCAGCCAGATAAAATCAATGCCCAAAGCAGTAACGAGCCTTCATGCGCCCCCCACACTCCTGAAATTAAATATAATAACGGTAAGGCGGTATTTGAATTGTGGGCAATATACGCCACCGAAAAATCATGCACGATACTGCTATAGGTTAAGCACGCATAAGCAATGGCTACACAGAGTAGTTGAGTGTATGCCGCTGGTTTTGCCAATGCGATACAGCCCGGATACTGTCGATACACACCAAGAAGAGGCAAGATGGATAAAACACCCGCGACACATAATGCCAATATGAGAGAAAACTGCCCTAACTCTGGAATCATTCAATTTTTCCTGTCATTACACTGCTACTGAGCCGTCTCAGTAGGCATATTTTTTTTCAAACTCGCCTTTACTTCTGGCGGCATATAATTTTCATCGTGCTTGGCTAACACTTCTTCAGCAACAAAGACCCCACGCGCATCAAGTGCTCCGTTCGCCACAATGCCCTGCCCCTCGCGAAATAAATCGGGCAGAATACCTGTGTATTCTACGGTGACTTCCTTGCTAAAATCAGTCAATTTAAATTGCACCATCAAGCCCTTGCCAGGATGTTGAACCGTCCCTTTCACCACCATGCCTCCTAAACGAAATAACGCCGCTTTAGGTGCTTTACCCGCCACAACATCGGAGGTTGAAAAAAAATACATTAAGTTTTCATTGAAGGATTTCAAGGCAAACGCCACCGCGATAGCAATCCCTGTAACCATGACTATAATCAAAATTAAACGCTGTCTTCTGGCTGGATTCATAATTGCTGCCGTTGCTGTTTGCGTGCTAATTCTTGTAAAAAACTAAGTCGTTGCCTAAGTGGCATCAACACATTGATAACCAACACCACGCCACAAATACCATAGGCGGTCCACACATAAAACGCATAACCTCCCATAGCAAAAAAACTCTCTATCGTCATTTGCTTTGCTCCATTACTAATTTTTTTACCCATGCCGACGTGCGTTCTCGTTGCAGCAACTCCAAACGTGCACGTTGCAACACGGCAATAACATAATAAAACTTAAACGCTACAGCCATTGTTAATAAGGGAATTAACATGCTTATATGAATCGAGGGCTTATCCATTTTGGTTACAGTAGGGCCTTGATGCAGGGTATTCCACCATTCCACAGAATAATGAATGATAGGAATATTAACGACACCAACCAACGCTAAAATAGCCACCGCCTTTGAGGCGGTTCGCTTATCATCAATGGCGTTATATAAACCCATCACGCCTAAATACAAAAATAATAAAATTAATTCTGAGGTCAGACGAGCATCCCATACCCACCAAGTTCCCCACATGGGCTTACCCCATAAAGACCCTGTCACTAAAGCAATAAAAGTAAAACTAGCGCCCACCGAGGCACTGCTTATCGCCATGATTTCTGCTAATTTAATACGCCAGATTAAGCCTATCGCACCTGCAAGTGCCATGACGATATAAATAAACAAGGACATCCACGCACTAGGAACATGAATATAAATTATTCGATAACTATCACCTTGTTGATAATCCGTAGGGGCTAAATACAAGCCAGCAAATAACCCATACCCAAGCAACACCAAAAAGATGCCGGTCAACCACGGAATCATCTGCCCAGCTAAGGCATAAAAATGGGGTGGCGATGCCATACGGTGAAAAAACTTACCAATAGGATCGGGAATAAATTTCATAAAAGTCACTCACCAAAATTAAAAAATAACCAATACTTAAGTACTTCGTCAACTCATGCTCATCTTTAGTGCCGCAGCGGTGGGCCAGGGAGCCAACACGCACGCTAACACTAACATTGCCGCTAACATATTGATTTGCGCCATGACGGGCAAGCCAAGCTGAGCCATTTCAACGGCATTAGCTGCAAAAATTAACACCGGAACATATAACGGTAACACTAACAAAGACAAAATCATCCCACCACGCCGCAAGCCCACAGTTAACGCTACCCCAATAGCGCCAATTAAACTTAATACTGGCGTCCCCAATAACAAGGTAATCAGTAAGATGCTAATCGTTTTTGCCGATAAGCCCAACAGAATAGCCAACAACGGCGCTATTATCACCAACGGCAAACCTGTCACTAACCAATGCGCTAAAATTTTGCCTAACACTAATACGGATAATGGCTGCGGACTTAACACCAATTGCTCTAAGGCACCGTCATCAAAATCTGAACGGAACAAACTATCTAACGACAACATAGCTGCCAATAACGCCGAAACCCAAATAATTCCTGGCGCTATTGCTTGTAATAACATTGGCTTAGCACCAACTCCTAAAGGAAATAGAGTTATCACTAAGACAAAAAATAATAAGGGATTAATGATTTCTGCACGTTTACGCAACGCTAAACGTAAATCACGTCGGACAATGGCGAAAAAAGCATACATTAAAGGCATGACGATAAAGAAATACGTTGCACAGCGCCATGAGTAAGCTGTATTGGATGATGGGAGGTTAATACAATCATGCCGCCTTGGGCGCAATGTTCACTCATAAGTTGTTCTGTTAATTGAATACCTTGTTTATCCAAGGACGTAAAAGGTTCGTCTAAGATCCATAAGCATTTCGCCGTGACTAACAACCTAGCCAAAGACAAGCGACGCTTTTGTCCTGCGGATAAAGCACTGATTAACACGTCTTGGTATCCAGCAAGATTAACCCTCGCCAACGCAGCGTCTAAAGAACCACCATTCCCCTGCCCTAACGCCAATGCCACGCGTAAATTTTCTAGCACAGTGAGTTCTTTTTTCACGCCATCTAAATGGCCCACAAAGGCCATGTTTGCACGGTATGCAGAGGTAGAAATGGCTCCACCACACCAACTAACTTGCCCGGCATCAGGCTCACGAAACCCACATAAAATTCGCAACAATGACGTTTTACCGCTACCGTTTTCACCTTCTAGCAATAATACTTCACCCGCACCTAACACAAAGCTTAACTCACTAAACAAGCTACGATCATCACGGATGCACGCTAAATCAAGTCCTTGTAATAAGGGCGTTATACTGTTCATGAATACAAGCGTTGCCGTAAAATTTCGTACAACATCACCCCGCTTGCAACGGATACATTTAAGCTTTCCACCTGCCCCAACATGGGCAAGCTTACTAAAATGTCACAGTGCTCACGCGTTAAGCGGCGCATTCCTTTGCCTTCTGCGCCCATCACCAAGGCTAAAGGCACTGTAAAATCAGTGTGATAAATAGATTGAGTTGCCTCACCTGCGGCACCCATCACCCAAATACCCTGCTCTTTTAACCACCGCAAAGTACGCGCTAAATTAGTCACTTGATAAACAGGCACTGTTTCTGCTGCACCACAGGCTACTTTGCAAACCGTCGGCGTAATACCGGTAGCATTATCTTTAGTAATAATCACGCCATGAGTACGTGTGCCGTCAGCACTGCGTAAACAAGCCCCTAAATTATGAGGATCTTGCACGTTATCAAGAACTAAAAATAATGCTGGACTGGTTAAATTTTCTACACAGGCATGCAAGGCTTGTTCAGATAATACGGCCGGCAGCTCCACTTCAATCACAATGCCTTGATGTCCATTACCGTCAGCAAGTTTATCTAATCGAGTGCGCGAAACTTTTTCAGGTGCAATACCTAAATCTTCTAATTGATTAATTAAGGGCATTAAACGCTTATCTTGGCGCTGCTCATCAAGCCATGCTTGACTGATTTTTGTAGGAGAATAATCAAGTGCTGACTGCACAGAATGCAGACCATAAATTTTACTGAGTTTCATTGCACCTCATAAACTAGGCATAAAGGAATTGATTGATTGATTGATTGAGCGAACAAGGTTTTCTACGACAAATAAACACAATCTTATTGGTAAGTTACTGTTTATAGACTTAAGACACTATCAACAGATAAGGAAATCATGATGTTGTGCACAGTAAAAGCCTCTTCTCTTCGGGTACTTTTTTAAAGACGGGATTTAGAAGCGTGGGCTTTCTCATACCTCTGACTAAATCCACACATCATTAGCTGTTAAACGGATTATTTTTTACGCCGTTTTTTCTTAAATTTAGCAATTGTTTTGGGAGCTGTTGACTCATTTTTTAAGACAAGATCAAAATCCATTTTCTTTTCATCTAAATCAACCCTAGCCACCCGTACTTGCACACTGTCGCCTAATCGGTAGACAGTATTGGTACGCTCACCTTTTAATTGATAGGTGATGGGATCAAAATTAAAATAATCTTGCCCTAAATGACTGATATGAACCAAGCCTTCAACATAAATTTCAGCTAATTCAACAAAAAAGCCAAAGGACGTCACAGCAGAAATAATGCCACTAAACTCCTCGCCAATTTTATCCATCATGTATTCACATTTTAACCAGCTCACAACATCACGTGTGGCGTCATCGGCACGACGTTCATTGGCAGAACAATGCTCTCCTAAAATAACCATATCAGGAATACCATAAATAAAACTTTCAGCTTTTTTCCCTTGTAAGGTATGCCGAATAGCTCGATGAACTAATAAATCTGGATAGCGACGAATTGGCGAAGTGAAATGTGCATAGGCTTCTAACGCTAAGCCAAAATGACCTTTACTATCAGGACTGTAAACCGCTTGAGACATGGAGCGCAATAATACAGTTTGAATTAAATGTGCGTCTTGACGGTCTTTAATCGACTCTATTAAAGCCATGTAATCCAAAGGTGTTGGTTGATTTCCCCCACCTAGAATTAAACCTAGTCCACCCAAAAACTTTTTGAGATTAAATAATTTATCTGCGTTAGGTCCTTCATGAATACGCAGCAACTTAGGCATTTTTTTGCCATTCAAATAACGCGCAGCCGCACTATTAGCGGTAATCATAAACTCTTCAATAAGCTTATGGGCATCATTACGGACAACGGGAACGATCGTTTCAATTTTTCGATTCTGCCCAAAAATAATACGTGTTTCTTGCGTGTCAAAATCCATCGCACCACGCAACTCACGTTGTTTACGCATCATTTTAAACAGTGCATATAACTCCAATACATGTGGGATAACAGGGCGATAGCGCTCGGTTAATTGCGCCACTTTTGCTACATTAGGCGCTGCTGCACTGGGCAGTAATTCGGCAACATCGTTGTACGTTAAGCGTGCATGGGAGTTCATTACCGCCTCATAAAAACGTGATCTAATCACGTTGCCTTCAGCATCAATCACTAACTCACACACCATACACAAACGATCCACATGAGGATTGAGTGAGCATAAGCCATTCGATAAAATCTCTGGCAACATAGGGATAACATTTTCTGGGAAATATACCGATGTGCTACGATTTTTTGCTTCATTATCTAAGGCGGTATTAGCCATAACATAATGCGAGACATCAGCAATGGCGACTAATAACTTCCAGCCTTTTGGCGTTTTTTTACAATACACAGCATCATCAAAATCCCGCGCATCTTCACCATCAATCGTGACTAACGGTAAATGACGAATGTCTTCGCGACCTTGCTTAGCCGCTTCTGGAACTTCAGGGGTAAGTGAGGCAATTTCTGCAGCGACGTCAGACGGCCAGTTATGAGGTAATTCGTGAGTGCGAATGGCCATCTCAATTTCCATCCCAGGTGCTAAATGATCACCTAAGACTTCAATAATGCGCCCTATAGGTTGATGCAGCTTAGTCGGTTGCTCAACGATTTCAGCGACAACAATCTGTCCTTGGGTTGCCCCCCCTACACCATCTTTTTGCAGTAATACCGTTTGTGAAATATTCTTATTGTCAGGCACTACGTAGGTAAAGCCATCTTCTTGATATAAACGCCCAACAATTTGATGTGTATTACGCTCTAAAATTTCCACCACCGCACATTCACGTCGGCCTTTTTTATCAATACCAACAATACGCACCATGGCACGATCATTGTGTAATAAGGGATTCATTTCACGGGGGGATAAAAACAAATCTTCCGAGCCATCATCAGGACGAATAAAACCAAAACCATCAGCATGACCAATAATTCGTCCAACGATTAAATCTTTATTATTAACTAAACAATATCGCTGTTCGCGATTAAACAATAATTGCCCATCACGCTCCATCGCACGTAAGCGTCTTCGTAGTGCTTCTAACTGCTCTTCTGTTACTAACTCAAAAGATGCAATAATTTCTTTACGCAGCAGGGGTTTTCCTAAGTGCTCGAGTAATTGAATAATCAATTCTCGGCTGGGAATTGGATTTTCGTATTTTTCAGCTTCACGCTGAGCAAAGGGATCATTTGTTGAATTAAAATCAACTTTTTTTTTGGACTTCAAGGACATTTAAATAATAGTAAAGAAAGTGACTAAGCAAGCTAAGGCTCAATATGATACATGCTTAATCAATAAGCATGGCACAAGAAGAGCAAATTTTATAATAATCTCATCGATGTAAAATAAGTTTTAATACAAACTTACTACCAAAATACCCCAGCAACAAGAGAAAAAAACCAAACACAGTCCATTGTATGGCCAACTTACCCCGCCACCCATAGCACTTCCTGCCCAATAATAAACCTGCAAAAATAAACCATGCCAGCAATGACAAGAGCGTTTTATGCACTAAATGCTGGGCAAAGACATCTTCTAAAAAAATAAACCCAGTGCCTAACGATAAGGTTAAAAAAAACAACCCTGCTGCCAACATTTCAAATAATAGAGCCTCCATCGCCTGCAAAGAAGGCAGCGCATGAACAAAACGCTTTGGCGGGTGACTTTTTAATTGTTGATCTTGAAACGCTAATAATGCTGCTTGCAAGGCAGCAATATTTAACAAACTAAAGGCAATAATCGACGTTAAAATATGACTCGCCATGGTCCAATGATACACCGGCATTGGTTGCGCAGTATCATCAAAAGACATCGTTAAACTTAACATTAAGGCCGCAATAGGAAAAACCGCTACACCCAATTTAGCGACCGGTTTAGTAATGACTGCCAACAGTAATAATAATGCCACAATCATACTGACAAAAGAACTTGTCGCAACAAAACTAAAACTAAATCCTTGCTGCTCTACGCACCCCAAAACAATATAAAGCAAATGCCCAACAACCGCTAAGCACGCTAAATAAAGTGGCACATGTTGAGTTGTCTTTTGCGTAAAATGGCGCACAATAAGCCCTGAACTTAGCATGTACAGACTTATTGAAAACCCTGCTATAAAATAATAACTCATTGTTTTTTATAAAAATTAAACCATTTATACATGATAAAACACACTCACTCATGGTTATCTGTATTGATACAATCACGTTAATAGCTATGGTAATATATTGAATTAAATAGTCCTAATGCAATTGTATTTAGATAATCATCCTATACCTTTAATAAAAATACTATGTTTGATAATTTAACCGACCGACTCAGTAACACCCTTAAAAAATTAAAAGGTCAAGGTCGCCTGACTGAAGACAATATCAAAGACACCTTACACGAAGTTCGCCTGGCTTTATTAGAAGCGGATGTTGCTCTGCCCGTAGTGAGCGCCTTTATCCAACAAGTTAAAACCGGTGCTATGGGCAAAGAAGTTCAAGCTAGCCTGTCACCTGGTCAAGCATTCATTAAAGTGGTTAATGCAGAATTAATCAAGGTAATGGGTGACGCCAATGAGGGGCTTAATCTTAAAGCCAATCCCCCCGTAGTCATCTTATTGGCAGGCTTACAAGGCGCAGGTAAAACCACTACCGTTGGTAAATTAGGTCGCTGGTTGCAACATACACAAAAGAAAAAAGTGGGCGTCGTCAGTGCTGATATTTACCGCCCCGCCGCAATTAAACAACTGCAAGTGCTTGCTGAAGAATTAGACCTCGATTTTTTCCCCAGCGATACCTCGCAACAACCCATCGACATTGCTATCAATGCAATTGCCGCAGCCAAAAAGAAATTCCTTGATGTCATCATCATTGATACCGCTGGCCGTTTGCATATTGACGCCGACATGATGACGGAAATAACTGCCCTTCATCACGCTATTCAACCCACCGAAACCTTGTTTGTGGTGGACAGCATGACGGGTCAAGATGCTGCAAACACTGCCAAGGCCTTCAATGACGCGCTGCCGTTAACAGGCATCATTTTAACTAAAGCAGATGGCGATGCACGCGGAGGAGCCGCCTTATCCATACGCCACATCACTGGCAAACCCATTAAATTTATAGGGATGGGGGAAAAAGCTACCGAACTCGAACTCTTCCACCCAGATCGAATCGCCTCTCGTATTTTAGGGATGGGCGACATACTGAGCTTAATCGAAGAAATTGAACAAAAAGTTGATAAAGAAAAAGCAGAAAAGTTTGCTCAAAAAATTAAAAAAGGCAAAAGCTTTGACTTTGATGATTTCCGTGAGCAACTAGAACAAATGCAAAACATGGGTGGCATTAGCTCCATGATGGAAAAATTGCCAGGTGCAAACAATATCCCTCAAGAAATGCGTGATAAGGTAAATGACAAAATGATCGCCCGTCAAATTGCCGTAATTTGCTCAATGACTAAACAAGAACGCCGTTTTCCTGATTTAATCAAAGGCAATCGCAAAAAACGCATTGCTGCTGGCAGCGGCCAAGAAATACAAGATGTTAACCGCATCCTAAAGCAATTTATCATGATGCAGAAAATGATGAAAAAAATGAAAAATGGCAACATGGCAAATATGATGCGAGGCATTAAAAGCAATGTTCGTAATACTATGCGACGGTAAATTTAACTCATCATCGTATTGATAAATCACTCGCCCGCATTTTTTTCTTCACATATCAACAAATTCGCGTAAAATGCGTCGGCTAACTTTTACTAAATGTTTTTTTGAGGAAATTAGATGGTAACCATACGTCTTTCAAGAGGTGGTTCAAAAAACCACCCATTTTACCATGTTGTTGTAACCGATAGTCGAAACGGTCGTGACGGACGTTATATTGAGCGAGTTGGTTTTTTTAACCCATTTGCTCGCGGTAACGAAGAGCGTTTACGCTTAAACAGCGAACGCGTTGATTACTGGCGCTCAAATGGTGCGCAACCATCTGATCGTGTAGCTAAGTTAATTAAAGACGCTGCAAAAATAGCAGCTTAATCGCTTGCCAGACACTAGACTTATAAAAATTGGCGAAATAACCAGCAGTTTTGGCATTAAAGGGTGGCTTAAAGTTTTTTCTTTTACAGATGAACGTGAAAGAATTTTAACTTTCTCACCGTGGATAATTAAAAAACCTCATGCTGAACCTGCCAAGTACACGCTCTCAGACGGTGCCTTACATGGCAAAAATGTCATCGTAAAACTTAAAGAGATTGATACTAGAAATCAAGCCGATACATTTATTGGATCAGAAATTTTTATTCGTCAAGACCAATTGCCCCGCCCTCAACAAGGCGAATATTATTGGTCTGATTTAATAGGGATGGCAGTGATAACGCGCTTAAATGTGCCCTTGGGTCGTATTGATAGCATGTTAGAAACAGGCGCTAACGATGTCATGATTGTTAAAGGTGAGCGCGAACACGCCATTCCGTTTATTCATACTCAAGTTATCATCAGTATTGACGTATCTGAAAAGCAAATGATCGTTGAGTGGGATCCTGAATTTTAATGAAGACTTATGCAGTTTGATGTCATCACCTTATTTCCAGAAATGGTGCTTCAAGCCGCAAGTCATGGCGTTACAGGCAAAGCTTTAGAAACTAATTTAGCGTCTATAAATGTGTGGAATCCAAGGGATTATGTCATCGACAAACACAAAACAGTCGATGATCGTCCTTATGGTGGTGGTCCTGGCATGGTAATGAAATACCAACCACTCCACGACGCACTCACTGATGCTAAAAAAAAACACCTTGCACGTGAGTCATCTAAAGTTATTTATCTAAGCCCACAAGGTAAAGTCATCACCCAACAGGTATTATCAGAAGCACTTAATCTTTCGCAAATCATTTTAGTTGCGGGTCGTTATGAAGGGATTGACGAACGTTTTATTATGCTTGATTGTGACGAAGAATGGTCACTTGGCGACTATGTTATTAGTGGTGGAGAGCTTGCTGCACTTATTGTAATTGACGCAATGCTCCGTTTAATTCCTGGTGTGTTAGGTGACAGCGAGTCTGCATTATACGATTCACACTCGGATGGCTTACTGGATTACCCTCACTACACTCGCCCTGAGACTATAGCAGCGTTAACTGTGCCCACAGTATTAACCAGTGGTCATCATGCAGACATAGATCGTTGGCGACATAAACAGGCGTTAGGTAGAACCTGGCAAAAACGACCTGATTTATTAAAAAACAAGCAACTTAATGCAGAACAAAAAAACTTGCTGAATGAATTTATATTAGAATCAAACCCAATTAAGGTATAACAATGAGCAATATTATTGATGAAATAGAAGCAAAACAATTAAAACAAATCCCAGATTTTAATTCTGGTGATACGGTCGTCGTTCAAGTAAAAGTAAAAGAGGGTGAACGCGAACGTATTCAGGCATTTGAAGGAATTGTAATTGCTAAACGTAATCGTGGCTTAAACTCTGCGTTTACAGTAAGAAAAATCTCTCACGGCACCGGCGTAGAACGTGTTTTTCAAACACACAGCCCAATGATTAGTGAAATCATTGTTAAACGTCGCGGTGATGTGCGCCGAGCCAAACTGTATTACCTACGCAACTTAACAGGTAAAGCAGCACGTATTAAAGAAAAATTATAATACGCATAAAAAAAGGCAACCTAGGTTGCCTTTTTTATTACCTATAAAAAATGGCTGCTTACTGCACCGAGCCATTTAAATTTTTATGGGCTTTAATCAATTTCCTTAAGTATGCAAGAAAATCATCTTTAAGTTCTTTGTGCAACATACCATGCTCTACAGTAGCAATTAAAAAACCTAACTTTGAGCCACAATCATAACGCCGACCCTCAAATTCATACGCCAACACTTGCTCATCTAACATTAACTCAGCGATAGCATCGGTAAGCTGAATTTCGCCTCCTGCACCACGCCCCGTTTTTTTAATTTTATCAAAAATCGTTGGGCTTAAGATATAACGTCCAACCACAGCTAAATTAGACGGCGCATCTTCTGGCTTTGGCTTTTCAACGATAGTTTCCACAACAGCAGATAAACCTGTAAAGTCAGCCGTTTTAACTATGCCATAGCTTCCTGTATCAGAAGGATTAACACGCTCAACACCTAAAATTGAACAATGATTTTGTTCATACAATTTCACCATTTGTGCCATACAACCACGTCCAGCATCTTCAATTAAATCATCGGCTAAAATAACCGCAAAAGGCTCATCGCCAATAACAGGACGCGCACAATACACCGCATGACCTAAACCAAGCGCCTCGGCTTGACGAATAAAAATACACGAAACATGTGCTGGTAAAATATCGCGAATTAAATTTAAGGTTTCAACTTTATTTTTTGCTTCAAGCTCTTTTTCCAATTCGTAGGCTTTATCAAAATGATCTGTAATCGCATTTTTACTACGTCCAGTAATAAACACCATAGTATCAATACCCGCAGCAACCGCTTCTTCCACAGCATATTGAATCAATGGTTTATCCACAATAGGCAACATTTCTTTTGGACTAGCTTTAGTTGCAGGTAAAAAGCGTGTGCCCAAGCCTGCAACAGGAAAAACTGCTTTGGTGATTATTTTACTCATTAACCTATCCTTTTTTATTATCAAACTAAAAACCCACGTCAAAAACGTAGCTGAACGTCACAACACACCTTCATGTTAATAACGTTATTATAAGCCGAATTGTATCCTGATTACACCGTCCCCATCAGTCGCATAGCCGACGTTATGCCATTTTTTTTAGTGCCGCTAAACGCTCCTGAACGCTTGAACTAAGCTCAGGCTGACCACTGACCGCAGCCATCGCCGCCTTAATATCTGGATTATCTTCAATCACTGTAGGTTGCAATAAACTGGCTTTGCGTGAAGCGGCATCAGCAGCAACCAATGATTGCTCGGCTAAATGATTCATGTGATCCAAAGCTGAACTTAACGACGACGAACTTCCTGACAAACCGCTTGCCATTTTTGCTGCGGCTTCTTTTTCTAAGGCCTGTTCTTTGATTAACTTCGCGCGCTCCATAGCTTTTTTAGCGTGCTCAACTGTCGCGCGTGCACTGGTTAATTTTGAGGCATATTGTTTAACCAAGCCCTCTAATTCTTGCATATACTGCTTTGCCTCATCGGCTTCCTGCTTTTCTCTTTCTACATCAACGTGCATTGTTTCCAATAACGTGACTAATTGCGTTAAGGCCTCAGCTTTTTCAGGCAATGCTTGCAAATGTTCCGCAGCAGCTAAACGTTGGTTATACAAAGCAATAATTGTACGCGCCTCGTTATCTTCTTTAACGAAGGCTTGTTTCGCTTTAGAAAACGTTAAATTTAATTTATCAAATTTTTCTTCAATTTCTGCAATTGCCGCTTCAGTTGCGCCTTCAGGATCAAACTTAACAATTGCCTCGCCTAATAAATTTGCCAAATCTTTCGCTTTTTGAACACCGTAATTTTTAAAAAATGCCATCTCTACTTCCTAATGTATAAAATTAATTAACTATCTGATCTCACGTAGCACTTCAGCTTTGCTTAGCAAGAAAAAACCAACGCCAACACTAGCCTAATAAAGTAAACAGTGCTGGATCAACCTCAAAACCGACATAAAAACCAAGCTCTGCGCTTTGCGCTTGTTCACTCACTTCAACGACAATCCGTAGCTTTTCCACAAACGTGCTTGTCGGCAGTGTTCTAGCAAAAACCATTAATGAATTTTCACCCTCAGCCACACCACTTTCTGTTTGCAAATGCTCCGTAAATTTAATTAAGTCAGCCTGTTGACTCGCACCGCCCACGGTACGAGTAAAAACAATATCATCCATCACAAACTCAGGACTGGCAATATCACGCAACACCTCAGCCCACTCTTCCTCGGTTGGCGTAAGTGTCAAAATATTTTGATACAGGCTAACGGACGTTACTTTATTTTCTGCCAAAGTCATTACAAACACATAAAAATTGCCATTATTCTCAACATAAATACAGGTATCGATAAGTTGATCTTGTACAAAGTTTTCACCAATTGCCTTAATAAAAAACAGTCCTTCTGGGCGGACAAAAGCAGGATGCAAGTCCACGCCAAACGTATCGACCAAATTAACTTCAAGATGACTGGTTAAAGACACACGCAACCCATGCGGTTTTGCAGCAGTAAATTTACTAAACATTATTGTTTCACCGCCTCTTTGTAATGGCTCTCAAGATCTGTCAGTGCTAAGGCAATTTTTGCCGCACTATCAGCATGTGTTGCGCGCCAATTGCTACGCATTACAAACAATGCAGGCGTAACAACCGTAGCCACAAAACGATCACCAAACACTCCTTTTGCCTGAATAGCCTTACTATAATCAGCAGAAGATAACGTACGTTTTTGATACATCTTACTTTGCGTTAGTTTTTCATCATCAATAGCCAGCAACCGCAAGTCCTCACGATCAATTAAACGATCAATTGTTGCGGCATGAGGTGCTGCCATATAAAACAAACACGCATGCTGTGACGTGGCTTTTAAAATTGCATCTTGATAATTTACCGCCGACCTAAGCTTAACGCGTTGATAAGCAGGATTTAACGCCACAAAGCGCTGCCAAGATAAACTAGAACCAGACCGACTTGGAATCCATAGCTCGTTGTCAGCAAGCTCAGATAATTTGGTAATGGACAACGACGTACTACACGCTAAATGCGCGGCTTCCAAAAAAGGCGTAAATAACACCTCCAATTGTTGCGCATCATACTCTGCATCGCCTTGAATAAATCCAGCATCGCAGTCGCCGCTGGCTAATTTAGCTAAAATATCAGGCGTGCCCTGAGTAATAATTGGACTCACATTAACCCACTCCACTAACGCCGGCAACATTAACGATTGTGCAATTTTGTAATATGCGCCCCCCTCTGAACCTACACAAATCTTAAAATCAGCCTGACTGGATTTTAATGCTTCCTCAGACATAACCGCAGCAATGGGAACATTTGCGGGCAACCAATTAGGGTTAATTGGCGTGGCAGTTTGGTTGTTTTTAACCGAATCCATGGCCGCTAATTGCGCTTTTAAGTCGGCATTATCTTTAGCTAACTGATTCGCCTCAGTGCGCCATTTTTGATAATCTGGATCTTGTTGATGGTGATAAGCGTACTGTCCAGCTGAGGCATTATTATTTAATAAACTGTATAAAAACAATCCTGATAACAAACCAAACGAATGGCCACCACCATTAACTGCCATTGGTGCTTGCGTTTGATAATATTGACTGCGTTCGTGCCAACGATTAGGCGAATTCTGAGCTTGCCGATACCACGCATGATTAGCATACGAACTACGGTATCGTTGCAAATCAGCCGCAGGAAAATAACGTGGCTTCGTAGAACTTAGCGAATTTGGTAGAGCGTTATAAGCACGCTTTGCAGACTGTTGTGAGTATTGACGCTCAAATGTAGAATTATATTGAGTGCCAAACTTTGAGCTAACCGATGTTTTTTTACTACTATACGATTGTCTAGTCCACCCTGAACTGGGTGCAGCATACGCCCTAGTCGACTTAAATCTAGTGCTAGATGAACTCCGCGAGCTATAACTTTTTGCTAACACCGGCGCAGAAATTACAGCCCCCATAACCATCATCAGCACTAAAATTGATGTAGGCGAATAAAACCAACGCGATGCCGTTATGGATTGATTTTTCACAATTAAAACCTCATTTGATAAAAAAATATTGACACAATAATGCACTAAGTTAACCTAATCTGACAACTAATGGCTTTAGCTATTGTTGTATCATAGGTATTGTACGACAATAGCTGAAGATTAAAAATTTCCTAATTTACACCGCTTAGCGGCTAAATCCTTAACTCTCCACGCCTCTAAACAGCATATTAAATATCAGCAAATAAGCCTATGCGCTTATAACACCAACAAGCAAGCTACGCCGCATTAACTTTTTTAAACATTTATGAGTTATTTAAACACTGGAGAACGTAATGGCTCAACCCAAAACGCAATATCGGGATAAAAAAGTAAACTACTTCCAAATGCAGATTAAAGGGCGCAGTTTAATCCCTCACCTTGATGTATATCATTGGTTAATGCAATGCACATGGTTTCAGTTTTTAGGTTTATGCGCTGCTATTTTCATACTACTTAACGTTTTTTTTACCTGCTTATATTTGCTTGAACCAAACAATATTTTCAATGCACGCAATCAAAGCTTTGAAGATACCTTTTATTTTTCTGTTCAAACCTTTGCCACGATTGGTTATGGGTATTTAACCCCCGCAACACGATGGGCTAATTTAATTGCCATAACAGAAGCCTTTGTTGGTATTTTTAGCACCGCAGTCATAACAGGTGCCGCGTTTTCACGCTTATCACGGGTCAATGCAAAGGTATTATTTACAGAAAAAATAGTCGTCAACGCCCGCAATGGCGTACCACATTTACAAATTCGTTTAGCTAACTGGCGTCATAATAATGTTGTAGAAGCTCAGTTAAGGGTGGCAATGTTAATCACCGAACAAACTCTTGAAGGCGAAACAGTACGCTATCCCCTTGATCTGCCCTTAGTCCGCAGTCGTACTGATCATTTCCGCTTAACTTGGACAGCAATGCATCGCATAGACCAATCTAGCCCTTTGTGGGGAGCTGATTCAATGAAGCATCTAGGACGCTTAAATGCAGAGTTTTTAGTTACGTTTATTGCACAAGACCAAACCCTTGGACAATTAATTCATGCGCATCATAATTATCAATTACAAGATATTGCCTGGAATGCACGCTTTGCTGATGTACTAAAAATTCGTGCAGATGGCGTTAGAGAATTAAACTATCATGATTTTCATAACATTATCGAACTTCCAGGCGAAATCGATTGGACTACACCGGGTTATGAACAAAGCTATCCATGGACGAAAAAAGAAAACAACCCACCACTGGCTGAGCAGTAGCCTTTTAATATTTATATTGATTATTGCCAGAATAGACGCGATTCTGATTATGACTGTTAAACGCCCTTGTAGAGACGCGATGTATCGCGTCTTAAAATCTAGCCTCCACCACAGGTTTTGTTTACAGCCGGTGAGATACAAGACGCGATACATCGCGTCTCTACGCTTTTTTTACTCTACACGCACGCAGCAACACGTTCTGTAGAGACGCGATTTATCGCGTCTTAAATCTAGCCTCCACCACAAGTTTTATTTACAGCCGGTGAGATACAAGACCCGATACATCGCGTCTCTACGCGTTTTTTATTCGCCTAGCCATTTTTTCAAGGTTGAAAAAAATTGTTCGGTATCGATGGGTTTTGGGATTAAATCTGTCATGCCGCTGGCGAGGTATTGCTTTTTTTCTGGTTCGGTTAAG
>CAJAQT010000075.1 GCA_903944165.1 uncultured Methylococcaceae bacterium | reverse complement strand
TTTAACCGCCGTTGATACAGAATCAATAACCGGCTGCACAACGGTCTTGACTATTTTTGGTATATCAATGCCAAATTTATCTTTTAAGAACGTAGCAAAGCTGTCAAAAATACCGCTTACTGTGTCGGTAATGCCTTGCCAGGTATCGCTAAACCAGCTAAACACTTTGTCGGCTTTATCCGTGACCACTTTCCAAGTATCGCTAAACAAATTTACTGCCGCGTCCCAACTGTCCTTAATGGCTTGAGTCGTTTCAGGAAACGTTGTGGCGAATAACTCAATTGCGCCATTGAATTTTTCAGTAAGCCATTGTCCTATGCCTGCAAAAAACTTTTGTCCGTCTTCTGTAAACAAGCCCCAGGCTAAACTTGCCGCCGCAGCAATGCCTAACGCGATTGGCGAAAAAATAACGCCTAATGCACCGGTAATGCCACTTAACAACAGTCCGCCTAAGCCTGAGAAGACGGCAACAATAGACGCGCCCAAAGAGGCTAACAGACCCATCATAGCGGGTAACAAACCCGCCATTAATCCTGTCATAAAGCCACTATTCGATGATTCTGACGGCTTGACCTCTTTGTCAGAAATATCTTTCAATGACTTTTTAGCCGCTTTATCGAACGCGCTTTGTTCTTTGCGATAACTGCTAAATTCTCTAAAAAACTTTTTTGATTCTTTAGATTCTCCGGAGCGATTAACTAATGGTGCAAACCCGCGTTCACTGGTTTGTGCGTGTTCAGCTTGTGGCTCAGCTTGACTACTCACCGGCTTGCCATTGATTTGATTACGTGTCGGTTCAGCAACCGGCTGCTCGCTCGTTTGCACAATGCGTTGACTGACAAACCGCCCGCGTTCATCACGTAAGCGCTTAGGTGATACGGGTGTTTGATGCTCAATGTGTTGAGATTGTTCTATGTTTTGTGTGTCATTTGACGTTATCGTGCTGTTGTTAGGGCTATGTGTTGCATTATCGGCAATATGGACCGTTTCTTCCTGCGTATTGGGTGCATGAATACTGACAGGTGTTGCGGTGTTTTGCGTTTCAGACGTGCTGTCATTAAGGCTATTGAGCTGAATTGCACCATGTCCAACAGTGGTTGTTGGCACTTCAACGACATTTAAGCTGTCAATTGTTGAGGTATTCGTGCGCGGTTCTGCTACCGATCCGGTTGGCTCTGCACTAGCGCGTGGGTGTATTGGCGTTATTTCATTAGGCGCATGGGTTTGATGTAGCGTGGTTTCAGTCGCATTATTTTGGTTAGAAACAGGCGCAGAATTAACGGTTTGCGTTGCCTGCTCATTGGCTAAACTGGATGTGTTGATCGTGCTGGGGTTTAATTGCGCGGTGTTTTCTGTTGTTGCTGAAACATTAACCGGCGTATTGATAGCAGTATCTTGCAATCGGTTGATCGTTTGCGCGTTATTTTCACTCTGGTTTTGTGTGCTTAGACTTGTATTAGCCCTATTGCCCATGTTATTTGTGGACGGTTCAGCTGTTGTTTGTGCATTGTTTTGTGTGCTATTCAATTGAATTGCACCGTTCCTAACGGTTGTGGTTGGCAGGTCTACATTTAAGCTGTCAATTGTCGGCGTTGGATTAGCGGATTCAAGCACAACACTAGGCTTGTTGATGGTTGTTTCAGTAGGTGACTGCGTGTTAGCTGATAGATGGTTTAAATTAACTGCATGTTGTTCAATAGATTGCGCGTTTAAAGCATCAACGTGACTAACATTGTCAGCAATAGTATGATTTTGATGAGTGTTTTTATCGCCAGCAGTGTGGCTAGAGTGACTAGCACGGGTATCTGTATCGCCAGCAGTGTATTCAGTGTGATTAGCACGGGCATCAATAGCTTGCTGTGCGCTATCGCTAGTGAGCGTATGGTTAAGCGTTGGATGGTTTTCGCTTGAATCCGTATTAAATTCATGATGTTCTGCCAGATTGACGGTAGCAGTTGGATGCTCATTGACGGTTGTTG
>CAJAQT010000074.1 GCA_903944165.1 uncultured Methylococcaceae bacterium | reverse complement strand
TTACAGACTCCGAACGACCATGAATTGCGTTATTGTGGGAGCGGCTTTTAGCCACGCCCACGTAAGTCATTGACTGGCTCATGACAGGCTCAGCGCTCCTTTTTCAAAGGGGGAAGTCTGTGCTTACAACGTTAGTTGAGCAGGGGGCTGAATAATTACGCGCCCACTTATATTGGTGTTTCTACACACCGCACTCTTTTGCCACGCGAAGTATAGTTAGCCTATGCATAACTAACAGTCCAACAGTTTTCCTGCCTTACCTTGCAAGGCGGGAATCCAAACGCATGTGTTTGGATTCCAAAAATAGATCAAAAAACGCATGCTTAACCACTTAGACAATTATTCTGTGCGGTAATTAGGCGCTTCTTTGGTGATGGCTACATCATGCACGTGGCTTTCGCGCATACCGGCACTGGTCACACGGACAAATTGGGCTTTTTCATGCCAAATAGCAATAGATTGACTGCCGGTGTAGCCCATGCTGGCACGTATCCCGCCTACTAATTGATGTATCACCGCTAATAAACTGCCTTTATAGGGCACTCGTCCTTCAATCCCTTCTGGCACTAACTTTTCTACAGAATCAGCATCTTCTTGAAAATACCGATCACTAGAGCCTTGCTGTTGAGACATTGCGCCTAAAGAGCCCATGCCACGGTAGGATTTGTATGAGCGCCCTTGAAATAACTCTACTTCGCCTGGTGCTTCTTCTGTTCCTGCAAACAAGCCGCCCAGCATGACGGCATGTGCGCCGGCCGCTAAGGCTTTAGCTACATCCCCTGAATAACGTATACCGCCATCAGCAATTAATGGAATACCCGTGCCTTTTAATGCTTCAGCAACATTACTTACTGCGGTAATTTGTGGAACACCTACGCCAGCAATAATCCGCGTGGTGCAAATTGAACCTGGACCAATCCCCACTTTTACGCCATCGACGCCTGCCTCTGCCAAGGCTAAGGCGGCGGCGGCAGTGGCAATGTTGCCGCCAATTACTTGTAAATCAGGATAATGCTGTTTTATCCACCGAATTCTATCTAATACGCCCTGCGAATGTCCGTGTGCAGTATCAACAATAATGACATCAACCCCAGCCGCCACTAAAGCTGCCACCCTCGCTTCCGTATCTTGCCCTGTGCCTATTGCGGCGCCAACACGTAAGCGTTCTTGTTCATCTTTACAGGCGTAAGGATAGTCTTTTGCTTTTTGTATATCTTTTACGGTAATCATGCCTCGTAAATGAAAATCATCATTGACCATTAGAATTTTTTCAATACGATGAGTATGCAATAACGCCACGGCTTCTTTACGCTCTGCATTTTCTTTAATCGTAACTAAGCGCTCTTTAGGTGTCATGATTTTTGATACGGGCTCATCGAGGCGTGTTTCAAAACGTAAATCACGACTGGTCACAATACCGACTAATTCATCGCCATCGGTCACGACTGGAACGCCAGAAATATTTTTTGAACGCGTTAATTTGATAACATCTCGAATACTGACGGTGGGCGATACCGTAATGGGATCTTTAATAACGCCGCTTTCATATTTTTTTACATGCCGAACTTCTCGTGCTTGCTGCTCTACCGTCATGTTTTTATGGATAATGCCAATACCGCCTTCTTGGGCAATGGCAATCGCTAAACGCGCTTCAGTCACGGTATCCATTGCGGCTGAAACTAAAGGGATATTTAATGAAATAGTCCGTGTTAATTGCGTTTGAATACATACGTCACGAGGCAATACTGTTGAATGTGCTGGCACTAATAACACATCATCAAACGTCAACGCTTCTTGAATAATTTGCATAACCCTTCCTTCCTTACTCGCAATAAAATAACGGTCTATTATACGATTTGTCTTGTTATTAATAACTAATAAAATTAACTAAATAGTTTATTCCTGCTCCAAAAAACGTATCTAAATGTACGCATTGGGTACTTCGCTCTCTGTTGATAAGTCAAAAAATGACGTGCAACTAGAGTCCTGCTTGAGCAGTTTCAAGCGTAGGCATTCAGTCCGTTTTAACAAGATAGACTTTACCTGTTGGTAAGGTGTCCATAGACCTATCTCATGGTCTTGTGACCTTGCTAAAACGTTTCGTGCTCTTAACGTCACACTTTAACGTCACGATTCACGTCCCCCTTTGAAAAAGTGAGATTAAGCCTGTCATGAGCGGGTCGAATGAGGGGCTTAAGCTAACAAAAGCACCGCTAAGCCTGTATGCCCTTGGGGTACTCTGTTCCAAAAATTGGCTCTGAATAAGTATGCCTTAACACTTCGCTTACACACATAAATTTGTGACTATCTAGCAAATTTATAGAATGGTTTTTCATAAAATGATAAAGTTTTAGCGGTTCACCTAAATTTAAACGTGGCTTAAATCTAATCATTACGCATGAACTTATTGCGCACCTTAATAATCGTTAGACGGCCGCAGTTATTACCAAACAAACTTAACTAAGCACTTAATTATAATAATGAAAACCTTACTATTACCACCTTCTCTCTATCTAGCCTTATTACTTAGCAGCTTGCTTGTTTCAGGCTGCTCTGATGATACAAAAACCTCAACTACACCCACCCAAACTAAAACACTTATTAGCAAGTCTACTAAAGGCACGCATAATCCCAATCCTTTTGATCATTCAGATGATCGTAAAGTCACTGCCTTAGATAAAGAACATTTTGAAAAAGCATTTGCTGAGCAATGTATCAGCCGTGAAACTGTGCACTCTGTTAATAAAGAGCATGATCAAGAGCAAGTTGCCAAACCTTGTCATTGTATTGCACGTTTCATGATGAAAGATTTAACAGGCGAAGAAGCAGAAAAATTTCTTGCCGAACATGAAAATCCACAATCATTACGGATTAAATATGAAAATGCAGCGTATCACTGCTTACAACAAAATACGCCACCACTTGATCATAACTTCTTACATCAAAAACGTTAATCATAAGTTTCTTCGTGATTATTCAGCCCCCCCTTTTTCAAAGGGGGAGGTCTATGCTTACAACGTTAGATTGGCAGGGGGTTGAACAATTACGTTTCTACACAAATTTTATAGTACGTCATTCCAGCAGGGATTGCCGGAATCTAGTTCACAAGGATGTGAAAATCTCTACTATTTGATTTGCTTTTTACCAAAAAACACTCAGAAACATCAAGTTTTGCCCTCCTAGGTTTTACGGCAACTGCTCCATACAAGTCGTGGATTTGTGTTGAGGCTTATCCACCCTACCTTAACGGTGAATGTATTGAACCTCACGTTAACTGTCATTGTCATCATGAGAATTGTTGCAGTATAGTTGGATGTTATGGCAACGTGCCTTAATAACTATACTCAGAACTGTTATCAATTGCTTTAGGCGAAGCCGCTCCTACTCATATTGGTTTTGCTACACACTGCAATCTTGTGTCGCTCGAAGTATATAAGCAGGCGTAACAAGGCTTTAGCCATTGGACTCCATATTTTTCAAGATGGTCATAATGAGCAGTGCTGATGCTCTTGACGGGGATGCCTTCTCCTGCATTATTATGATAAAACTATCCTAGCCATTGATGATACACACCTTATGAAAATAGACTTACCTCCAAACCCAGCTGGGCACAAAAAATATAACGTATGGCACGGGGTTATTTTAACGTGGCGCCAACACTGGCAGATGTGGTTGATACTAAGCGTACTGGCTATAGCGGCACTGTATGGTCTGTCATTATTGCCTATTTTTCGGGCAGAAAACGTCAGTAACACCGCAACATTTAAGCCAACAAGAGAGTCGGTCGCGGTGGTTGTTGCACCGGTTGTGCAGGGTGATTTGCCGGTTTATGTGACTGGCTTAGGAACGGTGACGGGGTTACGAACCGTGACGGTAAAGTCGCGCGTTGATGGTGAGCTTGTGCGCGTTGCTTTTCAGGAAGGCGCACTGATAAAAGCAGGTGAGCTGATTGCTGAAATTGATCCGCGTCCTTTTGAAATCCAGCTGATGCAGGCAGAAGGGCAGTTGCTGCGCGATGAAGCTTTGCTAAACAATGCACAGCTTGATCTTGAGCGTTATCAGCAATTATTAGCGCAAGATTCTATTTCTGCCCAACAAACCGCAACGCAAGCAGCGGTCGTGAAACAATATCAAGGTATTGTCACCACTGATAAAGCCATGGTCGCCAATGCCAAACTTCAGTTAAATTATGCGCAGATTAAGGCGCCTATTGCAGGGCGTTTGGGCTTACGCAATGTCGATCAAGGTAATATTGTGAAAGCGTCCGATACCGGCGGGCTTGTGGTGATTACCCAGACACAACCTATAGCTGTGGTGTTTACATTGCCAGAAGATCAAATACCTATGGTCATGAAACGTCTGAGTTTAGGTAAAACAGTGCTGATTGAAGCCTATGATCGGAGTGGTAAAAACAAACTTGCCGAGGGCAAATTGCTTGCCGTTGATAATCAAATCGATCCCAATACGGGAACCGTCAAATTGAAAAGCCAGTTTGACAATGCCGATATGACGCTATTTGCCAATCAATTTGTCAATATTAGAATGAAAATAGAGACCTTGCACAACGTCATGATTGTGCCAAGTGCTGCAATTCAAACCGGTAATGCTGGGGCCTTTGTGTACGTCGTGCAAGACGATCAAACCGTGGTCACGCGCAAGCTTACGTTGGGTGTTGTTGTCGGTGAGCAGGTCGCTGTGCTGGAGGGGCTAAAGGTTGCTGAACAGGTTGTTGTTGAAGGGGCGGATAGATTGCGTGAAAACGCCAAGGTTAAGGTGCTTAACCCTAATAACGCTAGCAATAAAAAGCCGCCGTTAAGTAGTCTGGAGGCTTATCGCCTGCCTAGTCAACATGGTTGAGACATGAATCCATCGCGCTTATTTATTTTACGTCCCGTCGCCACCTCGTTAATCATGCTGGCACTGTTATTACTGGGACTGTTAGCGTATCGAGAGCTACCCATTTCTGCCTTGCCGCAAGTTGAATACCCAACTATTCAAGTGGTGACTTTATATCCTGGTGCCAGCCAAGACGTGATGACGTCATTAATCACCGCACCACTGGAACGTCAATTAGGTCAGTTACCTGGGTTGACGCAGATGTCGTCTACCAGTTCCTCGGGCGCTTCAGTTATTGTTTTACAATTCACCTTAAGTCTTAATATTGATATTGCCGAACAGCAGGTGCAAGCGGCGATTAATGCCGCAAGCAGTTTTCTGCCCAATGATTTACCCATGCCGCCCATTTACAGCAAAGTAAATCCTGCTGACGCGCCGATTATGACCTTAGCGGTCAGCTCAACAACGCTGCCCTTAACCAAAGTGGAAGATTTAGTTGACACGCGTTTAGCACAAAAATTATCACAGTTGTCGGGCGTAGGTTTAGTCAGCATTAGCGGTGGACAACGTCCCGCAGTGCGTATTCAGGTTAATCCATTGGTCTTATCTGCCTATGGTTTAAGCCTTGATGATGTGCGTCGGGCGATTACCGCGGCCAATGTTAATCAACCCAAAGGCATGTTTGATGGTGCACAGTATTCTGCCACGATTGATGTTAATGATCAGTTGCTTTCAGTTGCAGAGTATCAGGGCTTGGTGATTGCTTATCGCGAAGGGCGACCCGTGCTGTTATCCGCTGTCGCTGAGATAGCCGAGTCTGCGGAGAATACGCGCTTGGCTGCGTGGGCAAATCAAACCGCAGCAGTTATTGTCAACATTCAGCGTCAGCCCGGCAGCAACGTGATTGATGTTGTCGATCGTATCAACGCCTTATTGCCGCAATTGCAAGATTCATTACCCAAAGGTTTAGATGTTGCCGTTATGTCTGACCGCACGACGACCATTCGTGCGTCGGTGGCGGATGTGCAAAAAGAATTACTCATGGCACTTGCGTTAGTTATTTTGGTTATTTTTCTGTTTTTGCGAAATGTGTCGGCAACTTTAATACCGAGCGTTGTGGTGCCCTTGTCACTGATTGGCAGCTTTGCTTTTCTTTACTTAGCAGGATTTAGCATCAATAACTTAACCTTGATGGCGTTGACTATTGCCGCAGGTTTTGTGGTAGATGATGCCATCGTTGTGATTGAAAATATTTCCCGTTATTTAGAAGAGGGCGATTCCCCTTTAAACGCCGCGTTAAAAGGCTCAGAGCAAATTGGCTTTACTATCATTTCATTAACTTTTTCACTGGTCGCGGTATTGATTCCATTGTTGTTTATGGGCGACGTGGTGGGGCGTTTGTTTCGTGAGTTTGCGATTACCTTGGCGGTGGCGATACTGCTGTCCGCAGTGATTTCACTGACCTTAACACCCATGATGTGTGCAACAATGTTGCGGCATGTTGATGAGCGTCAAGGGGGCTGGTTTTACCGTGTGAGTGGTCGGTTTTTAGATAAGATGACCGCAACCTATGGGTATTTACTGCGCGGGGTGTTACGTCATCAAGGTCTCACGCTCACTGTTGCGGTGGTTACGCTGGTGCTTACCGTTATCGTGTACAGTGCCATTCCCAAAGGTTTTTTCCCCAGTCAGGATACCGGCCTTATTCAAGGGATTACGCAAGCGCCGCAACGTATTTCCTTTGCTGCGATGGCCGCACAACAACAGGCCGTAGTTAAGGTGGTGTTGGAGGATGCAGCGGTAACCAGCGTTACCTCGTTAATTGGTGTCGACGGGGTTAACCCAAGCTTAAATACTGGACGCTTGCAGATTAATTTAAAGCCTTTAGAGGAACGAAAAATATCGGCGTTAGCGGTTATTCAGCGTTTACAACTTAAGCTAAAACAGGTGCAGGGGATACTTACTTATTTGCAGCCGGTGCAGGATTTAACCATTGAAAATCGTCTCAGTCGTACTCAATATCAATTTACCTTGCAGGATGTTGATCAGCAAAAACTAACGTACTGGACGGCTAAACTGGTTGATAAACTGGCGCAAGCGCCGGCGTTTGCCGAAGTTGTGAGCGATGTGCAAGATCAGGGTTTGCAGATATTTATTGAGGTTGATCGTGGTCGAGCCAGTAGTCTTGGCATTTCGATAGCCGATATTGATAATGCCTTGTATAACGCATTTGGTCAGCGACAGGTTTCAACCCTGTTTACGCAATCCAATCAATATCGCGTGGTGCTGGAAGTTAAACCAGAATACCGTCATAGCATTGCCGCCTTAACGGACGTTCGGATTCAGTCTAAACAAGGAACACAGGTGCCATTGTCAGCACTTGCTACGCTTTCAGAACGTTTTGCACCATTGGTAGTTAATCATTTAGCCAGCAGTCCTTCGGCAACAATTTCCTTTAATCTTACGCCTGGTGCGTTTTTAAGTGAGGCCGTCACGACACTTGCAGCGGCGCAACTTGAAATCGGCTTGCCGCTGAGTATAAGTACGCGTTTACAAGGCGCAACCCAAGCATTTAGTGCGTCCTTATCAACGTCCGTGTGGTTAATCCTCGCGGCGATTGTGACGGTGTACATCGTGCTTGGAGTGTTATATGAGAGTTATATTCATCCCGTTACTATTTTATCCACCTTGCCCTCAGCCAGTGTTGGCGCCTTGCTTGCGTTAATGCTCGCGGATAATGAGCTAGGTCTTATTGGTATTATTGGGATTATTTTATTGATGGGTATCGTCAAGAAAAATGCCATTATGATGATTGATTTTGCGTTAGAGGCAGAACGCAAGGCTGGGCTATCGGCGTTTGAGGCAATTTATCAAGCGTGTTTATTACGTTTTCGACCGATTATGATGACCACTATGGCGGCCTTGTTGAGTGCGTTGCCGTTGATGCTAGGCACGGGTGTGGGCTCAGAATTACGTCATCCGTTGGGTATCACAATGGTGGGGGGCTTGGTGTTGAGTCAATTGCTCACCTTGTTTACAACCCCCGTAATTTACTTGGCGTTTGATCGTATGAGTACACGTTTTAAGCGTTAAATGGCCAGTAATTCTCTATAGTTGGACGCTATGGCAGACAGTGCCTGAGTAGCTATAAACAGGAGTAAAAAGGCTTTAGCCTTGTTAACCAGGGGCTAAAGCAAGTGGACTCCGTATGCTCCAAAATGATCATAATGAGAATTGCTGAAGATTTGTAGAGTGGATACCTGTCATGAGGCCTAGCGCATCCACCAAAACACCAAAAAGGATTAATCATGTCATGTTCAGGTTATTTTATCACCCGTCCTGTTGCCACCACGTTGTTGACGCTAGGCTTAGCGTTGTCGGGCATACTCGCCTATTTTCAACTGCCCATAGCCGCATTACCACAGGTTGATTTTCCCTCTATTTCAGTTAGGGCAACTGTTCCAGGCGCGAGTCCTGAAACCATGGCCGCCAGTGTTGCTACGCCATTGGAACGAGCGTTGGGACATATTGCGGGCATCACCGAAATGACGTCGTCTAGCGGCTTTGGTAGCACAGACATCAGCTTACAATTTGCTCTTAATCGTGATGTTGACGCTGCGGCACGCGATGTGCAGGCGGCCATTAACGCAGCAAGTACGCTGTTGCCTGCTAATATGCCGTCCCGTCCTAGTTATCGTCGTAATAACCCCAGCGATACGCCGCTGATGATCTTAGCGTTAACCTCAGCGACGCTCACGCGTGCGCAGTTATTTGATGTCGCCTCGAATATTTTGGCACCAAAACTCTCGCAAATAGATGGTATGGGGCAGGTTGCGATTCGGGGCAGTTCCTTGCCAGCGGTTAGGATAGAGCTTAATCCTGCGGCCTTGGCAAAATATCAGCTTAGTTTTGAGGAGGTGCGGACAGCCATTACCGCAACAAATGTTACGCAACCGAAAGGGGCTATCGAAGATGCCAAAAATTATTGGCAAATTATGGTTAATGATCAAGCTAAGACCGCAGCAGACTATTTGCCCCTAGTGGTGGCTTATCGAAACGGTGCAAGCGTTCATCTTACTGATATTGGTACGGCTATCGATGCGGCTGAAAATAGGGGGACTGCGGGGTTTATGAATGATAAACCTGCGGTGTTATTGGCTTTGTTTAAGCAGGATCGTGGCAATGTGATTGCAACGGTTGATAAGGTAAAGGCTTTTTTGCCGCACTTAAACGCCTCGCTTCCGCCGTCTGTGGAATTAACGGTAGCGATGGATCGTTCAATTTTTATTCGGGACGCACTTCAAGAAGTTAAGTTAACCTTGGTGGTTGCGGTGGTGCTGGTCATCTTGGTGGTACTGCTGTTTTTAGGAAACTGGCGTGCGGCACTGATTCCTATTGTTACCGTACCGGTAGCGCTAGTCGCCACCTTTGGGCTGATGTATAGTTGCCATTTCAGTTTAAATATTTTAACCATGATGGCACTTACCGTCGCCACAGGCTTTGTCGTTGATGATGCGATAGTCGTGATAGAAAACGCTAATCGACACTTAGCTCAAGGGTTCACGCCAACTCAGGCGGCACTGCGCGCCATTAAGGAAACGGGGGCGACCTTAGTGACGATGAGTCTGTCATTGCTTGCGGTATTTAGTCCAATAATACTGATGAGTGGGATTGTGGGACGCTTGTTTCAGGAGTTTGCCCTGACTTTGTCGGCGGCGGTACTGATCTCATTATTATTATCCTTTACCACCACCCCTATGTTGTGTGCCCACTGGCTTCATGCTGAAACTGTTAGCAAACGGAACGGGCTATTTCAATTCAGTGACAAGGTCTTCCATCAGGTATCGCTAACTTATGACACGTCACTGGCTTGGGCATTGCGGCATCAGCCATTGATGATTTTATTGCTGGCAGTGATTATTGGTTTAAACGTGTATCTGTATTCAATTATCCCAAAAGGTTTTTTTCCAGATCAAGATACGGGCAGGTTGCTGGGCGGTATTCAAGGTGAGCAGACAATTTCGTCGCGAGCAATGCAAGAAAAACTGGCAACTATCGTGCAGAGTATTAAACAAGATCCAGATGTTGAAGCGGTGATGGGCAGCACAGAAGGTGAGCGGGCTAACAATGGCCGCTTATATGTGATGCTTAAACCCTTGGGCACTCGGGCGCTGCGCGCGGATGAATTGATGACTAAATTTCGTCGCCAATTTGCTAATTTAGCGGGCGTGGGCGTGTATTTAAGACCCGCGCAAGAGTTGCGTATTGGTGCCAGACCCTCGCCCGCTAATTATGAATACGCATTGGAAGCCGATCAGCTTGCTGAACTTAAGCTATGGACACCGCGTGTCGTGACTGCGTTAAAAAGCGTACCGGAGTTGACCGATGTGAATACCGATCAGCAGGATAATGGTCGGCAAATTTCATTGCACATTGACCGCACTGCTGCGGCCAGATTAGGCGTGACTCAGGCGTTGATTGATGAAACGTTAAACGATGCTTTTGGGCAACGACAGGTTTCGGTGATTTATATGCCGCTTAATCAATATCATGTGGTCATGGAAGTGGCGCCTGACTATGCACAAAATGCCGAAGCACTAAGGGATATTTATATAAGTGTGCCTGCAACCGCAGCAAATCCACAGGGGGCAAAAGTGCCTTTAGCTGCGTTTAGTCGTTATCAACAAACCCCACGGGCGTTATCTGTTAATCATCAGGGGCAGTTTCCAACGGCAACCATTTCCTTTAATTTGGCTGCTGGGGTGTCGTTATCAACCGCCAGCGCAGCAATAAATAACGCACTCAATACCTTAACTCTGCCAATTTCCTTGCACGGGAGCTTTCAAGGGTCTGCGAAAGAATTTGAGCAAACCTTAAAAAATCAGCCTTGGTTAATTTTGTCTGCATTGTTCGCCATTTATATTGTGCTGGGTATTCTCTATGAAAGTGTGATTCATCCCTTGACTATTCTCTCAACCTTGCCCTCCGCTGGAGTGGGCGCACTCATCGCCTTACTGGCGTTTGCGACTGAATTTAGCATTATTGCCTTGATTGGGGTGATTTTATTAATTGGCATTGTTCAAAAAAATGCCATTATGATGATTGACTTTGCCTTGACCGCAGAACGCCAGCAGGGGGTAAGTGCTGATGAAGCCATTCGTGCCGCGTGTCGGTTACGTTTGCGTCCTATTTTAATGACCACTTTTGGGGCAATACTTGCCGCCGTCCCGCTGGCCTTTGGAACGGGCTATGGTTCGGAACTGTTATGCCCGTTAGGGATCACTATTATTGGCGGTTTACTGTTCAGTCAAGTGCTAACTTTATACACCACGCCAGTTATTTATCTTTATTTAGATCGTTTCCAAACGTGGTGTTTACGCCACAACAAGAACGCTGTCCACCCTTAATTAAGCCATTAAATATCATCGTGACAACATATTTTTTAACTAACCGTTGTGTGCTGTTAACCGCACTGTTATGCCTTTCAGCGTGTACTGTAGGGCCAGAATATCGTCGTCCACTCAGTACGGTGCCCACTGATTTTAAAGAAATAAAAGGCTGGACGCAGGCGCAGCCGCGTGATGCACAGCTTCCTGAAGACTGGTGGGTGCTGTTTAATGATCCGTATTTAACGACGCTTGAGCGGCAGGTTGCCGCGTCTAATTTAAGCATTGCTGAGGCAGAAGCACGCTATGCCCAAGCCCAAGCGTTGGTGCAATCGGCAACGTCTGCTTATTCGCCGCTGTTGTCAACCACGGCGATGACCAACCGTTTTCGTGCGGCAAGCGGACAGAGTGTTGCTGTTTCTGGGGTGAGAAATTTGTTTGGTGGCCTTATTAGTGTTGCTTGGGAGCCAGATTTATGGGGCAGCGTAAAAAAACAGGTTGAAGCGAACGCCACCACCGCGCAGGCAAGTGCGGCAACTGTTCAGGCCTTGCGTTTGTCGGCGCAAGCACTGCTGGCACAAAACTATTTTTTGCTGCGTAAAATTGATGCCCATATCGCTTTGTTAACGGAAACGATTGCTAGGTATGAGAAAACCTTAACAATTATTCAAAATCGTTACCGCGCCGGAGTAGCGGCTAAAACCGACAGTATTCAGGCTGAAACACAATTGGAATCAGTGCGTGCCCGTCTTATTGATAGCGGCATTCAACGCCAGCAATGTGAACACGCCATTGCCTTATTGATGGGCAAGCCACCTTCAGCACTTAGCATCCCACGCCAAGCAAGGGTTACGCCAGTGCCCTCAATTCCTGTTATGTTGCCTTCGCAATTACTGGAACGTAGACCCGACATTGCCGCAGCAGAACGTTTGACCGCAGCCGCCAATGCACAAATTGGTGTCGCTAAAGCAGCGTATTATCCCAAAGTAAACCTTAGCGCTAGCCGTGGCAGCCAAAGTACCGAGTTATCCTCGCTATTCACCACCGCCGCCACGTATTGGGCTTTAGGGCCAGCAGCGCTGGCGTTGCCATTGTTTGATGGCGGTGCACGCAGTGCGCAACTGACCGCAGCGGTTAATAGCTTTAAGGGAAATGTTGCGGCATACCGTAACACCGTGTTAACCAGCTTTGTTGAGGTGGAAGATTATCTGACCGAGCTGCACTTACTCGCGCAGGAAACTGAGGTACAAAAGAAAGCAGTCACCTCTGCACATAACGCCGTTGATTTAATGATGAATCAATACAACGCGGGCACGGTTAGTTATCTGAATGTGATGACGGCGCAAACCACGGCATTAACCAACGAAGAAACCGCAGTAGAGTTGCACGGTCGACAATTGCTTGCCGCAGTGCAATTGGTGAAAGCCTTGGGTGGCGGTTGGGATGCTACAACCTTGCCCACGCAAGACAAGGTTGGCGGCAAGGTTAATTGGCAACAATTTTTGCCCGTGCCGCTTATTCAAAAGTAGGGTAAGGCTGTGGCGATTAGGGCTACCCACTTAAGACGGGACACGGTCTGGGGTTAAGCAGTTCGTGGTGAGTCATGGGCTTGTCGTCTTTGGTCGGATTGAAAAAAGCTGAGAACTATAGCAGCTAGCCTTCTTTCAATCCGAGTATTTTCGATTGCACTTCGGAGTTGAATCCACGATACATTGACGGGCGTGTTAGTTGGGTCAATTGCAATGCCATTTCCGCCTCTAAAATTACTGTACGTTGTGGGCATGGTGGCGGTGTGGGCCACCACCACCTTGCCCAACATGGGCAGCCACGAAGGTGGCGCAGGGAGTG
>CAJAQT010000073.1 GCA_903944165.1 uncultured Methylococcaceae bacterium | reverse complement strand
CTATATGTAACATGCGTTTAAAATATTCAATCAGTGAAGTGTGCAATAAAAGAGGCGGCCTTCTATTTTTAAAAAAAGCGTCTATTTAAATAATAAGTGCAAGCGTTTGGTCGACGCTACGACTGTAAATTTTTACCAAGAACTACGAGTATAGTGGCATGAAGTTGTTATGGATAAAATTGTTTTAGGTGATACTCTATTGCCGCACAATTTTTGTGTATTTTTTAACATAATTTAACTGTTGGTTTTTACTTTACTTACATTTTTTGGAATAAATATGAAACTTATGAAGTATTTTTTATTGCCTGCGTTGGCAATGTCTTTAACCGCGAGTCTTGAGGCTAATGCCGGTGCGGCAGCAGATTTTCCTGTGGGTTTGTGGAAAACTACGCACTATTTAGTTAACCAACAACATCCAAAAGCGGTTAGTTTTTATGTGTGTATGAATGCGGATGGTACGTGGCAATCCATACAAAGCCAAGATGGTATGGGGGGGCGTTGGGAGCGTTCAGGTAACAGTATTAATTTAACAGGGAACGGAGCCAACATGGGTGGCACAGGTGAAATAACGCTAATTGTTCCTTATAGAACAATGACCGGTACGTGGCAGTCGTGGTCTTTAAATGCGGTCGATAAAGCACATCATGTCTATACCAGTAAATGGGATAGTGCTAACCGCACTAACTGCGACCTACCTAAACAGTAATTTATCAGGAAATAATATTATGAAAGCAACGTTTTTTTTAACATTTACGTTAGTAATGTCATGTTTCGCTGTGTCAATGGTTGCTGAAGCTGCTGATACTACAACCTCAACACAAACAAAAAGAAAAGTTACAAGCTACCCTGATGGCATTAATGTGTGTACTAGCACGTTCGGTAGTTCTGATTTTGATTGTAATATTCCTTCAAATAGTAAAGCTGGGTATTCACATTTTATTTGTACGTATACAAAACCACGCTCTTCGTCGGTTAGCCCTGCATTTTTGTGTACTGCACCACCACCAGCACGTAACCAAAAACGCCCCATTCCTACACAAGCTGAACAGTGTGTTTATACTGGAGGAGGGACGACATATCGTTGCGAACCTACTACTTTAATTAGTAAAAGTACTGGAGTAGCAATGAAACCAGTCAAAAACCCTAATAAACCTCGAATGACAACAAGAGATACAAATACTGAAACAGTTATCGATGCAGATTTAAATTTAGACATTCAAGCTTTTTCTGAGAGAACAGCTGATTTAATACTGCCAGAACCTAAATTACCCCCTGAAGTTATTATCATTAATGATGATAATACTTGGACATCAGAAGACAATACTGTATCAGGTGGTATTGTAAGAGTCGGTGAAAAAATAATCTTAAGTGGTAACGGAACTGGTGAGGGAGATACATCTAGCACTCAAACATTAAATCCAGATGTAAGCTCCGTAGGTACATGGCAAACTTGGTCAACAGACACCCCAACAGCTACGCAAGAGTCATTCAATGTTGAAATAACTAATATTGAAGAATAATAGATAGCGTATTGCTAGCTGTTACGTGCAGAGGTTATGCGCTTATTATATGAATTCAGCTTATATGAATTCAGCACATTTGAATAGTTGTAAAAAAAACCACGCCTTAAATCACTAAGGTGTGGTTTTTTATTATTAACTGTAGTGGTACTTGAATAAGCTCAGTGTGAATGGAAAAATGCTTAACTTAATCGCAGTGAGGCTTAAGGCGCAATGCTACCTTCGCTTGGCGCATAAGCATCGGTGCTGAGTTCAATTAAGGGCTGCTCTTCTTGTCCCATTTGCCTAAATAGCAATGCGCCTGCCAAATTTTTAGGTGCGGTGCTTGTACAGCTGCCTT
>CAJAQT010000072.1 GCA_903944165.1 uncultured Methylococcaceae bacterium | reverse complement strand
TATACTAAAGCAAGTGGTGTATCGGGTAATTTATCAAGTGTAGGGTCAGATACCTTAGCGAACCAAATGACGCTATGGGCTGAAGAATTTAATAGAGTTTATCCAAATGTAAATATTCAAATTCAAGCTGCTGGATCGTCAACCGCGCCGCCAGCCTTAACAGAAGGTACCTCCAATATCGGTCCAATGAGTCGCGAAATGAAGGACGATGAATTAGAGGCATTTGAGAAAAAATTTGGCTATAAACCAACGGCTATTCCTGTGGCTGTTGATGCTTTAGCGGTCTTTGTTAATAAAGATAACCCTATCAAAGGTCTGTCAATTGACCAAGTCGATGCTATTTTTTCCTCAACAAGAAAATGTGGCTATGCTAAAGACATTCAAAATTGGGGTGATGCAGGAGTAGATGCTTGGAAAGCTAAAAGTATTCAGCTGTATGGACGTAATTCAGTGTCAGGTACCTATGGTTATTTTAAAGAACACGCTTTATGTAAAGGTGATTTTAAAAACAATGTAAATGAACAACCTGGATCTGCTTCTGTTGTTCAATCGGTAACCTCGTCAATCAATGGTATTGGCTATGCTGGTTTAGGTTATGTAACGTCTGGTATTAAACCTTTAGCTTTGGCTAAAAAAGGCGGCAAAGATTTTGTTGAGGCAACGCCAGAAAATGCCTTGGCAGGTAAATACCCATTGTCACGATTCCTTTATATTTACGTTAATAAAAAACCAAACCAACCATTATTGCCGTTAGAGCATGAGTTTATAAGAATGGTGCTTTCAAAAAAAGGGCAGGAAATAGTTATTAAGGATGGCTATATTCCATTACCAGCCAAAGTAATTGATAAGATTTTCAATAAAATCAAAGGGTAGTATTAATTAGCTGCGTGTGTTTAGTGGCGTTTGATGAGAATTGATTTTTTTATTGCTATTAAACACCCGTAGTAGGTGATTTTAAGCTTTGCTTTATTGTTTGAAATCATGATTTTAATTGTATTTTTTGTTATTAAAGCACGTTGTCTCTGTTATAACTTTGTCATATTGCACTTTTATAATGAAATTTATTTCAGCATTTTTAAATTAAATATAAGTCACTTAATTTATGGAAAATTCGTCTAGTCTCTATCAACAATGGCGTTTAGTTAAAGATTCTATAGCTCGTTATGGAGTAATCGCGGGTGGAATGGGAGTAATTATCGCAGTTGTGATGATTTTCTTTTATTTACTGTATGTGGTTTTTCCGTTGTTTTTGCCTGCTTCTGTTGAGCACAAGGTGTCGTTCAATTTACCAGAAAAGGACGCAGGAAAAACAGTATTGCTCGACATGGAAGAGCAAAATGAGTTAGCAGCAAGATTTACTGATCAAGGAAAAATTGTTTTTTTTAAAATTTCCACTGGCGAAGTTATCTCAACTGAGTCCATTAAACTGCCTGAAGGCACCCGTGTCACAAGTTTTTCGCAAGGAAGTCCAACGAAAGATGGTATAGAAGTTTACGGGTTATCGGATGGTAAAGCCGTTCTGTTAAAGCATAAATTTGACGTAACGTATAATCAAAACCAGCGCGTTATTTCGCCCTCGCTTAGCTATCCAATGGGTGAAGAGCCTATCGAATTAGATGCCAGCGGTGCAAAAATTAATGCTATTACTGCTCAGATTGGAGCCACCATAACAACTGTGGTCGCTGAGGCAGGCACAGCAATTAAGCTTATTAGTTTTGAGAAAGAAGAATCATTATTTGCTGATGAAGCGTCCGTTAATAAAACCGAGTCACTTATTGATATTCCAGCTGGCGGTGTAAATAAGCTGTTGTTAGATAAAGATGGCAGTTATCTTTATGTCGTGACGAATAACGGTTCATTATTATTTTATGACATCAACGATAAAAGCAGTCCCATTTTAAAACATACAGAAAAGGTTGTAGAAGATACCCATAAAATCACTAGCGTAAGTTTTTTAAATGGTGATTTGTCGTTATTAATCGGTGATTCTTCTGGCGTTGTTACGCAATGGACAAAGGTTAGAGATAAAGACAGTAATTTGGTATTAAAGAAAATTCGCAGCTTTACTGTGTCTAAAAAACCAGTTATTGAAATTAAATCAGAGCAACGACGCAAAGGTTTTATGACCTTAGACGGCGAAGGCAATTTAGGTGTTTTTCATTCCACCTCAGAAAAAGAATTAATCAAAGAGCATGTTAGTCAAGAATTAGTTAAGTCAGCTTTATCGCCACGTGCTAACGGGGTTTTATTGCAGTCAGCTGATGATAAAGTTGTTTTTTGGACAATTGATAATGAACATCCTGAAGTTTCATTTAAAACTTTATGGCAGGAAGTGTGGTACGAAAGTTACGATAAGCCTGATTATATTTGGCAATCGTCTGCATCAAATAATGACTTTGAACCAAAATACAGCTTAATTCCTTTAGTCTTTGGAACCTTAAAGGCGGCGTTTTATGCAATGTTAGTGGCAATGCCATTGGCTTTAATGTCAGCGGTATACAGTGCTTATTTTATGGCACCTGCAATGCGCCAATATGTTAAACCAACTATTGAGATTATGGGGGCGTTGCCTACGGTAATTTTAGGTTTCTTAGCAGGTTTATGGCTTGCGCCGTTTGTTGAAGAAAATTTAGCGGGCATCTTTTGTTTTATGCTCTTGGTTCCGCTAAGTGTTCTGTTGTTTTCCTTACTATGGGAATTTTTACCCGCAGAAATTGTTAAAAAAGTACCCGAAGGTTGGGACAGCGCCTTAATCATTCCTGTCATTTTATTGAGTGGCTGGATTGCCTTGTCGTCAAGCTTAACCATAGAAGATTGGTTTTTTAATGGTTCATTACGTGAATGGATAAAAATTAATTTAGGTCTGGGGTATGACCAAAGAAACTCTATGATCGTAGGTATTGCAATGGGGTTTGCTGTTATTCCAACCATCTATACGATTGCAGAAGATGCGGTGTTTAGTGTGCCCAAACATTTGACGGTGGGTTCGTTGGCACTTGGTGCAACTGCATGGCAAACCATGATTAAAATTGTTTTATTAACGGCAAGTCCAGGTATCTTTTCTGCCGTTATGATTGGTTTGGGACGTGCTGTTGGTGAAACGATGATCGTATTAATGGCAACAGGTAATACGCCAGTAATGGACTTAAGTGTGTTTCAAGGAATGCGTACTTTAGCAGCAAATATTGCCGTTGAAATGCCTGAATCTGAAGTAGATAGTACGCATTACAGAATTTTATTTTTGTCAGCGTTAGTGCTATTTGCATTTACATTTATTTTTAACACCTTCGCAGAGATTATTCGTCAGCGATTACGTGAAAAGTACAGCTCATTATGATGAATCAAGAAAAATTAAAAGCATGGATTGACAGCGGAACACCTTGGATTTGGTTAAATGCGACAGCCGTAAGTATCTGTTTAATCATGGTTGTAGGTGTATTAGGTTTAGTTGCTATTCGAGGAACAAGTCATTTCTGGCCAGGTAAGGTCATGCAAATGGTCTATAAGAATGATGACAACAGTGCGCCCAAAACGCTTATTGGTGAGCATATTGATACCAGCCTCATGTCCGTAGCCATGGCGAAAGCCAATGGCCATGTGATGGCAGAAAACGAAGATAAGCTAGTTCAGTTTTTAATGAAAACGGGTAACCGTGATTTAACAGGTTCAGATTTTGGGTGGATTTTAGAGCGTAATAGTAAAAATATTACTTATCCAAAAGAGCTTGTTGTTATTGAGCGACGAGAATGGGGTAACTTTTATGGGAATTTACTTTCTTTAAAAGAAAATGGCAATGTCATTGCTGAGGGTGACGCTCTTTGGAACAAAGTAAATGAAAAATTAACAACGTCTCTGGCGATATTTGAAGAAATTAAAAAACTAGAGAAAAAAGAAATTGGCGCGGTCAATTATAGTTTAGAGCGTCTTCGCTTACAGGAAAAAAGTCTTCAATTAAAAAATCAATTGACTGCTGATAAGGAAAAAGAAATTTCAGCAGAACGTGAAATACTTAATACTGAATACAAAAAATTTCAAGCGCAATTAACAGAGTTATATCAGAAAGGCAGAACTATCAGCGTTGTTGCTAAGATTGATAATGGCAGTGAATTAGAAATACCTTTGTCTAAAATAGTAAGAATTTATCAACCAAACTCCATGAGTGTGATTGATGACATAGGTTTTTATTTTACAAAATTCTCAGAATTTTTAACCGATGATCCGCGCGAATCAAATACAGAAGGAGGGATTTTTCCTGCAATATTTGGGACGATTATGATGGTTATCATGATGTCGATTATTGTGACTCCGTTTGGCGTAATTGCAGCTGTTTATTTAAAAGAATATGCTAAACAAGGTGTTATTACACGCACCATAAGAATTGCAGTAAACAACTTGGCTGGTGTGCCCTCCATTGTATATGGCGTATTTGGCTTAGGTTTCTTTGTGTACATCTTAGGGGGAAACATTGATCAGTTATTTTTCCCCGAAGCAGCGCCTGCACCTGTATTTGGAACGCCTGGGTTATTATGGGCCTCAATTACACTCGCCTTATTAACCTTGCCGGTGGTGATTGTTTCAACCGAGGAAGGCTTATCGCGTATTCCTAAATCAATTCGGGAAGGGAGTTTAGCCTTAGGTGCAACAAAATTTGAAACCTTATGGCAAACAATCTTACCTATGGCTAGCCCATCGATGATGACTGGTTTAATTCTTGCGGTTGCCCGAGCAGCGGGTGAGGTAGCACCGTTAATGTTAGTTGGGGTGGTTAAATTAGCGCCGACATTACCTTTAGATGGTAACTTTCCTTTTTTACATTTAGACAGAAAGTTTATGCATTTAGGTTTTCATATTTATGACGTTGGTTTTCAAAGTCCTAATGTTGAAGCTGCTAGGCCTTTAGTTTATGCAACATCTTTATTATTGGTTGCGGTGATTTTGGTACTTAATTTATCAGCTATTATCATCAGGAATCGTTTACGGGAAAAATATAGAGCTTTGGAAGGTTAATTTTAATGATAAATCAAGAACCACTTACGCACGCGCTTAACATGAATTCATATATCAATAACGATTTTAATAATACCGATGAAGTAAAGGAAGTTTGTATTCAAGTAAAAGACTTAAATCTTTATTATGGCGATAAACAAGCTTTATATAATGTCAATATGGACATTTTAAAAAAGAAAGTTACTGCTTACATCGGGCCCAGCGGCTGTGGTAAATCAACTTTGCTTCGATGTATTAATCGAATGAATGATTTAGTCGACAGTGTGCGTATTGACGGTGAGATTTTATTAGATAATCAAAATATCAATGATAAAAACTTAAACGTTTCTGCACTGCGTCGACGCGTTGGAATGGTGTTTCAGAAGCCTAATCCTTTCCCCAAAACAATTTTTGAAAATGTTGCGTATGGGCTAAGAATTCAAGGTATCAATGATAAACGTCTGCTTGCCGAAACAGTAGAAAATGCATTACGTGGCGCGGCCTTATGGGATGAAATGAAAGATCGCTTAAATGACAATGCCTTAGGTATGTCAGGTGGTCAGCAACAACGCTTGGTCATTGCACGAGCCATTGCTATCGAGCCAGAAGTTTTACTTCTTGATGAGCCTGCTTCAGCCTTAGATCCTATTTCCACATTAAAGATTGAAGAATTAATTAATGAGTTAAAAGAAAAGTATACTATCGTAATTGTTACTCATAACATGCAACAAGCCGCGCGTGTTTCTGATTACACTGCTTTTATGTATATGGGTGAGTTAATAGAAATGGGTGCAACAAGTGACTTATTCACCAATCCACAGAAAAAACAGACAGAAGATTATATAACTGGTAGATACGGTTAATCAGGAGATTTAGTATGGATAATGTAAAGATGGGGCATCATATTTCTGGTCAGTTTGATAAAGATTTAGACGATATTAGAAATAAAGTATTAACAATGGGTGGTTTAGTTGAGCGTCAACTTGAAAATGCTGTGCAAGCATTTACCACGGGTAATTTAGAATTGGCTGAGCAAGTAATTAAACAGGATAAAGATATTGATGCTTATGAGACATCAATTGATTTGGAATGTACGCAAATTTTGGCGTTAAGGCAACCTACCGCGTTTGATTTACGTTTTTTACTGTCAGTAGTAAAAATTATTCATGAATTACAAAGAATGGCGCATAAATCGGTTCGAATTGCTGAAATGGCAATTCGTTTAGATGGCAATGATGGTAAATTTCCACGCTATGAGTTAGAACACATGGCAGAACTTGTGATTAAAATGCTTCATGATGCGCTTGATTTATTTGCCAGATTATCCGTTGAAGGAGTTACTGCTATTACGGATAAAGATGTCAATGTTGATCGTGAATATGACAATATTTTAAGACAATTAATTACACGAATGATGGAAGATCCAAGAAATATAACGCGTACATTAGATGTATTATGGACGGTGAGAGCGTTAGAGCGAATTGGTGATTATTCTTGTTTTATGTGCGAGCATTTAGTGTATATGATTAAAGGTCAAAAAATACGTTTGACCAAAGGTGATGAGTTGTAAGCATACTTTGTCATAACAAAAAAGCGAGTTGTCTGATGAAGGACACTCGCTTTTTTTATGCGCTGTAAAAAATAATGTGCGATAGCGTTGCGTTGATTATTTTTCAAACCCCATAAAATCCCAAAGTCTATGCGAAAGCGTTGCATTTTTATATTCTGGAACAGGTGGTCCGTTGGGGAAGTTTTTATCGTAGATGGCTTGCGTTGAGGCGCGTAAATCTTGCATATCAAGTTCAGCATAGGACTCTATCATCACTTGCAAAGCAAAGGGCACTGCAGGCGTTCGTTGATAAGTTTTTAATACACTGGCGGCACGATTAATTGCTGATAAATAGGCTTTACGTTGTAAATAGTAGCGGGCAACATGAACTTCGTACATGGCTGAATTATTTTTTAAAGCAATCATGCGCAAGCGTGCATCTGTGTTGTACTGACTGTTAGGAAAGCGCTTAATTAGTAGTTCAAAATTTCGATACGCTTCGTCAGCATTGCTGGTATCACGTTGCGACGTGTCAGTGGGTAAAAATCGATCCATAAAACCTATGTCGCGATTATAGTTTATGAGTCCTTTTAGATAATAAGCATAATCAATATTAGGGCTTCTGGGATTGATTTTTATAAATCTATCGGCGGCAGCTAAGGCTGATTCAGGATCATTATTTTTGAAATATGCATAAGCAACATCTAACTGTGTTTGCGCAGAAGATTCGCCAAAGGGATAGCGAGATTCAAGTGACTCATAGAGTTTAATGGCTTTTTCGTAGTTGCCTGATTCAACCGCTTTTTTAGCTTCAGTTCGGAATTGTTGAATAGTCCAGCCTGCATATTCATCAATGCCTGATTTATCAGAATCGGAGTCTTTAGAAAAGAGATCACCTAAGCTGCTACAGCCTTGTATGGACATTCCAAATAAAAAAATTAACAGGCTTTTAGATAGAATTATGCGTACAGATTTGCCTACACAATGTAACATTGTTTGTTTTCTCACAGGATTAATCGAGTTAAATGGTTGGTATACTCACTAATGAGTATAACGTATCAATGGCTCATTCAGAAAAGATTGTTATGACTACTATACAAAAAATTGTGCCATTAGAAATGGCTGGATTACGGTTAGATCAAATTTTAGCAGAATTATATGCTGAATATTCAAGAAGCAAATTACAAGCGTGGATTAAATTAGGTAAAGTGAGTGTTGATGGTGTTCAGCTTAAGCCTAAACAAAAGTTAGAAGGGGGTGAGCTTATCGAAGTAGATGTTGAGCCTGAAGTTGTCATTACGTCAGAACCTGAAAATATTCCATTAGATATTGTTTATGAAGATGACAGCATGATTATTGTGAATAAACCCATTGGTTTGGTTGTTCATCCTGCCATAGGCAATTGGCGAGGCACTTTGGTCAATGCGTTGTTAAATCATGATCATAGTTTAGAAACGCTACCTAGAGCCGGTATTGTTCATCGCATTGATAAAGATACCAGTGGTTTACTAATGGTAGCGAAAACATTACATGCGCATCATAGTCTTACTCAGCAGTTGCAAGAGCGTACTATCCATAGAGAATACCTTGCCATTACTCGCGGTAGAATGACTTCGGGTGGAACAGTTGATTTACCTATTGGCAGACATCCTACAGATCGAAAACGTTATGTGGTCAGAGAATCAGGTAAAGAAGCGATTACCCACTATCGTGTTGTGCAGCGTTATGAACGCCACACGTTAATTAGGGTTAAGTTAGAGACGGGGCGTACCCACCAAATTCGTGTGCACATGGCGCACATTCGTTTCCCATTGTTGGGTGATCAGGTGTATAGCGGACGTTTTCAATTACCCCCAGCGTGCAGTGAGCAACTTGAAACCCAGTTACGGCAGTATAAGCATCAAGCCTTACATGCGGCTAAATTGGGTTTAGAACATCCAGAAACAGACGAATATTGCGAGTGGGAAGCGCCTATGCCTCAAGATATGAAGCTAATGCTAGAGGCCTTAGCTGCAAATGAAAAATAAATATTGTTTACGTCCAGATTGGCCATTGCCCGCTGGCGTTCATTCGGCCACTACATTACGACAGGGCGGAGTAAGTCGCCCGCCTTATTCAGCATTAAATTTAGCGACCCATGTTGATGATGACGTTAATGCTGTGCTCCAGAACCGTCAACGTATTAACGCACATTTAATGCTGCCAAGTGAGCCGCTGTGGTTGCAACAAGTGCATGGTAACGACGTTTATCTTGGCTCGAAGTGGCTGGACTCACCGCAAGCTGATGCGGTAGTTACTGCACAAAAAAACAAGGTCTGTGCCGTGTTGACCGCAGATTGTTTACCTATTTTAGTGTGTACGCATAACGGTGAAAAAATTGCGGCAATTCATGCTGGATGGCGAGGCTTGGTAAAAGGCATTATCACTAATACCATTGCAGCCATGCACACAACAGATTGCATGGTATGGCTTGGTCCGGCAATTAGTGTTAAGCATTTTGAGGTGGGCGTCGAGGTAAGAGACGCATTTGTTCAAAAAGGAGCGCTGTTTGCGACAGCATTTAGTGAAAAAGAGCAGCAAAAATGGCAGGCTGATATGTACGCGTTAGCAAAAATAGAATTACAGTCCTTGGGGGTTTTTGATATTTATGGTGGCGATTTATGCACCTTTGCAGATTCTGAGCGTTTTTATTCGTATCGACGTGATGGGCAAACAGGGCGCATGGCAAGTTTAATTTGGAAGACCTGAGGGCGGGTTAAACGGTGATTAAAACACATTGAACCAAGGTTAATTAGCTGATTCAATGTGTCGTAAAAGCAATCTGTAAAGACTAGCGTTTAGGTAATAATATCCGCAGCTGAGCGCTGTGTTTTTTCTTTAACGTGACTAAATTGTTCTGCTAAATCAATAAGTTCACCCAAAACTTCTTGGGTGTTTTGATCATGTTTACTAGCATCCGCTTCGTAGCGTTCGATATAAATACGCAGGGTAGCCCCCACGGTTCCCGTACCAGATAAACGAAATACAATTCTGGAGCCGTTTTCAAAACCAATGCGAATGCCCTGATGCTCACTAAGACTGCCATCTACAGAATCATGATAGGTAAATTCATCGGCATATTTAACGGTGTAGTCGCCAAAGGATTGGGCAGGCAAGGTAGGTAATAATGTCCGTAAATCAGCGATGATGGTATTGGCAATGGTTAAGTCAATGGCTTCATAATCATGGCGCGAGTAAAAGTCTCTACCAAATTTTGACCAATGCTCGTGCACGATATCCTTTACCGATTGACGTTTACGTGCAAGTAGATTTAACCAAAATAGCACCGCCCATAAGCCATCTTTTTCACGCACATGATCAGAGCCTGTGCCAAAACTTTCTTCACCACACAGGGTTATTTTTTGAGCATCAAGTAGGTTGCCAAAAAATTTCCAGCCAGTTGGGGTTTCGTAATAAGGAATGCCGTAGCGTTGCGCCACGCGGTCAACTGCTTGGCTAGTGGGCATTGAGCGTGCAACGCCCAATAAGCCGCTAGCATAGCCTGGAATAAGCTGTGCATTGGCGGCCATAATCGCTAAGCTGTCGCTTGGCGTAACAAAAATATTATCGCCTGTAATCATGTTGCGATCACCGTCACCATCTGAGGCGGCGCCAAAAACAGGCGCATGAGCACTAAACATCGTGGCCGCTAACTCATGGGCATGAGCTAGATTTGGATCAGGGTGATGTCCACCAAAATCCTCAAGAGGCGTTGAGTTAATCACAGAATTTTCAGGTGCACCTAATAGGTCGACCAATATACGTTGTGCGTAAGGCCCTGTAATTGCGTGCATAGCATCAAAAAGTAAAGTTAAATAACCATTACTAATGCTTTGTTTTAGTAGGGGGAAATCAAAAATTGTTTGCATTAATTCGGCATAATCAGAGACAGAATCAATAATTATAATGGTTAACTCGCCATGCTCTTGAACACCAATTTCATCAATATTAACAGGCTCTAATTGCGCAATTTTATATTCATCAATAGCTTGGCTTTCTTTAAAAAATGCTAGGGTATCTTTTTCTGGAGCAGGTCCACCATTACTTACGTTGTATTTGATGCCAAAGTCTTCATCTGGACCACCAGGATTATGGCTGGCAGATAAAATTAACCCACCTGTTGCTTGATATTTTCTAATAATATGTGATGCCGCTGGGGTGGAAAGTAAGCCATTTTGACCTATAATTAATTGTCTGAACCCATTTGCGGCAGCAATTTTTATAATGGTTTGAATGGCAGTACGGTTAAAATAGCGCCCATCACCGCCAATAACTAATGTTTCTTTAGTTATTAAGGTATTAAAAATGGCTTGAACAAAGTTTTCTAAATAATGTGGTTGTTGAAAAACTTTTACTTTTTTTCGTAACCCTGATGTGCCAGGATTTTGATCGTTGAAGGCGTGGGTTAAAATGGTATCAATGTGCATGATGTGTCCTATTAATGGTTGCTTTAGCGTAAGATAAAGTACACCAAATTTGTTTATTTAAGTGAAAATTTTATATGGTTAGAAATTATTTTTTACTCTGTTTGTTGTTGACTTCACTGGGGTTGTTTTCAGGCAGTGTGTTTGCCACCAGTGATTTATGGTTGTTGGTTGATACTAAAGCGAAAAAAATTGAAGTGAAAAAAGGCGAACTTACTGTTGAAACATTAAACAGTATCGCGATTGGTCGTGGGGGCGCAGGTTATAAAACGCATCGCGGAGATAATATTACGCCTTTTGGTGATTATAAAATTGGTTGGATTGGTGAAAAAAGTACCTTTAGGCGGTTTTTTGGCTTAACTTATCCCTCAGCTGATGATGCTCAAAAAGCCTTAGCCCGAGGTATCATTGATAAATATACCTATAATCGCATTTTAAATGCACAATTAAGTGGACAAATACCGCCGCAAAATACTCCCTTAGGCGGGCAAATTGGTATTCATGGTTTGGGGCGTGCCAATGTAAGAATCCATGAAACATTTGATTGGACACACGGTTGTATCGCGTTAACAAATCAACAAATTGATCATTTAAGTCAACTTGTCGATACGGGAACACTCGTAAGGATAAAATAATTCTGGAAAATGTTAGAATCAGTGATAAAATTTATAACAGATGTGAGCTTTTTTTTGTAGTAATAACTTTATAGGAAAAATAAAATGAAAAATGCAGTTAAATTAACAATCGTAGCTTTAACTCTTACTTTTGTAGCAGGTTGTGCAAGCACTTCAGATATCGAAAACTTACAATCACAAATTGACGGTTTGAAAACTTCTGTTGCTCAAGCTTCTTCTGATGCAGCTAGCGCACAAAGTGCAGCTAACGATGCAGCTTCAAGAGCAGCAGCAGCAGAATCTGCAGCAAATCGTGCTGCTCAATATGCTCAAGATACAAACAGCAAATTGGACAACATGTTCAAAAAATCAATGATGAAATAAGCATTTGATTTAGTAGAAAACAAAAAGCCCGATGGTTAACTGCCATCGGGCTTTTTTTTACGCCTTAACTTCGCCGCCAAACATTTCTAAAAATGGGGGCAAAAAAGCAGCTAATTCAGCCGTCATAATTGAAAAATTTGCATCAAGTTGCTCAATTTCATTATTAGTTTCAAGATCAGCTATCTGATCTTGAATTAGGTCAAGAAACCGTAAGCGTTTAATTATAAAATGTTCATCAATGATAAAAGCCATGCGTTCAGACCAAGTGATCGCAAGTTTAATGACCTGCTTGCCTTTATCAAGATGTTGCTGAATTTCAGGTACATTTAAATCGTGGCGTTTACAACGAATAATTCCGCCCGATTCATCAGGCGAGCGAAGTTCACATTCATCAGCAATAGTAATATTTTGTGGAGGCATCGCATCAGTAAGCCAGCGAGTCATAACAGTGCTTGGTTTTTCGTTGGTATGAATGGGGATTGCTTGCAATGAGCCTAAAGATTGACGTAATAAGCTGACCACATCTTCTGCATTTTTACTCGATGCACTGTCAATAATTAACCAACCACCTTGCGGATCAAGATAAGCATAAAACTTTTTAGAAAACGTAAAGGCTTTTGGTAACAGTTCAAAAATAGTATCGTCTTTAAGTTTAGTACGTTCTTTTTTTGATAATTTATAGCCTTGTTGGTCTTCAGTGGCGATAATTTTTTCCTGAACCATTTCATTAATAACGGAGGTGGGTAGTACCCGCTCTTCTTTTTTGGCAACAAGTAAAATAAAGCCATTACAAACATGCAATAAATGTTCAGATGTGCCACCTAATGGCGGTGACCAACCCATTGACGATGGTTCATGTCCGCCACAAGGATGAAATGACAGCGTATTAAGTTGCTGCTCCAACTCAGTGTTGGTTAATGTAAAGGGGTCGGTAAGACGGAAAATACACAGATTTTTAAACCACATAATAACAAGCGATCCTAAATAAAATAATAATGAATTATTATCGCATTGTTACGCAGCCTAACAATGCAGTTATCGTATGAAAATAAATAATTCTCACTGTGAAGGCTTAGCGCCACTTGCAGGTGCTGATGCTAACGTATTAATTTTAGGCTCAATGCCTGGTCGTGCATCCTTGCTTCAGCAGCAGTATTATGCCCATCCACGCAATACATTTTGGCCTATTTTGCGCACTATTTTTACGAGTGAAAATACGTGTAATCAGGCGCTGACATATCAGCAAAAACATGCTTTATTGCTAGCTAACAAAATAGCGTTATGGGATGTTTTGGCTTATTGCACGCGCATAGGAAGTTTAGATGCTGATATTGTGTTATCGACAGCACGAGCAAATGATTTTAATGCGTTTTACCGGCAGTATGCAGAGATAGATTACGTGTTTTTTAATGGAAAAAAAGCCCAGAGCCTTTATACCAAGAAGGTTGTGCCACAATTAAACGAACGTTATGCTCAGCTTAATTATGTTACTTTACCCTCAAGCAGTCCCGCTTACGCAGCAATAAGTGTGGCGCAAAAAATAGCCCAATGGCGTGCTATCAAACAGTGAGCACGTTAACCATTACCCTCTTTTATAAAAGCAACTATGAATCAAGACAACTACGACTATTACGAAGAAAGTGAAGATGATGCTGAGCAGTACGCCATCAGACCCAACAAAACACAGTTAAAAAAAGATATTGCAGAATTGTTTGCCTTAGGAGAAAAATTATCGCGGATATCCGCGACACAATTAGCATCGTTGGCCATCCCTGACAAAATACACCAAGCTATTCGTGAGGTATCTGGAATGCCACTTAATAGCGCCAGAAAACGCTTACTTAAATATATTGCGGGTCAATTGCATAAAATGGATTGTGAGCCCATTAAAGAAAGTTTGGCAAAATTAGAGAATAAAAGTGCGCACGCAGCAAGAGAGCATCACCAAGTAGAGCGTTGGCGTGATCGTTTACTTGCCGAAGGTGACAAGGCATTAACAGAATTATTGGACGATTACCCCGATGTCGATAGACAATATCTTAGACAATTACTACGAACGGCACAAAAAGAGCAGGCAGCGTCGGCTCCGCCACGTGCTAACCGCTTGCTTTATCGTTATTTAAAAACGGTCTTAGATGGGGAAGCTCATTTTGATGATGCAGAAGATGATGAGGAAGAGGATATGGACGATGAAGAGCAGGATGCCAGTTAATCGTTAGTATTTAGTCTATAAGACCGTTATAAAATTAAAAAGTTACTCACAAAAACTGTGTATAAACTTGTTTAAAAGCCTGTTCATTAGTGTTCAAGTAAATGATTTTGAAAATGTTAATCTACATTGTCTAAAAAAAAGGCAGTGCCTGTTTGGTTCAGTAAGCAATGTGCTGGTGGTGTTCCTTATCAGGTAATCGTAGGCTTATTATTTATTAGCACTCTAAATGACGTCGGCATCTGTTAATCGCAGCAATGTTTAGTAAAATACCTAAAGTTAGCGAGCTAATGACTATTTTTTAAAATACCAACCCTTAAATAATTATGAAATTTATACCTTGTCAAGATAACTGCACTAACACCGGTACGCATTGTAATGGTTGCGGTCGTGCACATGAAGAAATTGCTGCAACCAAAGCCTTAGTAAAAAACATGGTGGATTTTGTGCGTGCGCAGCATTACGAAAATCCAGAAGAATTTATGGCAGCAGTGAGTAAAAGTGTGGTCAAAAAAAGTGCGTTGCCGCCTGTATAAACACGTCATGTCGTATCCTGGGGCAAACGTTTAGCGTTATACCTTATTCGTGTGTGATGAAATATAATGAACTTTTTTAGCTAACTGGAGTTTGCTTTGAAACCGATAAAAATAGGTGTGTTAGGACTGGGTACCGTCGGTGGCGGCACAGTGAATGTATTAACGCGTAACGCAATGGAAATTACGCGTCGTGCGGGTAGAGAAATTATTATCACCCGTGCCTCTGCTCGTAGTGTTGATAAACAACGAATTTGCGCTACTCACGCGATTGAATTGACGACCAATTCATTAGAGATTATCAATGATCCAGAAATTGATATTATTGTTGAATTAATAGGTGGCGCAGGTGTCGTTAAAGAGTTGGTATTAGCCGCGATTGATAATGGCAAGCATGTGGTCACCGCCAATAAATTACTTATTGCTCAACATGGTAATGAAATTTTTGCTAGAGCCAGTGAAAAAGGCGTCATTGTCGCTTTTGAAGCTGCCGTTGCAGGTGGTATTCCTATCATTAAAGCCCTCCGTGAGGGCTTAAGTGGGAATCAAATTGAATGGTTGGCAGGTATTATTAATGGCACCAGCAATTTTATTTTAACGGAAATGCGTGACAAAGGCCGTGATTTTGCTGACGTTTTAACAGAGGCACAAGCGTTGGGTTACGCGGAAGCCGATCCTACCTTCGATATTCAAGGCATTGATGCTGCACATAAATTAACTATTTTGGCGGCCATTGCATTTGGTATTCCTTTGCAATTTGATAAAGTCTATACCGAAGGCATTGCCAATATCACGCGCCTTGATATTCAATACGCTGAAGAATTAGGTTACCGCATTAAACATTTGGGCATTGCTAGAAAATCTGCTCAAGGCATTGAGTTGCGTGTGCACCCCACGTTAATTCCACAGCATCGTTTAATTGCCAATGTTAATGGGGTAATGAATGCTGTCGTAGTAAAAGGTGATGCAGTAGGGCCAACACTTTATTATGGTGCAGGGGCAGGGGCAGAACCCACCGCTTCAGCGGTAGTGGCTGATATTATTGATGTAGTGAGAGCGTTAACTTCCGACCCTGATAATCGAGTGCCACATTTAGGCTTTCAAGCCAATGCCTTAGCGGATATTCCAGTGCTGTCGTGTCAGCATTTTAGCACTGCCTATTACTTACGTTTAACAGCTGAAGATAAGCCAGGTGTTTTAGCAGATGTGACGGGCATTTTGGCTGATCATAATATTAGTATTGAAGCAATCATTCAAAAAGAGCCGTTACAAGGGGAAACTTCAATCCCTATTATTATGTTGACGCAAATCACCTTTGAACAAGAAATGACCGCAGCGATTGCTAAAATCGAAGCCTTACTCACCGTGACAGGAAAAATTAACCATATTCGTATGGAAACATTAGGATAATTCATTACATGACTACAAAAAATCGTTATACCGGAATCATTGAGCGCTACCGTAATCGTTTACCAGTGAGCAACACAACTCGTCTGATTAGTTTAGGAGAAGGTAATACACCCTTAATTCAGCTGGAAAACATTCCCAAATTAATCGGTAAAGACGTGACTATTTACGTTAAATTTGAAGGTTTAAATCCCACTGGCTCATTTAAAGATCGTGGGATGACTATGGCGGTTACCAAAGCGGTAGAAGCGGGGAGTCAGGCGATTATTTGTGCCTCAACAGGTAATACTTCCGCCTCAGCGGCTGCTTATGCGGTACGTGCTGGCATCAAAGCATTTGTATTAATTCCTGAGGGTAAAATTGCCTTAGGTAAGCTTGCACAAACCTTAATGTACGATGCCAAAATTATTCAAATCAATGGTAATTTTGACAAAGGCATGGCGTTAGTAAAAGAAGTTGCTGAGCTAGCCCCTGTTACCATTGTTAATTCAATCAATCCTTATCGTATCGAAGGGCAAAAAACAGCGGCGTTTGAAATTGTTGATGAATTGGGCTTTGCCCCTGACTATCATTGTTTACCGGTAGGTAATGCAGGAAATATTACCGCGTATTGGCGTGGCTATACTGAGTATGCACGTTACAGCACTGAACACACTGCCGTTACGCGTAACTTGCCAATTATGTGTGGTTATCAGGCGGCAGGGTCGGCGCCCTTTGTGGCGGGACATATTATTGAACAGCCAGAAACCTTAGCGACAGCGATTCGTATTGGTAATCCCCAGTCCTGGGACTTAGCGTGGGCTGTGCAAAAAGAATCGGGTGGCTGGTTTGATAAATTCACCGATGAGCAAATTTTAGCTGCACAAAAAATGTTATCACAGCATGAAGGCGTGTTTTGTGAACCTGCTTCAGCAACCTCGCTAGCAGGTGCGTTGCATGATATTAGTACAGGTAAAATTGCAGAAGGCAGCATAATAGTCTGCACTTTAACGGGTAATGGTATTAAAGACCCTGAAATTGCTATGTCACAATGCCGCGATACCCAACCTGTCACCATCGATGCTAATTTAGATGCCGTTAAACGTGCTATTTTAGACGTGCTTTAAAGCAAACCGCACAGCACTTCATCAGATTGCTTTCAGTGTAAACCATTCGTGCTTAGGCTTATTGAAGCACGAATGGATGTCTATCCCAATAAACACCCCCCCTCAAACACCTGATGCGAAGACAGCAAGATTATCTATGCTGTCTCGTCAACACAGATCAGCAGCACAACACATGAGTTTTAGCCCATGACAATGTTTATTTTTGCGTATTTAGCCGTAGGTTGCATAACAGGCGTTTTGGCAGGTTTATTTGGTATAGGCGGCGGTATTATTAGCGTGCCCATACTCACTTGGCTTTTTACTTGGCAAGGGTTCGCGCCCGATAGCACCTTAATTATGGCGATAGCCTCCTCGTTGGCTGCAATTATCTTTACTGCACTTGCTTCAGTTCGTGCTCATCAACGTTTGGGTGCTATGCAATGGTCTATTGTCTATCAGTTAAGTGTGCCGATTGGCGTAGGTGCGGCAATGGGCGCAGGGTTGGCCGAGGCAATGCCAGTGCTTTGGTTGCGGCATATATTAGTGGGGTTTCTGTTTTATGTAGCGATATTAATGGCATTTCCACGTAAAAAATCTACTAAAACACGTGTTAATTCGCGTTACTTAGATACTTGCGTGGGATGGTTTATCGGGGTTATTTCGGCGCTAGTGGGGATTGGCGGGGGCACGCTTACCGTGCCGTATTTATTATTACGCCAACTGCCCATGGCTCAGGTTGTTGCGCTATCAAGTGCCTGTGGACTACCTATTGCTATAGTTGGCAGTATGAGTTATGCACTGTTAGGCTGGCAACAGCCTGATTTACCTTGGGGCAGCGTGGGCTATGTATTTTTACCAGCAATGTTAAGCATTAGTCTTAGCAGCATAATTACTGCGCCTGTGGGTGCTAAGTGGGCAAATAAACTCCCCTCAGCACAATTAAAACGTTATTTTTCTGTGTTATTAGTTTTAATGGCAGCCAAATTACTCTGGGCTGGGTAACGCCTCTTGATCGATATAAACCGTTACACCATGAGCAGGACAAATAGTGCTCACTGGTAATGCTTCGCCATTTCGCCACTTAGTGACTATGTCGCGCTTATTAGAGCCTGTGATTAAAAAAATGACCTCATTGGTTTGACTAAGTGCGTTCGCACTAATGGACACGCGTTCAGCAGGGGGTTTAGGTGAGTCATTAACAGCATGTACCCATTCATCAGCGTGATGAATATGATCAGGAAATAAACTGGCCGTGTGCCCATCTTCGCCGATGCCTAATAAAACCATATCAAAAGGGACCGCCGCCGCAATCAGCGGACGATACACTGCTGCGGCAGCAGCATTGCCCAATTCAGCAGGAATGGTAAAAATTTGTGTGGCAGGAATAGCCACATTATCTAATAAAGTATGTTTTGCAAGGGTGCTGTTTCGTTCAGGATGCTCAGCCGCTAAGCAGCGTTCATCGCCATAATAAATTACCCAATGTTGCCAGTCGGCGGTTTGTTGAGCGAGTAAACGGTACACTTTTTCTGGCGTACCGCCACCTGCAAGCACTAATTTAAAATGCCCATGCTCTGCAATTGCCGTGCGTGCAGCGTTTAAAATATGCTCACATACGACTTCAGCCACATGGTTGGCGGTGGCTAATGGGTGCCAATGAATTGTTTGGTGCATGGTAGTGATACTCCTTAGAAGTTATAAGTGAAGGGTAAAATGTCATAGCGTAGCATTTTAGCAATTTTGCGTTTAAATTGTGCTTTAGTATTGCTGAGGACAGTCATTTTTATTATGACCATTACCGGAGAAGGCTGGGATGAGGGGAAATATAAATGCTTGATTTTATTCTCCTCACCCCAACCCTCTCCAATAGGAGAGGGGGCTTAGTATCCGCCTTCGACACGCTTCCTTCGACCAGCTCACCCCACTTTAAAAAAGTATAGGTTGAGTTTCCCCCCTTTTTCAAAGGGGGAAGTCTAACTGCTTGGGCTTATTGTACGGTCTTAAGTGGCCGCCCGCCTGAGCTGATTGGGTAACGACGATCACGTCCAAAGGCTTTGCGGGTAATTTTTATGCCTGGTGGTGATTGTCGGCGTTTGTGTTCATTTTTATTAACTAAGTTAACAACGTGTTGTACGGTGTCGGCATCAAAGCCAGCGTTAATAATAGTGTCGATAGCCTCTTCGTGTTCGATATAACGTTCTAAAATTGCATCCAAAATAGGGTAGGGGGGCAAGGAGTCTTCATCTTTTTGATCAGGTGCTAATTCAGCTGAAGGGGGACGCATTAGTACACGTTCGGGGATGATTGGGTTGATTTGGTTGCGGTATTTAGCCAGAGCATACACCAGTAATTTTGGTACATCTTTGAGGGGGGCAAAGCCGCCTGCCATATCACCATATAAGGTGGCGTAGCCCACGCTCATTTCGCTTTTATTGCCGGTGGTCAGTAATAATTTTCCTTGTTTATTGGAGATGGCCATTAAGATAATGCCGCGACAACGGGCCTGAATATTTTGTGCAGTGACATCGTGCGCTGTGTTTGATGGCGTTTCTAATACTTTTGCCAGTAACTCAGTAAAGGCGGTAACAGCGGGTTCAATGGGGATGCTGTCGGTATATACGCCTAAGGCTTGGGCTTCTGCTAACGCATCTTCATTGCTCATGGTGTGAGTGTAACGCGAGGGCAATAAATAGCCGTGAACATGTTCCGCACCTAGCGCATCAACGGCAAGTGCTAACACTAAGGCCGAATCAATCCCGCCTGATAAGCCAATTAAGGCACCGTGAAAACCATTTTTATGCACATAATCTTTTATTCCTAAACACAGTGCAGCATAACAGCTACTGAGGTCATTAAGCACAGGGGCGATGCTGCTTGGAACTGGCGCGTCGTTAATAAAGTCTATGCGGCTAAGTTGTTCGGTAAATTCATGCGCCCGAAAGACAATCTCGCCGTGTTGATTCATGACAAATGATGCACCATCAAAAATTAGTTCGTCTTGTCCGCCTACTTGGTTGACATAAATAACAGTGAGTGGCGCGGTGTTAAGTTGTTGTCGAATTATATTTTCGCGTTCTTGGCTTTTGCCTCGGGTAAAGGGCGACGCATTTAAACTGATCAGCAGTTCTGCACCAGCCTGATAGTTTTCATTTATCATGCCTGCTTGCCATATATCTTCGCAAATGGTTAGCCCAATAAAATGACCATTAAATTCAAAAATACAGGGCTGAGTGCCCGTTGAAAAATAACGTTGTTCATCAAAAACACCATAATTGGGCAGAGCGCGTTTGCGGTAATTGGCAATCATTGCTCCTTGGTGAATAACCGCAGCACTGTTGTATAAGGTGTGCCCGTCGTATTCTGGGTAACCCACTACTATCGCAATACCTAAGACCTGTTCTGCTAAGCTATACAGTGCGTTATTGGCGGCGTCGATGATGTTTTGACGAAATAATAAATCTTCAGCAGGGTAGCCTAGAATCGTTAATTCTGGAAAAACAATGAGGTCTGCGCCTAATACATCACGTGCATGGCAAGCAGCTTCGATAATGGTCGTAAGGTTGGCTGAAATGTTGCCAACATAAAATCGGGTTTGGGCAAGTGCAAGAGTAAGCGTCATAGTGCAGTGTGTAAGTTATGATAAAGCAAAGAGTTCGCGTAATAACGCTGTGGCAAAGCTGCCCGCAGGCAAGGTAAAGTTAAGACGTATGCTGGTGTCGTCAGTAAATTCCCAGCATAAATCTGGAATCATGACGCGCAAGCTTCGGCGATCAGCCGTTACACCCGCAGCACACAAGCCTTCGTTAAGTTCTGGATAATTATCGATAATGCCTTGTTCAAGTGCGGCGGTGTCAGCACTTACGGCGGGCGCACCTATGCCCCATAAGACACCCGTTGGGTGAATGTCATAGTCTGCTAAGCGTTGGTTTAAGTTGGTTTCTGCGGGTGTGGCTTTAAACCAACTGCGTGAACCATGTAAACAAAAAGCATCACCTGTTAAGGCCTGATTCCAGGTTTTATCTTGAATGCGTTGAGCTAAAATATGATTAAACAAAAAGGAGCGTGCTGAGGATAAATATAAGCTGCGTTGATTACGATTAACGCGTTTGCCTTTAAACATGGCGACGGCTTTTGTAAGATTAAGGCCTTGATGACCAAAGCGTTGTTCACCATAGTAATTAGCCATGCCCTGTGCTTTAAGCTGGGCAAGTTTTGCTAACAGTGCGGTGTTATCGCCCTGCCACTCACGAATAATGATGCTGAACTGATTGCCGGTGAGTGCGCCGCGTTTTAATTTTCGGGCGTGACGCTGACAGTCAAGCAGTTTAAGGTGTGGGCTGTTAAGTGCGCACCAATCGGGCTCGGCACGACCGCCTGGCAACCAAATACTAAACCATTGACGGGTTATGGCATGACGATCTTTAAGTCCTGCATAGCCCACATCGCGCTCATTCACTTGAGCAAATTTGGCGAGTTGTTGGGCGATAAATTCGGTGTTTTCAGAGGTTTTTTCAAGGTATAGAAACACATGTTCACCACTGCCAGAGGGCGTAAATGCTAAGTGTTCATGCACAATAAAATCTTCAGGTCGTTGACGAATGTGTCCTGTTCCACAGGTTTGTCCGTACACAAGTGGCCAGCAGGGTAAGTGATACGCTGACATTAGTATTTTTCAATAAGGACGACAGCCGCAACGGCAATGCCTTCTTTACGACCTTCAAAACCCAGTTTTTCAGTGGTGGTGGCTTTTACGTTGATGGTGTCGAGGGGCATGCTTAAATCGTCAGCAATAATTTGGCACATGCTGGCAATATGCGGCGCCATTTTTGGGGCTTGGGCAATAATCGTGATATCAGCATTCACTAACTGATAACCTTTGGTCTGGAGCAGTTGATAGACATGGCGTAATAACACACGACTGTCTGCACCTTGGTATTGAGCATCGGTATCGGGAAAGTGTTGGCCAATATCACCCAATGCGGCGGCACCTAATAAGGCATCGCATAAGGCATGTAACACTACATCGCCATCAGAATGAGCCTCTAAACCTTGTTCATAAGGAATGCGCACACCGCCTAAGATAAGGTGATCGCCGTTATTGAAACGGTGCACATCGTAACCCTGTCCAATTCTAATCATTGTTTTACTCCTTGTTTTAATCATTGTTGTCGTTCTTGTTGTGCTAAATAAAATTCTGCGAGGGCGAGGTCTTCTGGTCGAGTGATTTTAATATTATCAGGACGACCTTCGATAATTTTGGGGTGATAGCCCGCTATTTCTAAGGCACTGGCTTCATCGGTAATGGCAGGGTTGCCCATGGTTGAGGTTAAGGCTTCTGTTAATAAGCCGTAGCGAAACATTTGTGGCGTTAAGGCACGCCAAATATGATTACGATTAAGCGTGCCTACAATCTGTCCAGCCTGAGCATTTTTTAAGGTGTCGTGCGAGGCTAAGGCTAAAAT
>CAJAQT010000071.1 GCA_903944165.1 uncultured Methylococcaceae bacterium | reverse complement strand
GCAATAAAACACATTGCAACACCAATTGTTCTGGCATTAACGTAACATGAATACTAGGTAAACTAAGATCGGCGTGCGAGGCAGTCTGTACGAGAAGTGATGTGGTTAAATGAAATGTTTGATTAAAGGAGAACGCACCATAATGCAATAGCAAATAAACACCAATCCCCAGCGAACCAAAGAGGGTAATCAGTTTTTCCATCCTTGAAGAACGTTGGCCAACATACTGTGGACGTGTCATTAAATAATAAGCCTCAAGTTGTGATGCTCTGCGTTATAACTGTAATTATAAGACGAAATATACCATTACTTACCTATAATTCGTGTTAAAAATGGAATTAATTACTACGCAAAATAATCCTAATGCTAGCCTATCTGAGGCGCTGACGCGTGCTTTTGCTCGTAAGGGGTGCGAAGGCTATTTCTCTAGCTCGTAATGTCTGCTAACATTTAAGGTAACTAAATATCTGCATGGGTATTTGGTTACCTATGATTAGTGAGTAATCACTAGCCTTTTTACACTTTCAAACTATAACTTTGGAGAAACATAATGGACAAACTAACTGCCTTGTCTTTAAGTATTGGCGTTTTATCAGGATTGGCCACATTTTTAGCGGTAGGTCCGTTAAGTGGAGTATTTTTAATTTGGGCTGTGACCATCGCTTGGGCAACCTTTTTTCTGTTGGGCGCAACTAAAGAAGCCTTAGTTAATACGATTGTATGCAGTATTTTTGGTGTGGTTATGGCATGGATTACCGCGTTACTATTAACTGAAGTTTCTTCAGAAGCAAGCTTAGGCTTCCCTTTCATGGCGGCATTAACTGTTACCGTGGCGGTAATTGTATTGTGTCTTGCTGCAAATATCCCACAATTATCAGCAATTCCAGCGAGTGTATTGGGTTATTCAGCAACGTTTGCTTATTTATTACAAACGCCAGGCATGTTAAATCAAGATGTATTACTTGGTTTATCATTAAGCAACCCTTTGTTAGTCATTTCAATTTCTATCGTGGTTGGCACTTATTTTGGTCAATTTTCAGGACAACTTGCTGAAAAATGGACGACTAAATAAGTCTTCACTACCTTGTTGTTAATTAAGGGCGATTGTTATCGCCCTTTTTTTTGCCTTCGCGTCACTACACCGATAAATACGCTTTTATTTTTGCCGCATCGACGTCGGCACGGGTATCTTCATGAATCATGGTGCCTTTATCAATAACCATAATTCGATCAGCAATGTCCAGGGTAAAACTTAAGACTTGCTCCGAAACAATAATAGTTATCTCGCGCATTTTTCGTATTTCATTTAAAACTTTAGCAATCTCTTTAATAATTGAGGGCTGAATGCCTTCGGTAGGTTCGTCTAATAACAATACTTTTGGATTAGTCACTAAGGCTCTGGCAATGGCTAATTGCTGTTGTTGACCACCCGATAAATTCCCCCCTTTGCGTTTGCGCATATCAAATAACACCGGAAATAACGCATAAATATCGTCTGGAATTTCTTTGTATTGTGCTTTTTCTAAGCCTGTTTCAATATTTTCTTGTACGGTCATATTGGGGAAAATCATCCGTCCTTGTGGCACATAGGCTAAACCCTTGGTCACACGCTGATAGGTTTCAAGTTGATTAAGATTTTCTCCATCAAGCACGGTACTCTCGGCAGTACTGGGCAGAATCCCCATGAGTGCTTTAAATAAGGTGGTTTTGCCCATGCCATTACGCCCCATAATCGCCAAGGTTTCATTTTTTTGCGCCTTAAAACTTAAGCCATGGATGACTTCACTTTGTCCATAACTTACCACTAAATTGTTCACTTCAAACATAGTAACCTTCCTAGATAACTGAAAAATTAATGCCCTAAATACACGTCGATGACGGTTTCATTGCTCTGAATTTTTTCCATTGAACCTTCAGCTAAAATTTTACCCTGATGCAGCACTGTGACTTTATGGGCAATTTTTTTAACAAATTCCATGTCATGTTCAATCACTAATACAGAACGATTTTTACAGATACGATTAAGTAAGTCTGCGGTTAAATCACGCTCTTTTGCACTCATGCCCGCAACGGGTTCATCCAACATAAGTAATTCAGGATCTTGCATTAATAACATGCCAATTTCTAGCCATTGTTTTTGACCATGACTTAATAAGGCCGCTTGTAGGTTTAACTGTTCGATTAAAAATATTTCTTCTGCAATGCTATGAACACGCGCTTGAACTGCGTGCGTCGTGTTAAAAAATAAACTGCCTAAAACCGACCGCCCTTCTGGATAAGACACTTCCAAATTTTGATAAACCGTTAAGTTTTCATAGATAGACGGCGTCTGAAATTTTCTACCCACGCCAGTGCGAACAATTTGATGCTCGGCTAAACGTGTTAATTCGGTATTTTTAAATTTTATAGAACCTGAAGTGGCTTTTGTTTTACCACAAATTAAATCTAATAAGGTTGTTTTACCCGCGCCATTAGGCCCAATAACCACACGCAACTCATTATTCTCAATGTATAAATTTAAATTATCAACAGCCTTGAAGCCATCAAAAGATACCGTTAAATCTTCTATTGTTAAAATAAATTCAGTCGGATTCATTGGCTTTCTCCTGATACTTTTTGGACTTTTTTCAGCCACCTAGTGTGTAAAGAGGTGATTGAAAAATATGGCGCATATTTTTCATAAAGACCTGCTAACCCCTCTGGAAAAAACATCACCACCGCAATAAACAAGCCGCCCATTAAAAATAACCATAATTCAGGGTAAGTTTCTGAAAACATTGTTTTGCCAAAATTAACCAATAAAGTGCCGTAGACTGCGCCAATTAAAGACATGCGCCCACCTACTGCGGCAAAGATAACCATTTCAATGGACGGCACTATGCCAACAAAACTTGGTGACATGAAGCCAATTTGTAAAGTGAACATAGCGCCACCTACAGCAGAAATCATCGCAGCTACGCAAAAAATAAAGATTTTAAAACTCGCCACATCGTACCCAGAAAAGCGAACACGCTCTTCTTTGTCGCGCATTGCCAGTAATAACATGCCAAATTTTGAGGTTAAAATGAAGCGTGACAACATTATGCACAGGATTAACAAGCTGGCATTAACAAAATATAGCCAATATTTAGCACTGTCTGTGCGTATATCCCAACCTGATAAGGTTTTTAAATCTGTAATGCCATTTACGCCGCCGGTGTAACCTTGTTGGCCGACAATTAAAATACTTAAAATTAACGCAATTGCCTGAGTAATAATGGAAAAATACACCCCGCCCACACGTCGTGTGAACATCGCCATGCCAATAATAAATGCCAGCAACACGGGCACTCCAAGGACTAAAAGCAAGGTTAACGGTAAGCTTTTAAAGGGTTCCCAAAACCAGGGTAACGCAACAATTTGGTTCCAATCCATAAAATCAGGAATCCCAGGGGTAGTTTGAATTTTGGTACTGATTGGATCTGAGGCTTCTAATTTAAGAAACATCGCCATGCAATAGCCACCCAAACCAAAAAACATGCCCTGCCCTAAACTCAATACGCCACCATTGCCCCACAACAACACTAAACTAATTGCCACAAACGCATAGGTTACATATTTACCGACTAACCCTAGGCGAAATAAATCTAAACACAATGGCAAGATAACCAATAACAGCACTGCTAAGATGGCTAAATGTATGGCTCCTTGTTTCCCACCCAATAATTTTTCTGATAGCGCATTCATAACGTTCCCCTGTTTATTTCCTAACTTTTGCGGCAAACAATCCTTCTGGACGCATCATTAAAATAATAACGATGGTCATTAAGGTGGCAACTTTTCCCATAGAACTGGTCATAAAGAACTGCAAAATAGATTGTGCTTGGGCAATACCAAAAGCTGAAGCGATAGTTCCCATTAAACTGGCGGCACCGCCAAACACTACAACCATGAAACTGTCGACAATATAAAGTGAGCCTGTGGTGGGTCCAGTTGAAGCAATGGTTGTAAACGCTGCACCCGCTACACCAGCAATGCCACACCCTAAAGCAAACGTAACCCGATCAACTTGTTTAGTATTGATGCCCACCGCCCCCGCCATGACTCTATTTTGCATGGTAGCGCGAACGCGTAAGCCACCACGAGAGCGGAACATATACAAATACACACTGACGGTAACGATTAATGCTAAAGCCATCACAAAAACACCATTAATGGGAATATCGATACCTTCTGTAGGTTGAAAAGACCCTAATAACCATTCTGGTAATTCTGCACTGACTTCTTTTGCGCCAAAAGTTGAACGGAACACCTGTTGCATTACTAAACTTAACCCCCACGTGGCTAACAAGGTATCTAAAGGGCGTTTGTAAAGATGCCGAATCATCATATATTCAATAAGATAACCCAGCACAAACGCGATAATAAACGCTGCAATAATCGCAAAAACAAAATAACTTTTAACGATATCGTATTCAACGGCCAATTTTGATAAAAACACGGTGGTATACGCGCCTACGGTCATAAATTCACCGTGTGCCATATTGATAACGCCCATTTGCCCAAAAATAATCGCTAAACCTAAAGCCATTAAGAGCAACACACTAAACAGACTTAAGCCTGAAAAGCCCTGCATTACCATGATATTGCCCACTTCTTCTACGGTGTATCCAAACATTATCAGTCTCCTAATTATCTATTGCTTCATGCACACCTTTACCTAAGCAGGGTGCGAATCGCTTCGCACTCTGCACGACACCTTAATAAAGCGGCTTATTGATAGCCTTTAGGGAAAGGGTCAGGTTGAAGCAAACCTGATTCATAAACAACTTCAGCTTGACCATTTTTAAGCCATTTACCAATTCTTAATTTACTTAACAAGTGATGATTTGGATCCACTTTCACATAACCTTCGGGTGCGCTGGTTAGTTCATAACCAGGTAACGCCACCACGGCTTTATCAACATCAAAACTGCCGGCACGTTCTACCGCTGCTTTCCATAACCACGGCCCTAAATAAGCGGCTTGAGTTACATCACCAATTACTGACGCTTCGCCATAGGCTTTTTTGAATTCAGCAACAAATTTGTCGTTATTAACATTTTTTAATGATTGGAAATATTTCATCGCCGAATAAAAGCCTTCTAAATTTTCCCCACCAATACCTAGCACTTCATCTTCAGTCACTGAAATGGTTAACATGGTTTGTTTTTTAGCGTTGAGGCCCGCGGCATTCAATTGTTTAAACCATGCTACATTACTGCCCCCCACTACAGCGGCATAAATCACATCAGGTTTTTTCAATTTAATTTTATTAATCACCGAACCAAATTGCGTGTCGCCCAAGGCAATATATTCTTCACCGACGACTTTACCGCCCAAATGTTGCTCGATATGTTTACGCGCAATTTTCATTGAGGTACGTGGCCAAATATAATCAGAACCAATTAAATAATAGGTTTTCGCTTTCTTTTCTTTGGCAATCCAATCTAAGCCCGCTAAAATTTGCTGGGTAGCTTCTTGTCCGGTGTAGAACACGTTTTTAGATTGTTCTAAGCCTTCATAAAAAGTTGGATAAAACAACAAGCCATTGTCTTTTTCAAACACAGGTAACGCTGCTTTACGCGAGGCTGAAGTCCAGCAACCAAATACGGCAGCGACTTTGTCATTCTCTAATAATTTTTTAGACTTTTCGGCAAAGGTTGGCCAATCACTTGCGCCATCTTCTTGAATAACTTCAATTTTTCTGCCTAAGATACCGCCCAATTCATTAATTTGTGCAATAGCTAATTTTTCAGCCTGAATAGAGCCTGTTTCACTGATCGCCATGGTGCCAGTGGCAGAATGTAATATCCCCACTTTTACCGTGCTATCAGTGACTGCCAGCCCTGTGGTATTAACCGCTGCCGTTGGAAAATCTCCAGCAAAGACTTGACTCATGGTCATTAAGCCTGCGATAGCACAGGCAATGGGTAAACCTGCAAAGCCTTTTGTTAGCTTGCAATATTGGTTGAGATTACGCATTTACTTCTCCTAAAGTTAAACAATAAAAACATCTACAGGTAGTTATTCGTCACTCATGCAGTACACCTATGTTGAGCACCTCTCTTTGCTGATGAATAAAGAAACCTCTTGGGCTAATGCCCTAACATCCAAGGTCTTGCCGTGGCTTTTGTTTGCCGTTGTAACACGGTGCCTGAAGGCTCGCGCGTTACCGAAGAGGTGGCTGAGGTTTGGCAGACATGCCGTCCAGAACAACCACAGGAACTTCGGCGCACCGAGCTTGGCTCATGGGCAGATTTTTCATTGCGCTCATAAGCGCGTTTTTGTGCCGCACCCACTAAGGCAATGTGTGGAGCTGACAGCACTCTGCGACTTAACTCACCACAGCTTTGACACGATGCAGGTAAATGACTTGCCGACATCTTCTTAAGTGCAGTGAAGTGAGTGGCGCAGACAGGGCAATGGTATTCATATAAAGGCATACAGGCTCACTCCACATTAACTCGTTGATGCCATGTCGACAGCTTCACGCACGATAAGTTGCGGCCCATCAGCATTGGGTTTCAAATCGAAATCAAAGATTTCAGTAGGTAACCATAACGTTGCGCAGGCATTAGGAATATCAACAATACCGCTGATATGACCTTCGATAGGCGCGGTGCCTAAAATAGATAACGCCTGTGCGCCGCTGTAACCAAACTTTTTCAAATATTCAATGGCATTTAAACAGGCTTGACGATACGCAACATGAACATCTAAATAATGCTGTACGCCTTGTTCATCAACAGAAATGCCTTCAAAAATAAGATAATCGCGATAATTAGGGGTTAAGGGACTGGGCTGAAAAATTGGATTTTTAATACCATATTTTTTCATGCCGTCTTTAATTAGACTGACTTTAATATCTAAATAGCCCGCCATTTCGATAGCACCGCAGAAGGTGATTTCTCCATCGCCTTGGGAAAAATGCAAATCCCCCATCGATAAGCCACCGTCTTTGACATACACAGGAAAATAAACTTTTGAGCCTTTGGTAAGATTTTTTATATCGCAGTTACCGCCATGATCTCGTGGTGGAACGGTACGCGCACCTTCAGCAGCGGCGGCTTTGGCGGCGTCGCCTGTTAACTTACCCATAACCGCTGATTGTGGATTAGGCGGTAACGCTAAGGCCGGTACGCGCTCTGGGTCAGTGGCAATTAAGGCGGCTTCGCGAGCGTTCCATGTTGCCAATAATTCTTTAGACGGCAAGCAGCCAATCAAACCAGGATGCATAATGCCCGCAAATTTAACATGTGGCACATGCCGAGAAGTGGTGTAGATGCCATGAAAATCCCAAATTGATTTACGCGCTTCAGGGTAGTGATCGGTTAAAAACCCACCGCCATTTTCTTTAGCAAATAAGCCGTTAAACCCCCATTGATACTCATCAAAGGTGCCAACATCTAAAATATCGACCACCATTAAATCACCTGGCTCAGCGCCTTCAACACCAATGGGGCCGCTCAGATAATGCACTTGCGTTAAATCCACATCACGAACATCATTGGCACTGTCGTTATTACCAATTTGTCCCCCCGTCCAATCCATACATTCCACACGAAATTCATCCCCTGGTTTAACCATGGCTACCATAGGTAAATCAGAATGCCAGCGGTTATGAATTTGTCCCTCTTGCTCCCAAGGTTTTTTATCCAAGTCTAACTTTATTAAGGTTTTCATTGCTTCTCCTCATGGTTGAATGCTTATGCCCTTCAGCTATGCGCTGGGGACGATGAACTTGCGTTGTCGGGACTGATTATTGTGTGTTATGAACGACGCGACAATCCGTTAAATAACGCATCAGTCATTTAACGCATAGCTGTGGATAAAAGAGTCTATTAAAGTAAAGGTCTACTAAATGGGAGAAAGATATGACCGCTTGTCGCTTTGTTAAGCAATCACTATTGACGTATTTTTTACTGTGTGTGTTAGTACAAACACTGAGCTCATCGGTCGTATTTGCAGACGCGCCTGCTGCCGAACACAACAATACAGCGCTCAGTGCGTTGCCCTTTATGCTGGTGAGTAATACGCAGCTCAACAACACGCTAGCACGCTTGCTAAGCACGACGGATCATCATGATATTGTTGCTCAGGTGCGCAAAAATCTGGATACTTGGCACTATCCCTTGACGCCAGCGGAGATTGCCGGCTATCAACTCACCGCAACACTGGGTGATATTAGTCATTTAGCCACACCCATTGGCTTTTCTTTTAGCGCAGGTAATTCTGATCCACGCGCACCTGATTTTCAGAAAGAAGATGTGCTACCGATTCATTGTCAGTTAACCACACCTCCGCCTCACACTGAGGTTATTGAACACACCATGACGTTTAGCGTCGCCGTGTTAACGCAAGAACCCGATAAGAGCAAACGCCTCATGCAGCTAAGTCATCACATCACCACCACCTGTTTTAATTCATTAAGCCAGTGGCGACAACCGACACTTGCCACCGACGTAACACCTACCAAAACAACTAACAACGCCGCCACAGCTTGGCTGCCGTCAGTACACATAGAAACGCGACCTGCGCGTACCGACTCTAATGCTAAAACTCAGCGTCAAGACTTACATGCCACAGAACAACAGCAGGATCTTATTATTCATAATCAGGGAACACCGCTGATTATTCATATAGGTCATGAGCGTCGTTAACCGTAAAATAGTCAAACCAGTAGACTTAGCTGCACTGCCCACCGTTGATGAACCTATTTTTTAAACAGGTACGCTTGTTAACAGACTTTTAAACGATGTAAGTTATGGGCGATGAGGCTTTATTTCACTAGGCATTTGCATTCTTAATAATGGAAATTTACCAATACATTACCAAAATTCGCCGCGATTATAACGAGTTGGTCGCCAATGAAACCATGGAAGACTATGCCTTACGTTATGCACCCAGTCGGTTTCGTAAATGGTCAGAATTTGAAGTTGCAAACACCGCTTTTGGATCAACTTCGTTTTTAGTGTTAGAAGCCATTGGTGGTTTTTTATCTATCAACTATGGCTTCACCAACGCTGTGTGGGCAATTATCAGTGTTGGTCTATTGATTTTTATCACCAGCTTTCCCATTAGTTATTACGCCGCGCGTTACCATATTGATATTGACTTACTCACCCGTAGCGCAGGCTTTGGCTACATGGGCTCAACCTTTACCTCCCTAATTTACGCGGCGTATACGTTTACCTTATTCGCATTAGAAGCGTCCATTATGTCGCTGGCGATTGAATTATATTTTCATATTCCGCTTTCGCTTGCCTACATTATCAGTGCCCTCGTAGTGATACCCTTAGTTACCTACGGCATTACCACCATTAGCCGCATGCAATTGTGGACTCAACCACTCTGGTTACTGTTGCTGATTGCGCCTTATATTGCTGTCGCATGTCGTGAAGCAGAAGCACTGCCCATCCTAAAAACGTATGCGTGGATTGCTGGCACAGGACAAGGTTTTGATTGGTTGCTATTTGGCGCAGCGTCAACGATTGCGTTTTCAATGATTGCTCAGATTGGCGAACAAGTGGACTTTTTACGGTTTATGCCTGATACCCAAAGCACTCGCCCCAAACGCTGGTGGTGTGCAGTGATTGCCGGCGGTCCAGGATGGATTATTTTTGGTGCATTACGGCAACTCTTAGGTGCTTTACTCGCACACTTAGCCATTCGTCATGGCATTCCCGCCCTACACGCACACGAACCAACACAAATGTATTTTGTAGCGTATCGAATGCTGTTTGATAATCCACAATGGGCGCTTGCTGCAACCACCTTACTGGTTATCCTGAGTCAAATTAAAATCAATGTCACCAATGCGTATGCTGGCTCATTAGCGTGGTCAAATTTTTTTTCGCGCATGACTCATAATCACCCTGGTCGTGTTATTTGGTTATTTTTTAATGTCTTAATTGCCTTGCTGTTAATGGAGTTTGGAGTATTTGGTGCGCTTGAAAAAGTGCTTGGCTTGTTTTCTCACATGTCAATTGCGTGGATTTGCACCCTTGCAGCCGAATTATTAATCAATAAACCCTTAGGCTTAAGTCCTAAAATTATTGAGTTTAAACGTGCCTATCTACCTGACTTAAATCCTGTTGGCATTATTTCCACCTTACTGGCGTCACTGCTGTCGATACTGGCTTATGCTGAGGTATTTGGTGAATTTGCCAAAGCCTTTTCAGGCTTTATCGCCTTCCTGTTAGCCTTTTTATTAACACCTGCGCTTGCTTATTTAACCCGTGGCAAACATTATTTAGCCCGCGATCGTGAGCTTAATAATGCCCAAATCCATCCTAAATGCTCAATCTGTGAAAATAACTTTGAACACCAAGACATTGCCTATTGCCCCGCCTATGCAGGCAGTATTTGCTCGTTATGCTGTACCTTAGATGCCCGCTGTCAAGATATGTGTAAACAAGGCTTTCGTTTTGATGATTATTTAGAAAGCTTAGCTAAAAAATTAGCATTTCTCTCTTTAAGCCTCGCCACACGTTTACGCTTATTACGTTTTTTACTGTTATTTTTATTTCTTTCCCTACTCACCAGTCTTTTTATAGGCATAATTTATTATCAAGATTTACTCAGTGTTCAACAAAATTTTGTCCAGTTTCAGTTACTGCTTAATAATTTTTTAAAAGTGTACGCCTCGGTATTGGTGTTTATTGGCTTATGTACGTGGTGGCTAATTTTAAATGCTGAAAGTCGACGCATTGCTCAGGATGAAACAGCCAAACAAACTCAGTTGCTGCAAGAAGAAATAAATGAACATAAAAAAACTGATGCTAAATTAGCTCAAGCAATAAAAATGGCAGATACTGCAAACACCGCAAAAAGTCGTTTCTTAAGCAATATGAGTCATGAAATACGCTCACCTTTAAACAGTATTATTGGCTACGCCCATATTTTAAGTAATGATTCAAGTATTCCAGAGCACCGTAAACAAGCGGTGCAAACACTTAAACGTAGTGGCGAACATTTAGCCTCACTGATTGAAGATATTCTTGATATTGCTCGCATTGAAGCGCGTCGCTTCGAACTCAAATATGACACCATTCATTTTGCACAATTTCTTGAGCACTTAGTTAATCTATTTAAAGGTCAAGCCGAGCAAAAAGGCGTGCGCTTTAATTACTATTTTCCACATAACTTACCCGAACGTATCCGTGGCGATGAAAAACGTGTTGGACAGATATTGATTAATTTATTGGGTAATGCAGTTAAATTTACGGCCTGTGGTGAAATTAATTTTCGTATCCGCTACAGCAGTGGCGTCACCAATTTTGAAATCAGCGATACCGGCCCTGGTATAGAAGAAGCGCAATTAGACGCCATTTTTCAACCTTTTATTCGCTTAAACACGCACACCGGCAATGCCCATACAGGCAGTGGTTTAGGCTTAACCATCAGTAAAATATTAGCGGAAATTATGGGGGGAGAACTCACCGTTACAAGCACCATCGAGCAAGGCTCTACCTTTATCGTGCGCTTATTATTACCCAGCGTAACAACCGAAGCAGAGCCACAGCACGATGAACATATTATTGGTTATCAAGGCGATAGAAAAAAAATATTAGTGGTTGACGACCAAATTGATCATCGACAATTATTACTGGGTATTTTAGAGCCGTTAGGATTTTATGTAGACGAAGCCAGTTCAGGCGAAGCATGTCTTGAGCAAATCAAGCATTCCTCACCCGATGTAATCATCTTAGACTTATCAATGACCGGTATTGATGGCATAGAAACCATCCTACAATTACGTCAACAAGACTGTATGATGCCCATCATTGTCTTAAGTGCCAATGCATATCCCACCGACCGCTTAAATGCCAGCAATGCAGGGTGTAATGCTTTCTTAAGCAAACCCATTCAAGTTGATGACTTACTCTATAAACTCAAACAATGTTTAGATTTACACTGGATTTGTAATCAAGCCCTTACGCCTCAACTCAGCACCCCCACAACAGCACCCAGCATCGCTTTACCTCCCTTACCAGAAAGCATTCAAGCGGAACTTATTGATTTAGTACGCATTGGAGATATTCGTGGGTTAACGACACGCATTGATAACATACTGACCACGCAGCCTGATCACCACGCTTTTTTAACCACGATAAAAACACTGGCAAGTGAATTTAGGCTTGGCGAAATTAGAAAATTACTAGGCCTATAACGCCTTTAAGGAGACCCTTTGCCATGCTAAAAGAACACGTCAACCACACTGCAACCGTCATGATTGTCGACGATACGCCTGGCAATTTAGCGTTATTATCCGACACCCTTGCCGAAGCTAATTATCGTGTCTTAGTTGCCACTGATGGCTTATCTGCATTAGAACAAATACATTATCTTAAACCAGATATTATTTTATTAGATGTCATGATGCCAGGAATTGACGGCTTTGAAACCTGCCACCGTTTAAAAACGGATCCTAGCACAGAACACATCCCCATTTTATTTATGACTGGCTTAAGCGAATTAGATGATTTATTACGTGGCTTTGGTGAAGGCGCACAGGATTACATTATAAAACCCATTCGTCCTCAAGAAGTGTTAGCACGCATTGACGTTCATCTAGCGCAAGCACGCGTATTCCAACGCACTCAACACCTTCTTCAGCATGGTGATTTTTCGGCCTTAAGTATTAATTCAGCACAACACATAGTCTGGTTAACGCCCTCAGCACAGGACTGGCTAACTGCGTTTGCTAACTTTTCTCCGACCACAGTTGCTACACCGCCCTCTTATTTAGGACAGCCGTTACCTTCGCCCTTAGCCGCGTGGGTAAACAAAAGTCTCAGCACAAAGACTGATTTAACGCACCTAAACACCCTTGACTATACCGATAAAAATGGCTTTCTCGCCAAAATAGACCTCAGTCAACACATTGGTGAACACTTACTGCTTCTGCAAAAAACACCTGCAACAGATTGGGATTTAGACGCACTAAAAGGCTCATTAGGGTTGACCTTTCGTGAAGCAGAAATATTAATGTGGATTTCACGCGGCAAAACTAATAAAGACATTGGCTTAATTTTAGCGACCAGCCCACGAACAGTGAATAAACATTTAGAACATATTTTTGAAAAACTAGGCGTAGTTACCCGCGCCGCCGCCGTATCGATGGTATTGCAACAACGTCCATTAGACTAACGGTAACCGAGGCTTATCATCTTAAACATATAG
>CAJAQT010000070.1 GCA_903944165.1 uncultured Methylococcaceae bacterium | reverse complement strand
CTTAACCACTGCGCCGCATTATAGCGCTGACATAATTCCCGTTTTATGATGGGATTAACAAAGATTCTATCCACCTCTGGCATGAGTGCAGCTATTTCTAAGACTTTTTCCTGACGCGCTGTCCATTGCATTAAATTTAGCTTAGCATTCTGTGTGTTTACAACAGATGCGGCCTGCATAGTTTCTCGCTCCACTGAGCTTAATAGCCGTTGCTGCGCTTGCTGACTATGCAAAAACCAAATATCCACATCTAATCCAGTTTGATGACTGCGATGCCCTGTTAATGTTGGCCCACCGCGTGGCTGACCTAAATCTCCGATTAATAACACCCCCATTTTTTCTTGCGCGACACGCTCACCCAACTGCTGAATAAAATGCGTTAGCACAGGATGTCCGTAAATTCGTTGCCGCGATAAGCGCATTAATTGATAGCCTTTGCCATTAATTGGTAATGCCGATGCACCACTTATACATCCATTAGTATAACTACCAATACTTTGCACACTGTTTCCAAGTGTTTTTGGCGTAGTAACTGATGACCATGACGATGCTGCCCATACTGGCGATTGCCACAATACTATAAGCATCAAACATGTATATAATTTTTGGGAAGGGGTGATAAACAACTGATAACCAACTTTCATTATTCGACCTTAGTAAGATGTATTATGGCTGCGTAACTTAATTCAGTTATATCCATGATTGCGAGAATACTGACCTTTATTGCATCAACTGTTTAACATTTAGTCACTACCAAGCTTGAGTGGAATTTTTATTAAGATATTCTTGCTGCCCATACTGATACAAAAACTTTCGCTTTAATAACCCGGCAGGATCATCGGGGATACGTTTCAGCCATTGTTCATTAGCTTGTTTTTGTTCTGCGGATAAATCAGCTTGCTCGGCGGCGACTGCACCTTTTGTTGAGGGTTTATTTTTCTCTGACGCTGACGCAGCGCTCTTTTCAGCAGTTTCGGACGGTTGTTGCGCGGTGTTTTTTTCTTCCGTTGAGGCACTGTCTTGGTCACTTGCTGGCGGTGCTTTATCTTCTAAGGCAGGATGCTCTGGCTTTTGCTCAGGCTGTCCTGAATTATCTTGCTCTGATGACGACTCAGCGGTTGAGCTGCTACTGTCAGATTGTTGGGTAGATGAGGGCTTATTTTGTTGCGGTGATGATGTTTGTTTATCTTTATTATTGGAGTTTTGCCCAGATGGAGTCTGCTTATCGTCATTTTTTTGTTGTTGTTTTTTAAGCTCTTCTTCAACAATCGCTTTATTATATTTGGCATCTGCATTACTAGGATTTAATTTTAGGGCGTGCTCATAGCCCGCAACCGCTTCTTGCAATTTTCCAGCTTGTGCTAAGGCATTTGCTTGATTATAAAAATCTGCGCTATCGCTATCTGATTTAAGGGAATGTGCAGCGGCTTTGGCATACTCACCCGCCTGATAATACGCCGCAGCTTTCCACTTAGGGTCGACAAATAATTCTGCTGCCTTGGCATAATCTTGTTGCTTATATGCGTGTTGGGCTTGCTGATCGGGTGTTTGCCAAACATCTTGCCAAGTCACAGCGTAACTTGTTTTAGGCATAGGTAAACAACACAACAAGGCAAAGACTAATACACCTTTGCGAAACAGAAGGGCTGCAAAAGGGACTAGCAACACCACTAACCAGGGCCCTAAATCTGACCACTGTGCCAACTGCAACGTAGTATTTTTACTGTCTACGTCGGTCACTGAGTGATTAACTGCATACATTAATTGCTGAATATCTTGATCATTAGCGGTACTGGTTTGATAACTGCCCTGCCCAGTGCTGGCTAACTTAGCGAGCTGAGCGGTATCTAATTTAGGCACGACAATACTGCCTTGCGCATCTTTCAAAAAGCCACCTTCTGCTAAAGGAATAGGCGCACCTTCTGTTGTGCCAATACCCAATACCGATAAATGTACGTCACCTAAGGTTTGTGCGACGGCAAAGGCGGTGTCATCTACACCATCAGTCACTAAAATAATCTGCCCACGGGGTGAGCCTGCTTGTTTCAATAACATCATTGCTCGCTGTAATGCCAAGCCCGTAGCACTACCCTGACTGGGCATGATGTCAGTTTGTAAGGCAGATAATTGGTTGTTAATGGTTTCCGTGTCAGTTGTTAATGGCGTTACCGTGAACGCTTCGCCAGCATACACCACTAACGCCGTTTGCCCGTCTTTACGTTGCTTTAAGATATCAGCAATTTTATAACGCGCTCTAAGTAATCGACTGGGCGTAATATCTTTTGCATCCATTGAGTGCGATAAATCCAACACCAGAACAAGTGCTGCTGCATTGCTAAAAGCGGGCACCTGAATTCGTTCAAACGTCGGCCCTGCCAGTGCAATAATTGCCAACAAAACCACCCCCCCCAGCACTTCACGCTGTCCAAGATGCATTTGATTAGCGTTGGCATGCAATAAATAAGGCAATAATTCGGCATCACACACCTGTGACCAACGCGTGTGTTTTATTTTGCTGCGCCACAGCGTCCACATGCCACCAATAAAAGGGAGTAACGCGAGTAACCACCAGGGCCTGATAAAATGAAATGATGTTAGATCCATGTTAATTAACTCGCTGCGTGGCTAACGCGGCTAGCAAAGCTAGGGCAACTGACAATGGCCAAAAAAACAATTCTTCGCGTGGCCTGAAATACTGCTTATCTTTTTCTATGGGTTCTAATTCATCTAATCTGAGATAAATATTTTCTAATTCTTGCGCATTTCTTGCCCGATAATAATGCCCGCCGGTACTTTCTGCTATTTTAATTAACGCATCTTCATCCAAGTCTGCCGAAGGATTAACGGTTCGATTGCCAAAAAAACTTCGCACGACCATTTCATCTGCGCCAATGCCAATGGTATAAATTTTAAGTTTTATCGTTGCCGCTAATTCTGCTGCTTTCAATGGTGTGATTTCACCCGCAGTATTTGCGCCATCAGTCATTAAAATCAGAACACGACTATTAACGTGTTGATCACCTAAGCGCTTTACCGCTAAGCCAATGGCATCACCAATAGCGGTATTTTCTCCCGCCAAACCTAAGGCTGATTCATTTAATAAAGTAACCACTGTTTTTCTATCAAACGTTAACGGCGTTTGTAAATAAGCACGCGTTCCAAATAAAATCAATCCAATTCTATCGCCTGTTCGACGCTCAATGAACTGACCAGCAACCCATTTTGCAGCGGTTAATCGATCAACAGGCTGCTTGTTTATTGCAAAGTCTTGAGCTTCCATACTGCCTGATAAATCTATCGCTAACATAACATCTCGACCACTTATGGCTTGCTCTAAGGGCTCGCCTACCCATTGCGGTCGACTTGCAGCGGTCACTAATAATAGCCAAGCTAACGCAGCTATCCATACTGTCCAACGCTGCGTAAGCTGCACCCGTTGATGACTGCTTTCAGCTGTATAAAAATCATCTAAGAAAGGTACTTTAAGTGCAGAGGCTTGCTGACGCTCATACACTGGCAACCACCAACGCACAATAATAGGTAAAGGTAAGCTAACTAATAACCAAGGCCATGCAAAATCAATCATTGTATTTTTTTACTGGTCGATTATGTTTAAGTAAAGGCGCAGCTTGTGCACTAAGCCAACGCTCAGTTAAGTTGATAAGTTCTGTTAGTTGACTAACATCTGGCGCTTCACAATAAGGAGCAACTAATAAACATTGCCCTACGCCTTCTGAAAAAGGTTTCCCAGTAAGCGATTTATCTAAATAAACAAGCCATGCTAAACCAATTAAACCCGCTACGTGTTGTGTGGGGGATACCGTTATCGCCACCCGTTTTAATAATATAGAGACCGCCTGAATGCTTTCAATAGGCTGTTCTGTGTGGATGCGTTTAATCGCCTGTAATTGTTTTTTTGCCAAGGCTAAACACGCTAAGCGATTGCTTCTTTGCCACCACCTAAACGCTAAAAAACCTAGCATAATAAGCACCGCGGCAAGCCCCCACCACCCAAACGCAGGTGGCCAGAAATGGCTAGGCTCTGGTAACTGTAAATCTTTAAGTGGTAAGACGTGAGATGACATAGATAACAATCATAAAGGGAAAATTATTTAAGCAGCGAAAAGCAAGTAAGCATACCTACTTAAAGGCATAAAAATCGTACACTACAACCATGCTTTTAATTTATAGATCATATTTAAAGCTTCTTTTGGACTAAGTTCATCTGGCGTAACAGACTCTAAAAAAGATAACACAGGGTGAGTGCCAATTGAAGCAAATAAATCTATTTGCTGACTCTCTGTATATTGATGATGATGTTGATACGCGGTGGCTTCTAATTGCTGTAACTTTTGTTTTGCTTGTTGAATAACACTGTGCGGAACACCTGCCAACGCAGCAACTTGTAAACCATAACTTTGATTTGCAGGCCCATCTTTGACCGCATGTAAAAATATAATCTTTTCATTATGCTCCATGGCATCAAGATGAACATTAAAGATAGTTTGATGCTCTTCTGCCAAGGTTGTTAATTCAAAATAATGCGTTGCAAATAAGGTAAATGCTTGACTGTCTTTAGCTAAATGTGTGGCCGCTGCCCAAGCTAAAGATAACCCGTCAAACGTACTGGTACCACGACCCACTTCATCCATTAACACCAAACTATTGGCCGTCGCATTATGCAAAATATTTGCCGTCTCAGACATTTCCACCATAAATGTAGAACGTCCACTCGCTAAATCATCCGATGCGCCAATACGTGTGAAGATTTTATCTATCGGCCCTAATACGACACTTTTTGCTGGCACATAACAGCCAATATGAGCCATCAATACAATCAACGCCACTTGTCGCATATAGGTAGATTTACCTCCCATATTAGGACCAGTAATAATCAACATCCGACGCTGAGCAGTAAACTCTACATCATTGGGGACAAAGGGCAAAGATGACAACTGCTCAACAACTAAATGTCGACCAGCGTCTATAGTTAACTCAGTATGCTCCACTAACGTGGGTTGTGTTAATTGCAAAACATCGGTTCGTTCTGCAAAACACGCCAACACGTCTAATTCAGCCAATCCCACCGCGCATAATTGTAATATCTGAAGAGCGGTATTTAAGTCCGTTAATAAGGCTTCATACAGTGCTTTTTCACACGCCAAGGCTTTATCACGTGCGCTTAAAATGCGTCCTTCAAAGTCCTTAAGTTCATCAGTAATATAACGTTCAACGCCCTTTAAAGTTTGTTTACGTTGATAATGTGCCGGCACTTTATTGCTATGAATATGTGAAATTTCTAAATAATAGCCATGTACTCGATTATAACTAACTTTTAAATTAGAAATGCCGGTCGCAGCCTTTTCACGCATCTCCATATCCAATAAATACTGATCTGCATGTTGACTTAAATAGCGCAATTCATCTAATTCTGCGTCGTAGCCTTGCGCAATAACGCCACCGTCCCGAACCAATATTGGCGGGTGCTCTACAATTGCGCGTTCAAGCAAGCTTACTAACTCAGTTTGAACAGGTATTTGTGCAGCTAAATAACTAAGTACTCCGCTTTCATCTCGCGATAACACCTGATGCACGTGCGGTAATGCTGCCAAGGTATTTCTCAACACGACTAAATCTCTAGGGCGCGCAGTTTTTAACGCAATACGGGTACTAATACGCTCAATATCACCAATGTGTCGTAATACCTCGTGAACATCTTTGTATAAGTAGTCCTGTAATAATGCATCAACACATTTATATCTTTGTTTAAGTAAGTCTTGATTGCGATGTGGTCTATGCAACCAGCGCCGTAAACAACGACTCCCCATCGCCGTCACTGTTGAGTCCAATACGCCCAATAAGGTGTATTGCATTTGCCCTGAAGCATGTGTGTCTAGCTCTAAATTACGGCGACTCGCTGCATCTAATACTATATACGCTTCATTATTTTCTACCAATAAGCCCTGAATATGGGGCAAGGCATGTTGTTGTGTATCTTTAATATACTGTAATAACACACCTGCAGCGGTATTGGCTAAACCCAAATTATCACAACCAAAACCTTTTAAATCAATCACCTGAAACTGATCTAGTACACGCTTCCTAGCACTTTCATGATCAAAATGCCATGACGGCCTACGACATAAACCACTACGCTGTGCTAATTGATTAGGTAACACCAGTTCTTCATTAAATAATAATTCAACTGGATTCAATCGACTTATTTCACTCACCAATACATCATCTGAAGCAACTTCTTGAAGACTAAAACGACCACTCCCTAAATCTAGGCTGGCAATGCCATGACCTTGTTTAGTCGTACACACAGCGACTAATAAATTATCTTTTCTATCTTCTAATAAAGCTTCATCAGTGACTGTACCAGGCGTAATAACGCGCACAACTTTTCGCTCAACCGGCCCTTTGGATGCAGTAGAATCACCAATTTGTTCACAAATAGCTACCGACACGCCTTGCTTTATTAATCGCGCAAGATAAGATTCTACGGCATGATACGGCAGCCCCGCCATAGCAATAGGCTCGCCTGCTGAAGATCCCCGTCGCGTTAAGGTAATATCTAATAAAGTAGAGGCTTTTTTAGCATCATCGTAGAATAATTCATAAAAATCACCCATGCGATAAAACAATAAGGTATCTGGGTAATCCGCTTTAATGCGCAGGTACTGCTGCATCATGGGCGTATGTGAGGATGAATTGACGGCTAAAGTCATGGGGTATTAACTATGATTGAAAATTAGTAAAAAAAACAATCAATAATTTAAAAAAGATAGCGTATATAAAATGGTCTGCTGCGTTTATGTAACGAACCAAAGCTTACACACTTTTCTTAGAAAGTCTTGATAAGCTCAGCCAAATAGCATTGGCTTATCAAGAAATAAGAACAGACTAATCGATTATCGTGCATTTTTCACGCGAAGAATCTACGCGATCACGTAATTCTTTACCTGGCTTAAAATGAGGGACATATTTTTTTGATAAAGCAACGGATTCACCTGTTTTAGGATTTCTTCCTAAACGTGGAGGGCGTAAGTGCAATGAAAAACTACCAAAGCCTCTAATTTCAATACGCTCACCATTAGCTAAGGCTTGGTTCATTTTTTCAATAATACATTTTACTGCTAATTCAACATCTTTAAGAGCAAGATGTGGCTGCTGCTTTGCAAGCACTTCAATTAATTCAGATTTTGTCACACTCTATCCTATGAAAAAAAAATAAAAAAAGAGGGCATCTTGAATGCCCTCAAATTAATCGCTTTATTTTTCCATTTGCTTAAAAATATCAGCAAATGTAGGTGAACCAGAACTTACCGATTGCTGAGAATGATCTTTGATAGTATGCGTTTCTTCTTCTTGCAACTGGGCTTTGATCGATAAAGAAATGGTTTTACTTTTCTTATCAATACCAATGAATTTAGCATCCACTGTATCGCCTTCTTTTAGAAGAGTACGTGCATCTTCAACGCGATCACGTTGAATTTCTGAAGCACGAATATAGCCTTCAACATAATCAGCCAAAATAATCACCGCACCCTTAGCATCCACTTCTTTGATGGTACCTGTTACGATGCTGCCTTTTTCATGCTTGGCTAGGAAGTTTTGGAAAGGATCTTGCTCTAATTGTTTGATGCCTAAAGAAATACGCTCACGCTCAGAATCAACAGCAAGAATAACTGTTTCTAACTCGTCGCCTTTTTTGAAATCACGTACCGATGCTTCACCATCTTCTGCCCATGAAATATCAGACATGTGCACCAAACCATCAATGCCACCATCTAAACCAATGAAAATACCAAAGTCAGTAATGGATTTGATTTTTCCAGAAATTTTATCGCCTTTATTATGGGTTGCAGCAAACTCATCCCAAGGATTGGTTTTACATTGTTTCATGCCTAATGAAATACGACGTTTTTCTTCATCGATATCCAAAACCATAATTTCAACTTCATCACCTAATTGAACTAATTTAGAAGGATTAACATTTTTGTTAGTCCAATCCATTTCAGACACATGCACTAAACCTTCAACGCCTTCTTCAATCTCAACAAAACAACCGTAATCAGTTAAATTATTCACTTTACCGAAAACACGTGTCCCTGCTGGATAACGACGCGCAATGTTTTGCCATGGATCTTCGTTCATTTGTTTCATGCCTAAAGATACGCGATTTTTATCTTTGTCATATTTAAGTACTTTAACTTTAATTTCTTGACCAATCTCAACACACTCAGAAGGATGACGAACACGACGCCAAGCCATATCAGTAATGTGTAATAAACCATCAATACCACCCAAATCAATGAAGGCACCGTAATCGGTAAGATTTTTAACAACACCCACGACAATCGCACCTTCTTCGAGGGTTTTTAATAATTCTTCACGTTCTGCACTATATTCTTTTTCGACCACAGCACGACGAGATAACACAACATTATTTCTTTTTTGATCGATTTTAATTACTTTAAAATCTAAATCACGATTTTCTAAGAATGTGGTGTCACGAATAGGTCTAACATCAACTAAAGAGCCTGGTAAAAACGCACGCAACGCACCGACTGCAACAGTGAAACCACCACGTACTTTACCAGTGATGCGTCCAACAATTGTTGCTTCTTTTTCGAATGCCGTTTCAAGTTCGTACCATGCTTTATTTTTCTTTGCTTTATCTCTGGATAGAAGCGTAGCACCTAAACCATCTTCAAATAAATCCAACGCGACTTCAATTTCATCGCCGATAGCAACTTCTAATTCACCATCGTTATTAAGAAACTGCCACTTTGGAATGACACCTTCTGATTTAGAATACGTACTGACAATAACCATATCGTTTTCGATATCAATTACTGTACCTATCAACATAGCGCCAGGACTCATTTTAGTCTTGGCTAAACTCTCTTCAAGTAACGACGCAAAGCTTTCGCTCATTTTCTATTTCCCAAACTGAATAAATTATTCAGCCATCAATTAATGTAATGTTAAAAAAACTGTTTAACTAGATTGCTTACACCGTTTCTATTGAAATGATGCTAAGTATCTTGTCTAACACAGCATGAATGGTTATATCAGAAGAATCTATAAAAAGCGCGTCAACCGGTATGCTTAGTGGGGCTGCTGCCCTCTCACTATCGCGCCGATCTCGCTCTTCGATATCTTTTGTTAAGCGTGAAAGATTAGCATCGATTCCTTTCTCTTTCAACTGTTTATATCTTCGCTCTGCTCTTTTTAAAGCACTAGCTGTTAAATATACTTTATATTGTGCGTCTGGAAAAACCACTGTTCCCATATCACGACCATCAGCAACCAACCCAGGAAGCACTCTAAAATCCTGTTGTTTTTGCAGTAAAACCTGCCTAACCTCTGGCAACACAGCTATTTTTGAAGCAGTATTGCCAACCTGCTCTAACGCTAATTGTTGGGTAATATCCTGACCTGCTAGGCACACACGCAATGCCTCACCACACTCAAAAACCAAGCGCATTTCCATCGCCTCTGTCACAATACTGTCAACATCGGTTACATCAAGTGCTTTGTTTAATACACCTATAGCAAGAGAGCGATAGATTGAACCACTATCTAAATAATGCCAGCCTAATTTTTTGGCTAGTAAACGACTTACCGTGCCTTTGCCTGCACCACTTGGACCATCGATGGTAATTACTGGTATTGACATGGCTTAGCCTTGAGCATCAATGCACTCAAGCAATAAACCTAAGGATTTAGCCAGCACTTTAAATTCAGGAAATGAAGTATTAACATTAGTACAATCATGTATGGTAATCATCCCTTCAGCACGTAAAGCAGCAATTGAAAAAGCCATGGCAATACGATGATCACCATGCGAATCAACTACGCCGCCAGCAAGTTTTCCGCCATTAATAATCATACCATCAGGCGTTGGCTGAGCGTCAACACCTAAAATCTGTAAACCATCCGCCATTACTTGAATACGATCTGACTCTTTTACGCGTAATTCTTCAGCACCACTCAAGCGTGTCTGCCCGCTTGCACACGCCGCCGCAACAAATAACACAGGAAATTCATCAATTGCTAACGGCACCAAGTCTTCAGGAATATCAATTCCAGTCAATGGACTGTATATCACATGTAAATCAGCCACTGGCTCACCACCCACGTCTCTTACATTTAACACTTCAATATTAGCGCCCATTAAACGCAAGATATCAATCACCCCAGTTCGGGTTGGATTAATGCCTACATGACGCAAAAGTACGTCTGAGCCTGGTG
>CAJAQT010000069.1 GCA_903944165.1 uncultured Methylococcaceae bacterium | reverse complement strand
TTTCGCTTTCATGTCTTTGATTTATTGCTTGAAATTGTTTACAAATGTGTCTTTGTAATCATTATTGGGGTGGATGCTTATTTAGTGCTGGCAATTGAAATTGTTGAATTGTTTTTTATCTTTTTTCATCACGCCAACATTCATGTTAAGTTTGAAAAAACACTGTCTGACTACATCATTACCCCCAATTTACACCGCGTACACCATTCCGCGCAGCGTAACGAGCATGATAGTAATTACGGAATTGTTTTAGCTTTTTGGGATAAATTGTTTGGTACACGCAAAGAAGCCATTCCTGAAACAATAGGCTTGGATATTGTAGAAGCCGATAACTTTGTGCAATTGTTTTTCTTAGCCTTTATTACTGAACGCCATATTAAAAAATGGCTGCACGTTATTCCTAGGGGCAAAAAAAATAGTTAACGCTCAGTACAAAATAATAACAGTAGCAAAATTGAGCCTTGGTATTTTTTTATACCGAGGCTCTTTTATTTATAACAACAGCAAACTGTTAACACGGTCTGGCTGTCAAGGATGATTTAACTTAGTGCCGCTTGAATTGCTTTAAAACCAATATCATAACGATAATATACGTCATCCCACGCAATCGTTACCACAACATCGTAAGCATTGCTTTGTGCTTCGCGAATATCTTTTCCTAAGGCACATACACACAACACGCGTCCGCCTGCGGTCACAATGTCCTCACCTTGCTGTGCAGTACCAGCATGAAAGATTTTAGCGTCACTAAGCTGATTATTTTCTTGCTCAGCTAAGCCCAAAATTATATCGCCTTTTCGATAGCTCTCTGGGTAACCACCCGCTGCCATCACTACACCTAACGCCGCACGTTCGTCCCATTCGCTGCTGACCTGATCTAAACGACCCGCTAAGGCAGCTTGGCATAAATCAACCAAATCACTTTTTAAACGCATCATAATTGGCTGTGTTTCTGGATCACCAAAGCGACAATTATATTCAAGCACCTTGACTGCGCCGGTGTTGCTTATCATTAAACCGGCATATAAAAAACCAGTATACGGCACGCCTTCGTTTGCCATGCCTGCTAAGGTTGGTTCAATAATGTCACGCATCACTTGCTGATGAATTTCAGCGCTGACCACAGGCGCAGGCGAATATGCACCCATGCCCCCGGTGTTGGGCCCTTGGTCATTATTATCACGGGCTTTATGATCTTGCGAGGTTGCCATAGCTAAGGCATGTTTGCCATCCGCCATAACGATAAAACTGGCCTCTTCACCTTCTAAAAATTCCTCAATCACAACACGATGCCCGGCCTCTCCAAACGCATTACCTGCCAACATGTCATGCACAGCATCAATCGCTTCTGCTTCAGTACGTGCCACAACAACGCCTTTGCCTGCCGCCAAGCCATCCGCCTTCACCACGATTGGCGCACCCTGTTGTTGAATATACGCTATCGCTAACTGTTGATCGGTAAAGCTCTGATACGACGCGGTGGGAATCTGATAACGTTGCATAAAATCTTTACAGAAGGTTTTCGAGCCTTCCAATTGTGCCGCTTTTGCCGTAGGGCCAAAACAGGCTAAACCAGCGTCTTGAAAACGATCAACAATGCCCAGCACTAAAGGTACTTCTGGCCCTACGATGGTTAAAGCAATGGTATGTTGTTGAGCAAATGCAACTAAGCTGTCGATATCCTCAGCTGCAATGGCAACATTGCTTATGTTGGCTTCATGTGCCGTGCCAGGATTACCTGGCGCAACATAGACTTGAGTTACTTTACTGGATTGACTTACCTTCCATGCCAAGGCATGTTCACGACCACCACCACCGACTATTAACACATTCATTGTTGTGACTCATTTAAGTTAAAAGATAAATGCAGCGCCATTTAGTGACGAAAATGCCGCATTCTAGTAAATACCATTGCGATGCCATGCGCATCCGCAGCGGCAATAACTTCATTATCACGCAGCGATCCACCTGGATGGATAATTGCCGTAATACCCACCGCTGCGGCGGCATCAATACCGTCTCGAAAAGGAAAAAAAGCATCGGAAGCTAACACGGCTCCAGCAACAATTAAGCCTTCATCGGCGGCCTTGATACCGGCAATTTTTGCCGAATACACGCGGCTCATCTGCCCTGCACCGACGCCAATAGTTTGCCCGTCTCGGCAATACACAATGGCATTGGATTTAACAAATTTTGCTACTTTCCAGGCAAAAAATAAATCTGCCCATTCTTGCTCGGTTGGCGCGCGCGCACTGACCACCTGTACGTCTGCACGCACCACTTCACCATGATCTTGTTCTTGCACTAATAATCCTCCGCCAACGCGCTTTAAATCCCACACTGGCGTCTGCGCGTGTTCTGCAATACCCGCCGCCAACACCCGAATATTTGGCTTATCTGCCAAGAGTGTTTGGGCATCAAGACTAATCGAGGGCGCAATAATGACTTCGATAAATTGCTGTGCAAGCATTGCTGCGGCGGTCTCTGCTGTTAACTCGCGGTTAAAGGCAATAATGCCCCCAAAAGCAGAAGTAGGATCGGTTTGATAAGCGCGTTGATAGGCTGTTAATAAGCTATCTGCACAGGCTACGCCACAAGGATTTGCATGTTTTACAATGACGCAGGTAGGTTCAGCAGTAAAGGTTTTTACACATTCCCATGCTGCATCAGCATCAGCAATATTGTTAAACGATAATTCTTTGCCTTGCAATTGTATGGCTGCTGCCAAGCTGCCTGCTGCGGGCGCTTGTTCACGATAAAAAGCCGCCTGTTGATGAGGATTTTCGCCATAACGTAAGGCGTGATGATGGGTAAATTGCAGGTTAATTATGCCTGGAAAGAGGCTGCCATCTTGCGCACTTAAGTAATTTGCAATCTGCGCATCATACGCCGCAGTATGGGCGAAGCCTTGAATCGCCAAGCTGAAGCGTGTTTGCGCCGTTAAGTGACTATTATTGTTTAATAATTCATTAGTAATGGCAGGGTAGTCATGAGGATTAACCACCACCGCAACATCGTGATGATTTTTTGCTGCGGCTCGCAGCATAGTTGGCCCACCGACATCGATATTTTCAATGGCCATAGCTAAATCGCAGTGTGGCTGGGCGATGGTGGCTGCAAAAGGATATAAATTAACCACGACCATATCAATCGGCAAAATACCATGCTCAGTCATGACTTCATCATCAAGACCGCGCCGACCCAAAATTCCACCGTGCACTTTTGGATGTAAGGTTTTTACTCGACCATCCATCATTTCTGGAAAGCCAGTGTAATCAGCCACCTCGATCACGGGCAAACCATGTTCTGTTAAGGTTTTTGCCGTGCCTCCGGTGGACAGAATCTCAATCCCTAATTGATTGAGAATGCTACAAAATTCAACTAGACCCGTTTTATCAGAAACGCTTACCAGTGCGCGGGAGATTTTTTTATTCATAACAATATTTACACTTTACAAGTTAGTAAAAAAAACAAATACCAAAGCCTTAATGCTTAAGCACGTGATTATTCTTTGCCCTTAAGTATAAGAGGCTAAAGCTGCTTATTAGCGGCTGTTACAACGCTATTCTGCGGTTTAAAATTAACTTCCCCCTTTGAAAAAGGAGGACTGAGGCTGTCATGAGCGAGTCGAATGAGGGGAAATGAAAAGAATACTTTCATTGTCTCTTAACACTCCGCCTTGGCAATTGCTCCACGTAACATCGGTTATTATAATTAATACGCCGTAGTTAAGGCATAAGTATCTACACCTGTTGCCAAAAGAAATGCGTTAAGAAAAAAATTATCTTAAAAAAACCGCCGAAAATCGCCTAAGATACGGGCACTTTTTGCAAGCTTCTACTTAGCCCACCACACTCATGACCGATTCTTTAATTTATCCTGTAAACCCTATTATTGCTGAACGTGCGCATCTTAATAAACAGGCTTATCAAGCCTTATATGCGCAGTCGATTAGCCATCCTGAAGCGTTTTGGGCGGCTCAAGCAGAGCGTTTTTTACACTGGACACAGCCTTGGTATAAGGTTATGGAGTGTGATTTTCATACTACGCATATTCGCTGGTTTGCAGGCGCTAAGCTGAATGTAAGTGAAAATTGCCTTGATCGTCATTTAGCTACGCAAGGCGATAAACTTGCCCTCATTTGGGAAGGTGATGAGCCCTCGCAAACCCAACGCTATACTTATCGGCAATTGCATCAGCAGGTCTGTCAATTTGCGAATGTATTAAAAGCCCAAGGCGTAACTGCGGGCGATACAGTGTGCTTATACTTACCGATGATTCCTGAAGCGGCAATTGCCATGCTGGCGTGTACGCGCATTGGTGCAGTGCATAGCATTGTCTTTGCTGGCTTTTCTGCTGAAGCGTTAAAGGATAGAGTGCAGGATGGTCGTTGCCGCACGCTTATTTGCACTGATGAAGCGTACCGAGGCGGTAAAACCATCGCCATTAAAACCACCGTAGATAACGCTGCGCAACACTGCCCTGAGCTAAATACCATTATTGTCATTCGCCATAGTGGTCAAGCTATTCCTTGGCAAGCTCAACGTGATTTTTGGTACCACGAACTGATGGCAACGGCCAACTCCGATTGTCCGCCCACACCAATGGATGCGGAAGCGCCCTTATTTATTTTGTACACCTCAGGCTCAACAGGCAAACCTAAGGGTGTATTGCATACCACGGGTGGTTATTTGCTGTATGCGGCAATGACTCATTATTACGTTTTTGATTATCAAGACGATGATGTTTATTGGTGCAGTGCTGATATTGGCTGGATTACTGGACATTCTTACAGTATTTATGGGCCCTTATGCAATGGCGCAACCACAGTGTTATTTGCGGGCGTACCGACTTATCCTGAAGCAGATCGTTATTGGCAAATTATCGATAAATATAAGGTGACTGTTTTTTATACCGCGCCCACCGCTTTACGTGCCTTAATGGCACAAGGCAATGACTGGGTACTGAAAACGCAGCGCACCAGTTTGCGCTTATTAGGTAGTGTGGGCGAGCCTATTAATACTGAGGCATGGGAATGGTATTACCACGTTGTCGGTGATGCCCGCTGTCCCATTGTGGACACTTGGTGGCAAACCGAAACAGGGGGTATTTTAATTACCCCACTACCCGGCGCAACTGACTTAAAACCAGGTTCGGCAAGCCTGCCTTTTTTTGGCATTCACCCCGTCATCATGGACACTCAGGGCCTCCCGATCGAGGGCGTTGCAGAAGGCGTATTGGCACTAAGTCAGTCTTGGCCAGGTCAGGCGCGCTCACTTTATGGTGACCATCCTCGCTTCATCAACACATATTTTAAAGCCTATCCTGGTTATTATTTTACGGGTGATGGCGCACGACGTGATGAAGATGGCTATTATTGGATTACTGGCCGCGTTGATGATGTGCTAAATGTCTCGGGGCATCGCTTAGGCACGGCAGAAATTGAAAGTGCGATTAATTTACATCCTGACGTTGCTGAATCGGCGGTGGTAGGCGTGCCACATGACATTAAGGGGCAAGGCATTTATGCGTTTGTCACGCTCAATCTTGGCACACCGCCTCATGAAGAGTTACGACACGCACTAAACATGCTGGTAAAACAAGAAATTGGCGGCATTGCTGGCTTGGATTATGTGCAATGGGCAAGTGCGTTACCCAAAACTCGCTCAGGTAAAATCATGCGTCGCATTTTACGCAAAATTGCGGCCAATGAAGTTGATAGCTTAGGCGATTTGTCGACGTTAGCCGAGCCGTCGGTGGTAGCGCAACTTATTACTGAGCGCTTAACAAGGAATTAGTTTTACGTTATTTTCTTTAGGAAACAAACTTCCATATAAAAATAACCTAACGGCTTGTTCAGTCCAAATATCAATCTCTTCTTTACTGGGTAAAGTGTTTTGGTTCATCAATAAACTCTGGAAACGCTCGCTGCGTAAGCAACTTAAAAATTGATCCGCTAACACATTCGCATCAAAGTCAGTAAAACAACCTTTGTCTTGATGAGTCAAGAAAAACTGCGCTAAATGAC
>CAJAQT010000068.1 GCA_903944165.1 uncultured Methylococcaceae bacterium | reverse complement strand
TATATTGCACATTGACGTAATGCCATGATCTTCTCCTGTCTAGGACGTTGTTGTTAATGACATTAGACCTAAAGCAACCCCTGTGCCAATTTAATAATATTTCTTATCCGCTTGTTTTATAAGTATAAAACCCACTATTTACCGCATTATTTATGCGTACACTTTCAAACAATTGTTCTGTCTATGTAAGCTTACTCACAGTCAGGTTTTTGTTGCATTGTAAGGAAATCAACAACCAAGCCAGCTCAGCTCGCGTCTGCACATAAGAAATTAATCAAATATTATCAAATAGTTATCTATCGTTAACAATAATAATAGGCATTGGATTAATTATTGCTTTAGTAAACTCATCATCAATTAATTAATAAAGGAAACAGTAATGTCAGCCAAGGTATTTTCTGAAATATTAAGTGGTTTATATGAGAATAAAGTCATCCCTTACTTAGGGCCTGGCGTACTCTTTGATGCAAAAAATAATCTCACGGGTGAAGCAATGCCCGCCGATAGCAACAGTCTTATTCTGGCAATGAATAATGGTCAGCCCATGGCGCCTAAGCTGATGTACGAATTCCCACGCGCCGCGATGAATATGGAGCTTAAAAAAGGACGGAATTTTCTTAGTCAATTCCTTACTCGTTTATATGGCAATACCGAGTGGACACGTGCCGCAGTTCATGAATGGCTAGCGCACTGGAAACCCGCCTATATTATTGACATAAATAGAGACACTCAATTACAAGACAGCTACGCCGATGAGGAGCACACTTTAATTGTGGGCATGGCGCGACTTACCGCCAGCCACTACCGTTATAAAATCTATCATTATGATGGCAGTGACTATTTTGAAATAACTGAAGATCAAGTGGATAAACGTTTTCCCGTGCTGTTTAAACCCATGGGCACGCCTAAGCCAGAAGCGAACTTTATTGCCTCAGATGCAGATTATGTTGATTACATCTCAGAACTCATGGGCGGCTTTGCACTCCCTGAATTTCTTAAAGAATACCGCAAAGACAAACAATATCTGTTGGTAGGCTTACCCTTAAACCGCGATTCTGAACGCATGGTGATGAGCGATATTATCATTGGCGCTGCTGAACATAAGGGCTGGGTTTTAAACAAACATCCCACAGCTAAAGAGCAGCGTTACTGCAAAAAAATAGGCTTGGAAATTGTAGATGCTGATGTGGAAGAGTTATTGGCGGCAATTTAATACCAGAGTAAAAAAAGGCTTTAACTTTTTTAACCAAGGGCTAAAGCAATGGGACTCCGTATTTTCCATAATAGTCATCATGATGAATGACAGGTCTTGCAGGAGGAAGGATGAAATTATATGTGCTTGGTGGTGGGCGTTATGATGACTAAGCCCAACCGTCTCTATGACTTACTATTGGATTACTGTAGCCGCGACATGCTGATTGATACAGTTTTGATCGGTGCGGTCTGGACAATATGCCAAACCCGCGATAAAGGTGCCACTGGTTTAGCGATGAGTCCAGCAATCACGACGCGAATGCTGCCGTGGTCGGGTACGCTTAGCGGCAAGCCTGTAACCGAACTGGCGGCATGGATTACGCATTGGGAACCTTACCAAGCAACGGTTGCAATGGCGGCCATCAACTGTTGTATTAATAGCCGCCCACTACCAGAATCCGTGCCCGTGGCAAGCTCCACAGAACACCCTAACCTTGCTGTTTTCGAATATTTTTTACCCCATTTGCGTAATAAAAAGGTGGTGGTTATTGGGCATTATCCAGGTATTGAACGTTATCAACACGCCATGCAGCTTACTGTGCTGGAAAAACACCCCAATGTTGGCGATTTACCCGATGCCGCCTGTGAGTTTTTACTTCCCACTGCCGACTGGGTATTTTTAACGGCCAGCTCAATTACCAATAAAACCTTTCCACGTTTAGCAGAACTCGCCCGCCATGCCAAAACAGTATTAATGGGCCCGACCGTGCCGTGGCTGCCGCAATTGCATGAATTTGGAATTGATTATTTGGCGGGTATAGACGTTATCGATGCGACGGCGTTATATCACACTGTTGCACAAGGCGGCGGTGTACGCATTTTTGAAAATAGCCTGCGCTATCGTATCGCCGAGCTAAGCCCTACAACCAGTATGGCATGGCTGAAACAGCAAATTGCCGATTGTGTTGCCGAAAAAATGCGCCTAACTTCCGCCATGGAGAACTGGTACCGCACTGGCAACACGTGCCGCTTTCCAGACTATCCGCTACTGGAACAGCTTAACGCCCGCTTGTCGCGCTTAGATAGCAGCTTTGCACGGCTGTGGAATGCTCAGAATACGTAGACTTACAGTCGCCATTACGACGCAGTGGCTTATTAGCACAATGTATTGAGTGCGGGCTGGCGTTATTCTTTAACCCCTCTCAAAGCAGCCAAACAGTAACCCGCTTAGCACCCCGATGAAGTTAATCATCGCGTTAATTACGCCAAATATTCTGTCAATATTGCCAGTAATTCTTTAACTTTTATCGGCTTAGTCACAAAGGAGTTCATGCCCGCGGCGACACATCTGGCGTGCTCGTCGGCTGTGACGCCGCCTGTTAAGGCAATAATAGGTAAGTTGGCGTAACGTGGTTCTTTTCTAATATGCTCTGTTGCTTCAAGTCCACTCATTTCCGGCATTTGCACATCCATTAAGATGGCGTCGTAAGTGTTCTGGCTTAGCCATTGCAAGACTTCTTTGCCATTATTAGCGAGGTCAACGGTCATGCCTGACATTTCTAAATATTCTTGCAGCACTTGCTGATTTAAATCGAAATCATCTGCCACTAAGATATGTTTGCCCGTGAGTCCGACACTGCTTTTTTGTAGGCTGAGTTGTAAGCCGCCTGAGGTTGCATTACTTGCTGCTTCAGAAGTTGTTGTCGAGACGCTCGCCGCTGTATTAATGGCTAAGCGTAGTTCAAAACTAAAGCATGAGCCTACATCAGGCTGACTGCTGACGGTAAAGTGTCCGCCCATTAAATTTAACAATTTGTCACTGATCGCTAAGCCTAAACCTGTTCCACCATAACGGCGTGAAGTGGACACTTCGACCTGACTGTACGCTTTAAATAATTTCTCTTGTTGTGTTGGGCTCATGCCAATGCCCGTATCTTGCACACTAAACACCAACACTGCGTGGCTTGCCGTTAAGGAAGCACTGTTAATACTTAGGGTGACGCCGCCTGTGGCGGTAAATTTAATCGCGTTAGTTAATAAATTGGTTAAGATTTGTTGCAAACGCATGGCATCGCCCATTAATTCGGCGGGCACTGAGGGTGACTTTTCAACATGTAAAAACAAGCCTTTATTATCGGTAGTAATAACCAATAAATTGCGTAAATGCGTAAGTAATTCATCAAGATTAAAGGGCTCTTCTTCTATGCAATACTGCCCCGCTTCTAATTTAGAGAAGTCTAAAATATCATTTAAAATCAATAATAAATTATCGGAAGCACGTTGAATATTTTGCACATAATCACGTACTTCGGGAAGCATCGTTTTATTTAACGCTAACGCACACAAGCCTATCACGGCATTCAGTGGTGTTCTGATTTCATGAGACATCGTCGCCAAAAAGTCAGCTTTCGCTAGCGTCTGCTCTTCGGCAAGAATTTTGGCCTGTAATAGTTGCTGTTCTGCATGTTTGCGTTGGCTAATGTCTTCAATAATTAACCAAATATTTGATTTTCCCTCTAGGTCAGAAATTAATACTGCGTTAACAAAAACAGCAATATCATTTCCCTGTTTGCCAAGATAGATCGTTTCAAAAGATTGGTAAGTAGTGTTATTGACCAACCAGCTTAACTGTTGCCAACTTATATCAGTATCTGACTGGGCGGAGAGTTGCTTATGCTGCATGTGTTGCAAATCTGTTTTTGAATACCCTAATATTTTTTCAAAGCCCCGATTGGCATCAAGGTAATGCCCGTCCAAATCAAGTAGGGCAATACCCAAAGAAGTTAACTCAAAAAGTTTTTGTAATTTATCTTCATATATTTTGTTGTGCCGTTCGGCGCGTTTTAATTCACTAATATCAAAACCAAAAATATAAAAGCCAACAACACCGTCGGCTGTTAATTCTGGGATAAATTCCATCATGACAGAGCGTAATGTTTGATTATGATGACAGCGTAATTGATGCTCAAAACGTTGTACTTGCCCAGCGAGTGTGTTTGCGATGTATGGCGCAAATTCTTGATAGCACTCGGCACAGAGCAAGTCTGATAAGTGTGCATCGTGTAATGCTTCGGGGGCAATATTAAACCACTCAAAATACGCCTGATTAGCAAAAACATTGCGTTGCTCTGCATTCCAATATCCGACTAAAGCAGGTACATGATTTAAAATGGTTTGGTGCCAACGGGATAATTGCATAAAGCGTTGTTCGGCCTCTTTACGCTCGGTAATATCACGCTCAACGGCTAACCAATGAGTAATTTCACCTGCACGATTAGCTATAGGCGTGATATTAATTTCATTGGTAAATTCTTGGCCCGCTTTGCTGTACATAAGCAACTCTGCACACACGGGCTGAGAACACGTTAAGGCGTTATAAATGCGCGTAAGTGTGGCTTTATCGGTTTTTTCACCATGCCATAGGTCAGGAGTTTTACCCATCACCTCTTCATAAGAATAGCCTGTTTGCTTTTCAAAGGCATGATTAACATAAGTAATTGGATGTGAAACCGTGCCCTCTTCGTTGTCTACAGAAACGATAATGATTGAATCATTGGCATTGGTTAAGCACACGTCTAACATGTGCATTCGTTCTGTTTGCTGCGCATATTTTTTACGCAGCGTTTGAAAATGTTGCCTACCTATGACTGCCCAAAACAGAAGTATCGCGATACTAAGCGCAATTAAGCCGTTTCTGTAAGCACGTGTGCCGTCCATAGCGGACTCATTATTTACCTGCAGTTGATACGTGAACAAATTGGTGAGTTCACGTAAGCGTGGCACTACTTCAATGATTTTTTGTAACGCCGCTAATTGTTCGTGTGGTGTTTCAGCGTCACTAAACGTTTTAAGTGCTTTAAAATAAACCAATAATACGGTATTGGTTTGTGCCAATACCGCCTTCCCTGAGACAAATTGACAGGGATTTAAATAGACGCTTGCCCCCTGAGAATCGGTCGTTTTTCCACCGTATTGTAAGGCGTTGAAGGTATCGGAAAACACCTGCTTGCTTTCGTTTAACTCTTGTTTTAATGCGTATTTATTAAGGCCTAAGTGTTCTGCGCTGTCTATTTGCACGGCCAATAAAGTCATCCGCTCAACTAACATGCGCTGTCGTCCTGCAAAGTTAACTTCTAAGCTGCTATAGGCGATTTCTTGTGCAAGTTGATACGTTAAGGTAATAGATAAAAACAATAAAAATGCCGTTATCATTGCAAATGAAATAACCAGAACATCTTCAAAAGAAAACTTTTTACGTTGCAGAAAAGAGAACATCAAGCAGCACCTCGGTACTAAAGTAATAACGGCATAGTTAACGCAGTAAAGGTGCGTTTAAATACCCACATCTTTTATAATAATTTTAATCCTTATTTATACACCAAAACCCCATCGTCTAACAAATGTGAAAAGCTTATTTATTAGACATAATAATTTGTCGTATTGACACTCTTTTTTTGGCTTAATGGGGTATTGCCTAGCAGCGAATCCGCTTTACGGGTTAAATTAATTCAATAACGATGAGTTGAACGTTTGATCGCCGCAGAAAGCATTGCCTGATGCTTGGCCTCGTCTGTACAGAGAAATCGTGGATTGGGAATAATTCCTACACGTGCTAAATCTAAACGATCGGCATCAAAACAGGTTTGAACCGTAATATCAGCCTTTAAAGTTCCACGACTATGTTTCTGACAAGCCTCAGTCAATAAAATCATTTCCTGATCAGTCG
>CAJAQT010000067.1 GCA_903944165.1 uncultured Methylococcaceae bacterium | reverse complement strand
AGTTGGTTAAGCTTAACGCTAAGCGTCACGCTGCCTGCATGGGTAAATTTAAGTGCATTGCCGATTAAGTTAATGAAGACCCGTTTTAGTTTGTCTGCATCGCCAATAAGTGTGTTGGGTACGTTGACATTCGGCAAGGCTGAGCTTTGCTCAACAGTAAAGAGCAGCTCTTTTTTCTCTGCCGCTATGCTAAAGTCGTTTTTTAGGTTGTTTAGTAATAGTTGTAGATCAAATTCAGCTACATAAAGCTGATCTTGTTTTGTTTGCAGTTTTGTAAAATCTAAAATGTCATTAAGCAAGGCTAATAAATTTTTTGCCGCGCGATCGATGATGGTTAAAAAAGGACGTGTGGTTTCGCTAGGCTCTCTAACAAGCGCAAGCTCAGCATAACCAATAATAGTGGTCATGGGGGTGCGTAGTTCATGCGAAATGGTGGAAATAAAGTGTGTTTTTAAGGTGGACAACTCTTCTGCCTGTTCTTTAGCTGCCTTTAGCTTCTGCTCAATGTGTTTGCGCTCGGTAATGTCTTGGATAATGGTGTAATGGTAATCCTTGCCATCACTATCACGAATTCTAACGCTATTAATCACCACAGGAAAATGCGTGCCGTCTTTATGGATAAGCTCTAGTTCAAAGGGCTTGGTAAAGCCTTGTTCATACATGGCAAGCATCTGAATCTTAGCGTAGTCATGATGTTTTTCTGGAGTGAGTTGCAGATTATTTAACTGGGTTAATTCAGCTTTAGAATAGCCCATCATGGTTTCAAAGGCAGGATTAACTTCTATAAACTCCCCAGTCATGGTTAATAAGCAAATCCCTAACGGTGATAAATCAAATAATTGTTGTAATTTGTATTCACTAAGCCATTGTTTTTCTTGGCTGGTTTGTTGACTTAATTCAAGCTCATCAAAACAAGTTTGTTGGACTTTGCGTTCGGTAATGTCACGTTGAATTGCTAACCAATGGGTAATCCAGCCGTTTTCATCAGTAATGGGAGTAATATCTATTTCTACCCAAAAAAGAGTCTTTGTTTTGGTGTAATTAAGCACTTCAACACGTACTGGCTGCCAATGCATTAAAGCATAGCGAATTTTTGCCAGCTCTTTGCGTTGGGTTAACGGCCCTTGCAAGATGCGTGGCGTTTTGCCAAAGACGTCTTCCGTACTGTAGCCAGTCATGCGCGTAAAAGTTTCATTAACATAGATAATTAGCGGCCCTGTTGGTTCCTCTATATTGCTCACTTCGGTAATCACCACAGCATCATTGGCTTTATTTAAACAAACAGTCAGTAAGGTGTTTAATTTTTCTTGTTGCTGACTTTTTTTACGCATCAGCCGAAATTGCGTAACGTTGAGGGCAATTAACAAGATAATTGCTAGCAAAAGACCGATTAACAGACTGTTTTTAATGTTCCACAACGTTGTTAGGCGTTTATCACTCAGTGCTTGCAGGCGTTGTTCGGATAGTAGTGCAAAGTTATATTGCCGTGCTTCACTTTGTTCTAACGCCTGTAATTGCTTAGTCAGGTCGCTTTTATCCTGAATAAAATGGTGAACTTTAGCTTGATAGCTTTGCAATTCGGACTGTTGTGCAGGGCTATAAAGAGACTGTGTGTTGCCAAAAACTTCTGGCGCGATAACTAAGTTGCGTATGTT
>CAJAQT010000066.1 GCA_903944165.1 uncultured Methylococcaceae bacterium | reverse complement strand
GTTAATTTTACCTAAAGAAAGCGCGGGCTTAGCTGATCCTTACGACATCCGAGAAAAGCTAGATAGAGAGCTTGATTTAATCATTGATGCGGGTGTAATTCCCTTTGAACCGACTACCGTTATTGAATTCACCGCAACGGGGCCAGTGCTAGTAAGACAAGGCAAAGGCATTGCCGCCATGCTAAGCGAGGAATCATAAATGATGAATGATTTAACCGTCATCCAGCGTATTGCAGTCTGGATTTTGCCTGTTATTTTTGCAATTACCGTACACGAAGTCGCGCACGGTTGGGTAGCAAAAAAATATGGCGATCCAACTGCGTCAGCACAAGGTCGCTTAACCCTGAATCCCTTTAAGCATATTGATTGGTTTGGTACCGTGATATTGCCAGGATTATTATTAATCACAGGTACCGGGTTTATATTTGGCTGGGCAAAGCCCGTGCCTGTTGATCCCCGAAATTTTAAAAAACCCTTGCATGACATGGCAATTGTTGCCGCCGCAGGCCCGCTGGCTAATTTATTCATGGCAACAGCATGGGCGTTAATCGCTCGCTTAGGCGTAACCATTGGCGTGGAAACAATTTCTTTGCCCCTAATTTATACTGGCATTGCGGGGATTTCTATTAATTTAGTATTGGCCTTGATTAATCTATTACCCATACCGCCTTTAGATGGCAGTCGTATGTTAACAGGCTTATTACCGCATCGCTTAGCGTGGCAATACAATCGCCTAGAACCTTATGGGTTTTATATTTTGATTGCCTTATTGTATTTTAAAATCCTCAATGTGATTTTAGAATACCCCATGTATGTGGCGCAAAACTTCTTCTTTTCCCTTGCTGGCTTGTAACGCGTGACACCAGCCTCAGAGCATGAAAGCATCCCTCTTATTGCAGCAAGATTAGCACTTGTTAACGGAACGCCAGTTAATCAATTGCCGGAAGACTTATACATTCCCCCCGATGCGTTAGAAGTTTTTTTAAGTTTATTTGAAGGTCCCTTAGATTTATTACTGTATTTAATTAAACGTCAAAATTTTGATATTGTGCATATTCCTATTGCTGAAATTACTCAGCAATATATTCATTACATTGAATTAATGGGCTTATTAAATATTGAATTAGCCGCCGAATACTTAGTGATGGCAGCGCTATTGGCAGAGATAAAATCGCGTATGTTATTGCCACGACACCCTACGCTTGAAGAAGACGACGACGATCCACGGGCAACATTAATTAAACGTTTGCAAGAATACGAACGCATCCGCGAGGCCACCGAGCTCATGGATAAATTACCAAGAATGGAGCGAGACGTGTTGAGTCCCTCAGTTGATTTTTCGCTGATGGCAGTGCAACCTGTGTTACCCGAAGTTGATTTACAAGACTTATTATTAGCTTTTCAAGATGTATTAAAACGTGTTGATCAGTTAAGCCACCACCACATTACCAAAGAAGCATTATCAGTCCGTGAACGAATGGCAACCATTTTGGCGAAGCTTAAAGGAGAAGATAGTCTCTTTTTCTCGCAATTATTTATCCGAAAAGAAGGACGACAAGGCGTCGTCGTCACCTTTTTGGCCGTCCTCGAACTCAGTAAAGAGCGACTCATCAGCATCACCCAGTCCGAACCCTTTGCCGTCCTTAGTGTCCAACTTATCGGTGCAGGAAACGCAAGCGCCTATCTTAGTAACGAAGCAGACGACCACTAAAAAGAAACAACCATCAGCTGCCGTAACCCCCGCCGTAAACGTACCGCAAGCGGCTAGCGTTCTTGCGCACAGCTGGACACCGTTGGTTGAACGCGCACGCTTACAACGCTATGCACGCAGTTATCGGTCTCGCAAAACGACGCAACCGCTCGTTAATATTGAGTCACCAACGCACACCGTAATAACCTCAACCACCGCAACAATCACTGAAGAATCAGTCTTACCAAACTGTGTAGAGAGTAATTTGGAGCTTAAAAAAATTATTGAAGCAATCTTATTTTCTTCTAGCCAAGCCATGACGCCCAAACAACTGCAACAGGTATTTACCGAGGCCGAACAGCCTGCACTAGCAGAAATTCAGCAAGCACTTGAGCACCTTGCACAAGATTATCAACAGCATGCCTTAGAATTAAAACAGGTGGCAAGTGGTTTTCGTTTTCAAATTAGAGCGGAATGCTCGCCTTGGATTACGCGCTTATTTTTAGAAAAACCGCCCCGATACTCACGGGCATTATTGGAAACACTGGCTATTATCGCGTATCGTCAACCCGTTACACGCGCCGATATTGAAGATATTCGTGGTGTTGGCGTTAGCTCAAGTATTATTCAAACCCTAATGGAACGTGACTGGATAAAGGTGGTGGGACACAAAGAAGTGCCAGGGCGTCCAGCGTTATTAGGCACCACAAAACTATTTTTAGATTATTTTAATTTATTATCTTTAGATCAATTGCCAACGTTAAGGCGTGTCGATTTATCTTCAGATACCTTACTATCATCAGAAGGTCCTGAGTGAAAAACAAACATAATCGCGTTAAACCAGCGCATAAAGAACAACCCGAAAAACCATTAGCAACCGCACCTAAGCGTCGCAATAAACCTGCTCCCGCAGCAGGTTCAGAGTTAACTACGCCCGCTGCACATAAAAACGCAACACCGCCAGTGGCGTCATCAACGGAAGAAGGCGAACGTATTCAAAAAGTGTTAGCCCGAGGCGGCCTAGCATCAAGGCGTGAAATTGAACGCTGGATGACTGAAGGCAAAATTCAGGTAAATGGCGTACAAGTGCTATTGGGCACACGTCTTAAAGCAGGTGATTCATTACAAGTAAATGGACGAATGGTGAATTGGCATAAATATGCAGAACAGGCCACGCGCGTAGTAATTTATAACAAACCCACAGGAGAAGTTGTTACCCGTAATGACCCTCAAGGTCGTCCTATTGTGTTTAAGCAAATGCCAGAGTTAAGTAATGGTCGTTGGATTGCCGTGGGACGCTTAGACATCAATACCTCAGGCTTATTAATCCTAACCAACAACGGTGAGTTAGCCAATCGCTTAATGCACCCCTCCACCCAAATCGAACGCGAATATGCGGTGCGCTTGTTAGGTGACATTCCTGAGAGCACCTTAGAAAAATTAAAGCAAGGCATCATCCTGGAAGATGGTAAAGCACAGTTTAATGAAATTAGATTAGTGGGGGGCGAAGGTGCTAATAAATGGTATTACGTCACCGTAACAGAAGGCAGGAATCGTTTAGTTCGTCGTTTATGGGAATCACAAGAAGCAGTAGTGAGTCGTTTAATTAGGGTTCGATACGGCCCTGTAGTATTGCCTGAAAATTTGCGCGCAAAAAATTATTATGAATTAACCGCCAAAGAACTAACCTTACTGTTTGAGTTTGTCGGGATGGCAGAGCCCAAATCTGACGCTAAACCCGTTAAAAAAACGTTTAGCAGAAAAAAATAATATTTTTTTTCTAACGTTTTTACGCTAAAAAATACAATCAAAAAGCTAGGCATGCCTAGGTGCGATAGATTCGCAGTGACTAACTCATGGTCTTTAAAGTAGCTAATATCCTAGCGATTTACCTGCAATGCATCGCATAACGGCTTAAACAACAGTTAATGGAGTCATGCAGCCAGTGATAACTGATTACCACGCAAAATATTATGCCTATGAACTGACTCGCCAGTGCGCCGCTGATGGCGTTAACAGGCTATCCCAGTCATTATTTGATGCAACGGTTGATCTCAATCCTCATCAAATTAACGCGGCACTGTTTGCGCTCCATAATCCCTTTAACAAAGGTGTTATTCTTGCCGATGAAGTCGGTTTGGGAAAGACTATTGAAGCAGGTTTGGTTCTTTGTCAGTATTGGGCAGAACGCAAACGTCAATTACTGATCATCTGCCCGGCTTCTTTACGCAAGCAATGGGCGCAAGAGCTACAAGATAAGTTCAATTTACCGTCACAGATACTTGATGCCAACACGTGGCGTCAATTGAAGAAGCAAGGCGTTTCCAATCCGCTCAATAACAACTGCATCAACATTTTGTCCTACCATTTTGCCGTACGTTTAGAGGATTCACTACTGATTGAACCTTGGCATCTGGTAGTCATGGATGAAGCCCATAAACTACGCAATGCCTACCGCACCAGTAATAAAATGGGGCAATCGTTAAAACGTTCTTTATCAGGTCGGCAAAAGTTACTGCTAACGGCGACACCCTTACAAAACTCATTATTAGAACTTTACGGCTTATCAACCCTATTAGATGAGCATCTCTTTGGTGATGAAAAATCGTTTCGTCAGCATTACATGGGCACCGATGGCATTGGTCAACTAAAAGATAGATTAAAGGGCTTTGTAAAGCGCACCTTGCGCAAACAGGTGCTGGAATATATTCGATACACGCAACGCAAAACCATTACTGTTCCGTTTACGCCCTCACATGCTGAAGTGCAGCTCTATAATGGCATTACTGCTTTACTAGAACGTGAAGACAGCTATGCGCTACCCAAGCGTCAACGCCATCTTACCGGGCTCATCCTACGCAAGCTATTGGCTTCCAGCACCCATGCAGTCCACAATACACTCATTACCATCAAATCGCGGCTAGAAACGCTACGTGAACACCAAGTTGATGATACCGCTTTTATTACCAAGCTGATTGAAAGTGATGACCTGGAAACCGATTATCTGGAAGAACTGGACAACGATAGCGTAGACGATTCTGAACAAGCCATAGACAAAAAACAGTTGGAGCTTGAAATTCTTGAACTTCAAAACCTCATTGAGCAAGCTGAAAAAATGAGTGACGATAGCAAAGCTCAAGCTCTATTGATTGCCTTGAATCAAGGTTTTGAACAAATGGCGCTGATGAATGCGCCGCGTAAAGCCGTGATATTTACAGAATCCAAGCGCACCCAAGAATACTTGCAACGTTATCTTGCTGCCAATCATTACTCAGATAGCTTAGTCACCTTTAACGGCACCAATAACAGTCCGGAAACGACTCAGATTTATCAGCAATGGTTACTAGAAAATAAAGGCTCCGACAAAGTTACCGGATCGCCACAAATTGATCGACGCACGGCATTGATTGAACACTTTCAGTTTCATGCTGAAATTATGATTGCCACTGAAGCGGGTGCCGAAGGGGTCAACTTACAATTTTGTTCCTTGGTTATTAACTATGATTTACCTTGGAATCCACAGCGTGTGGAGCAGCGTATTGGGCGTTGCCATCGTTACGGCCAACAATTTGATGTGGTCGTCATCAACTTTATTAACCAAAGCAACTATGCCGACCAGCGTGTACTGCAACTGTTAACGGATAAGTTTCATTTATTTGATGGTGTTTTTGGTGCGTCCGACGATGTGCTGGGCTCAATTGAATCGGGTATCGATTTTGAAAAACGCATCCAAGCCATTTACGAAACCTGCCGCACTACGGAACAAATTGAGACCGCCTTCACCCAGCTCCAACAGGAAATGGAAGGTGATATTAACAAGCAGATGACTGAAACCCGCCAACAACTATTAGATAATTTTGATGAAGATATTCACAACCTACTCAAGTTACAGTTGGATCAAGCGGAACAACGCTTAGATAAAATTAGCCGTTGGTTTTGGGCAGTAACGCAGCATCAACTAAGAGCTTACGCAAGATTTGACGACCATCACCACCGTTTTAATCTGCATAATAATGTTATAAATGAAGCACCGCTGGGTGATTATCAACTGATTGCCCGCGGTCAAAACCAAAGTACAGCGTCTGTTAACGCCCATGTCTATCGCCTCAATCATCCACTAGGCGAATGGGTGCTGGAAACAGCAAAAAATAAAGCGACACCCACTGCCCTAATTAGCTTTGACTATGCTGCACATGGCGCAAAAATTAGCGTCATTGAAGCACTACTGGGGCAATCAGGCACGTTAAAATTACAGCGTTTTAGCATAGAAGCTTTGGAGCGGACGGAAGACCATCTGATGTTTGTAGCCGAGACCAGTGACGGTCAATTATTACCTGCTGAAACGGCACAAAAATTGATGCAGTTACCCGCCGCTCATTGCCAGCCGCAAAGTGTATTCGTCAGCAGCCAGCTTGAAGCCGAACTAACTAGCTCTAAAAATGATATTATCAAAATGGTCAACAGTCGTAACCTGAGCTTTTTTGAAGAAGAAGTGAATAAACTGGATCACTGGGCTGATGACTTAAAATTTGGTTTGGAACACGGCATCAAGGATATTGACCAACAAATTAAAGAAGTGCGCCGTCAGGCAAAGATAGCGCCGACACTGGAAGAAAAGTTATCCTGGCAGAAAAACCAACGGGATTTGGAACGCGCGCGCAATAAACAACGCAAGGAATTGTTTGATCGTCAGGATGAAGTAGATGAGCGACGAGAAGCCTTAATTGAGCAGTTGGAAAGCAAACTTAATCAGAAACTATACGCAGAAGGTTTGTTTACAATTGGTTGGAGTTTGCAGTGAATTCCTACCCCATAAAATAAATAGAAATTTACCTGATTGGTAAATTTCTGTAAAATAATACTTCCATTCATGCAAATTAACTTCCTAGACCAAAAGCTCCGTAAACTTTGTGAAAACAAGCGAGAGGCTGAGAAAAAATTAGGTTCCGATAGTGCAAGAAAATTACGTAGTAGATTGAGTGATTTAGAGGCTGCGGCACATGTGCGTGAGTTGATAGCGGGCCGTCCTCATCCCTTAGTGCATGACCGTTTGGGACAGTTTTCCCTCGACCTAGCTGGCGGTAAACGACTAGTATTCAAACCAGATCATAAACCAATACCAGTGGATGATTACGGCAACATAGAATGGGCGGAAGTTACATCAGTAACTATTGTTTTTATTGGAGATTATCATGACTAATCAGGGTGCTTCATTTAGTCCAGACTGGGTATCACCTCCAGGCGAAACAATTGTGGACTTAATTGAAGAAAAAGATTGGACTCAGGCAGAACTTGCTCAAAGACTTGGTTATACCACCAAGCACCTTAATCAGCTTATTAAAGGTAAAGCAGCGTTAACTGAAGATGCTGCGCTAAGGCTGGAGCGTGTCTTGGGTTCAACGGCTAATTTTTGGCTTAATAGGGAAGTTAAGTATCGGGAACATTTAGCGCGTATTGAACAAGTAGAAAGTAACCAGAAACGTATAGGTTGGTTGGATAAATTGCCATTGGGTGATTTAAAAAAAGCAGGCGTTATTCCAAATGAGCGTGTAACAGCCAAATCAAAACCTGAATTAGTTGAACGCTTACTGCGTTTTTTTTGTGTCGCCTCGCCGGAACAGTGGCAACAACGTTACGATGCAGGAATGGAAGTGGCCTTTCGCCGTACCCGTGAAACACAGTCAGATATTGGTGCTATTTCCTCATGGCTACGATTGGGTGAAATTGAAGCCGAAAGATTTGATGGTCCAAATTATAGCCGTGCTAACTTTGAGAAATCACTTAAGCTTATTCGTAATTTGACAATACAGACACCCCAGCAATTTGAGTCCGAATTGCGCCGACTGTGCCATGAAGCCGGTGTTGCGTTTGTATTGGTACCTGCCATCCCCCGAGCCCATGTCAGTGGTGTCGCACGGTGGCTAAATGCTCACAGACCGCTAATACAGTTATCACTCTATGGAAAAACCAATGATAAGTTCTGGTTTACCTTTTTTCACGAAGCTGCTCATATTCTTCTTCATTCGGAAGATTCCGCTGAAAAGAAAACTATTTACCTAGATGATTTTAATGCTACTAATCAAGATTCCAAAGAAGAACAAGAAGCCAATAAATGGGCGGGTGAGTTTTTAATTCCACCTCTCAATGATAGTTGCTTGTCTAGTCTACGCAACAAAGAAGCCGTCATACGCTTTTCTAATGAAATCGGCATACACTCTGGCATTGTCGTTGGGCGTTTGCAGCACGATGGTATCATTGAGCCTTCTTGGATGAATGACTTGAAGGCCAGTTATCAGTTAGAAATTTAGATAAGCCTGTAGATTGGCTATATAACAAAAAGCCCCGATGTTGCCACCGAGGCTTAATGCCGACCGAGAATCCCCAGTTCATGAAAAATTATGTTCAGATAGCGATGCAAAGTCAAGATTCAAAATCTGTGCATAAAATCCGTTCCATATTGTCTGTGTTACGTATTGCAACCATAATGCAACCTTACCTGGATTGCCGAGACTAAGCTTATGCCTGCACTGACCCTCAAAAACATACCGGACACCATTTATAAGCAGTTAAAAACCGCTGCCGAATTGCATAGGCGTAGTATCAATAGTGAGGTTTTAATCTATCTTGAGCGCAGCTTGATGGCTACAAAAACCAGTCCAACTGAACGCTTAAGCCTTATTGAGCAACTACGTGCCAATGTTAAACCTAACAGCATTACGCCGGAAGCTATTGAGCAAGCCATAAGCAGTGGGCGTCATGAAACGCAATAACGCACTCTCAATACTCCGGCAAATTAAACCGGCACTGATGCAGCAATTTGGCGTCACGCAACTGGCTTTGTTTGGTTCCACTGCTCGCGATGATGCAGGAGATAACAGTGATGTAGATATTCTGGTTGGCTTTGATGGGCCTGCTACATCAACACGTTATTTTGGTGTGCAATTCTATCTGGAAGATCAGTTGGGTTGTCCGGTTGATTTGGTTACTGATAAAGCCTTGCGGTCAGAGTTACGCCCCTTTATTAAAAAGGACGCGATCAATGTCTGAAGCAGTAGCGCGTGAATGGCGGTTTTATTTGGACGACATGATTGGTTTTGCCGAAAGAGTACTCAGTTATACCGAGGGTTTTGACCAGCAACGTTTCATTGATAGTGGCTTAAACTACGATGCCACCTTGCGCAATCTGGAATTGATTGGTGAAGCCGCTACCCACATTCCTGATACAGTCAGACAAAGTAATCCACAAATCCCCTGGCGGATGATAATTGCCACGCGTAACCGTTTAATACATGGTTATCTTGGCATTGATAATGACACCTTATGGAGCATTATCCAGACAGATATTCCCACCTTATTACCTCTACTACAGCACTTACAACAAACAAACGCATGAGCAAAACCAAACTGGAACTGACTTGGATAGGCAAGGATAAGCGGCCTAAACTGGAACCGAGGATATTACTGGAAGACCCAAGCCTGTCGTATCACGCAAAGCATCGTGTCAGTGAGAATGACCAGTTTGATAACAAGTTGATTTACGGCGATAACCTGCTGGCGTTAAAAGCCTTGGAACAAGAGTATGCAGGCAAAGTTAAGTGCGTGTTTATTGATCCACCGTACAATACCGGCAGCGCCTTTACCCATTATGAGGATGGCCTTGAACATTCCATTTGGCTTTCGTTGATACGCGACCGTTTGGAGATTATTCGTTCCTTGTTGTCAGATGACGGTTCGTTGTGGATTACCATTGATGATAATGAAGCCCATTATCTGAAGGTGTTGTGTGACGAGGTGTTTGGGCGTGTAAACTTTATAGCAAATGCTATTTGGCAAAAGAAATATGCCCCTCAAAATGATGCAAAATGGTTGTCTGACTCACATGATCACATTTTGATTTTTGCGAAAAATAAAACAATTTGGCGGCCAAATCTTTTGCCCAGAACAGAAGAAATGAATAGTCTTTACAAAAATCCAGACAAAGACCCACGAGGTATGTGGATGTCTGACAACATGTCAGTTAAGACATATTCAGCTGCAACAGATTATCCTATAACAACTCCTTTTGGACGTGTTGTAAACCCACCATCTAGCCGTTGCTGGGCATTTTCACAAAACAGGTTAGCTGAATTGATAGCAGATAATCGAATTTGGTTTGGAGCAAAAGGCGATGGAGTACCTCGTATTAAACGTTTTTTATCTGAAGTCCAAGGAGGATTGGTTAGTAAGACTATTTGGTTACGTGAAGATGTTGGTGACAACCAAGATGCAAAAAAGGAAGTTAAAGAATTTAATAACGTTAGTGTATTTGATACACCTAAACCAGAACGTTTAATTCAACGCATATTAAATTTGGCAACTAAAGAAAATGATTTAATACTCGACTCTTTTGCTGGATCCGGTACTACCGGCGCAGTTGCTCATAAAATGGGTAGGCGTTGGATCATGATTGAGCTGGGCGAGCATTGCCACTCCCATATTATTCCTCGTCTTAAAAAAGTCATCGATGGCGGAGACCAAGGCGGTATTTCCAAAACAGCCAACTGGCAAGGCGGTGGCGGTTTTCGTTATTACAGTTTGGCTCCGTCCTTACTGGAACAAGATCGTTGGGGCAACTGGGTCGTTAATAAAAACTACAACCCGGCCATGCTGGCAGAAGCCTTATGCAAATTGGAAGGCTTTACTTCCGCACCGTCTGATAGCCAATGGTGGAATCATGGCTATTCGTCTGAGCAGGATTTCATTTACGTCACTACGCAGAACCTGTCGCATCAGCAACTGGAAGAGCTGTCTGATGAAGTCGGTGGGGATCGTTCCTTGTTGGTGTGTTGTGCGGCGTTTCGTGGCAAGTCAGATCAGTTTCAAAATCTTACCTTAAAGAAAATCCCCAAGATGGTGCTGTCACGTTGTGAATGGGCGCATGACGATTACAGTTTGAATGTGGCCAACTTGCCCATGGCGGCATTATCGTCAAGTGCGGCTTCTACTGAGTTAGAAAGTCAAACCTTAGCGACGCCTGCGAAGAAGACTGAGCAGAAACCCAAGAAAGATAATAAAACTCTGGATTTGTTTAATGAGGATGCGTGATGAATAAATCACAGATGACGATGGATGATTGGTTAAAACGCATTCGCTTAGGCGAAGATTCCACCTTGGAATTTAAGCGGGTGATAATGCGCAGTCCGACTAAAGTGGATGCACCGCACTCCGATAGTTTAGCGGATGAATTGGCGGCGATGGCGAATGCTAATGGCGGCACTTTAATGTTAGGCGTGGACGATAGTAAAGCCGTTATAGGTATCGCTTACGATGCTTTAGATGCCGTTGAAAAGTGGTTAGCTGAGCTATGTCAAAACAAGATTAATCCACCTTTGGATATTATGACGCAACATATTGAGTTGCCGGATAGTGCAGGGCAATTACGGCCGGTGATTATCGTGCAAGTATTGCGTAGTTTGATGGTACACAAAAGTCCGAATGGTTATTTTAAACGGGTGGCTCATGCCAAGCGAGAAATGAAACCTGAGGTCTTAGCCCGATTGTTTCAACAGCGTAGTCAGTCTCGTTTAATACGGTTTGAAGAATTAGCCGTGCCCAATACTCAGCTTGATGATGCGGATGCTTTGTTAATGCGAAACTTTTTAAAGGCTAACGAAGGTGATCCAGTTCTACAAATGCGCCGCTTGCATTTAAGCGCAGACGATGAGGGGGAATCTCGATTAAGTGTAGCGGGTGTGTTGTTGTGTACCTTAAAACCGACCCAATGGTTTTATTCCGCTTATATTCAAGCCGTTGCCTACAGTGGTTTGAGTAATGATCCACAAGATCAAGTGGACGCTAAAGACTTTGAAGGACCTTTGGATAGACAAATCTGGGATGCCTTTGATTTTGTGCGTTTGAATATGAAGGTGCCGGCTCGAAAGGTGTTGGGGCGTATTGATTACCCGCAATATAGTTTACGTGCTGTCTTTGAAGCGGTGGTGAATGCGGTCGTGCATCGGGATTATTCGGTGAGTAATGGCCGTATTCGCTTACATTTATTTGCGGACAGGTTAGAGATATATTCACCGGGGGCCTTGCCTAATTCTATGACGGTTGAAACGATGCAAATGATGTCTATGCCGCGCAATGAAGTCTTATCAAGTTTATTTTCGCGTTATTATCCCGTCCGTGATTCAGGCCTAGGACGCGAATATTTAATGGATAGACGCGGCTCAGGTGTGGATGTGATTATCGCAGAAAGTGAGAAGCTATCCGGGAAAAAGCCTGTTTATGAAAATATTGCTGATATGGAGTTAAAGTTGACAATCTATGCAGCAAGATTGCCGGATGAGGAGCACGACGCATGAGTCAGAAAGTGTTTCAAACTGTTGCAGGACGCTTGAGTTTACGCAAGCCACAACGTGATTCATTGGAGGCCTTACAAAAAGCCATTGCTGCATCACCGGATATGCTCCATCCAAAACGTGATGTTGCTGACGTGTTAGAAATTTTAAAACTTGAATTTCCCAAACTATCCGATTTTGAACGGGAGTTTCCATCACTGTGTTTTGCCTTGGCAACTGGCGTCGGAAAAACCCGCTTGATGGGTGCGTTTATTAGTTATTTATATATCGCGCATGGCATTAGCAATTTTTTTGTGTTGGCACCGAACCTGACCATTTACAATAAACTGATTGCCGACTTTACGCCCAACACCAAGAAATATGTGTTTAAGGGCATAGCCGAGTTTGCCGTCAACTCGCCCAAAATCATTACTGGCGATGACTATGAAGTCAAAGGCCGTGCGCTG
>CAJAQT010000065.1 GCA_903944165.1 uncultured Methylococcaceae bacterium | reverse complement strand
GCAGCTAAAGCAACCTTTGCCTTTTCTGCACTGCTAAATATCTTACGTTTACTCTCGCTCATGGTTAAACCCTTTTTCCTGACAAGCTATAGCTTAAACTATTGTCCTGAATTTGGGGTCCACTATAGAAGTGAGTATAGAAAGTGGTATGGAAATAATGACGTGATCATCAATTGGCAAAATAATGGGCAATCGGTGAAAGAATACTGTTGTTCATTTGTTCGTGGTGAAGAGTTTTATTTTAACTCTGGCGTTACATGGTCAAAAGTAACTTCTAAGAGGTTAAGTTTCAGATATTTTAATAGTGGATTTTGTTTTGATGCAGGTGGACTCTATTTATTTGGAAAAAATGGATACAATTCTAATGATTTATTGATGTTGCTTAATTCTAAGCTAAGTCAAACAATGCTTGAGCTCTTAGCGCCTACACCAAATTTTACAGCAAACATAATTAGTACACTTCCCATCATTAATTCTGCAAGGTCAACTAGGATTTTTTCTCGTATTATTAAAATAACTAAAAATGATTGGGATACTTACGAAACTTCTTGGGATTTTCAAAGCAATCCATTATTAATGGTAAATTTAGGTGGCGAAAATGTAATCAAACAAACAAATATTGCCGCAGTCGAGTTACATGCTCGAGTTGCTAAACCACTCTATGCACTATCCACTATTTATGCTGATTGGGAAGCTCACAATCAAAAAATCATCCTAGCACTTCAACAATTAGAACAAGAAAATAATCGCTTGTTCATCAATGCTTACGGCCTGCAAGATGAACTCACTTCTGATGTACCACTAGAACAAATTACGCTTATTGTTAATCCAAAATATCGCTATAGCAAAAAACTATCTGAAGAAGATCTTTCTAAACATTTTCAATCAGATACGTTGACAGAGCTAATCTCCTATGCTATCGGATGTATAATGGGAAGATATCGTTTTGATAAACCTGGATTGATTTATGCTCACGCCAGCAATGTTGATTTCAACAGAATTTATAATATTGTAGACGGGGAGTTATCAACCGCCAGACAAATAAATCAGCCTCTAACATTTTTACCAAACGACGATGGCATTATTCCCTTAACCGATGATAAGGAATGGTTTGAAGACGATGCAACTAATCGTTTTAGAGACTTTATTCAAATCATTTTGGGTGAAGAAAATCTACAACAGAACCTTGACTTTGTTGCTGATAGCTTATGTTTACACGCACTAAAACCAAAAAACTCAGAAAATAATTTGAGCACAATTCGGCGCTACTTATCCACTCAGTTTTATAAAAACCACCTTAAGACATATAAAAAAAGACCTATCTATTGGTTATTTAGTTCAGGTAAGCAAAAGGGCTTTGAATGTCTGGTTTACATGCATCGATATAATGAAAGCACGCTTTCACGAATAAGTACTAAATATGTTACGCCTTTGCTTGGTAAATATGACGCCTTTGCCATACACTTAAAACAGCAACTAAGAGAGGCTAACATCAGGGAAACCAAACAGTTAAAAAAAGACTTAGCTATTCTTGAAACAAAACAAACCGAACTATGTGCCTTCGATGCCAAACTTAAAAAGTATGCTGATCAACTCATCAAAATTGATCTCGATGATGGCGTAAAGCTTAACTACGGTAAGTTTGGAGATCTTCTGGTTAATGTAGAAGTTGTGACTGGTATTAAGAAATAATCAATAAAAATAAGCTGCTACACAGAGCCTAGCAAAAACAAAAAAAATAATTCCTCTTCCTAATAAACCAATAAAACTAGTTTTGAATTCTAAAATTTATCTCGATTACGCAGCAACAACGCCAATGCTTCCAGAGGTGATGATGGCAATGGCTCAATGTTTAACTATAAAAGGGGACTTTGCAAATCCAGCGTCATTGCAACATAGCTTTGGTGAACAGGCTAATGTCTTAATTGAAAAGTCCCGTTCTGAAATAGCTATCTTATTAAAATGTAAGTCGACAGATGTTATTTTCACTTCTGGCGCAACTGAATCGAATAACTTGGCTCTTAAGGGAATTGCATTAAAGTATCAAAGCAAAGGCAAACATATTATTACTTCAGCCAGCGAGCATAAATCGGTATTAGATACCTGTAAATATCTTGAGAGCATCGGCTTTAGCATCACTTATTTAAGACCTGATCATAAGGGTTGTCTAAATCTTGAATGTATTTTAGACGCACTAACTGAAGAAACCATTCTTGTATCCTTAATGCAGGTCAATAATGAAACCGGAGTTATCCAAGACATAGAACAAATCGCTCAAGCCCTAAAAGATAAAGACCTTTTTTTTCATGTTGATGCCGCGCAAAGCACTGGCAAGTTAAAGATTGATCTGACTGAAACGCCAATAGATTTGTTATCCCTGTCAGCCCATAAATTTTATGGCCCCAAAGGTATTGGCTGCATGTATATTCGTAATAGAAAACAAACTAACTTAATGCCCTTGATGCATGGCGGGGGACAGGAATATGGCCTGCGTCCTGGCACCTTACCCACCCATCAGATAGTCGGTATGGCAACGGCTTTTAAACGTGCTCATGATCAAATGTTGACTGACTATCAACACTGCTCACGCTTGGCAAAAATACTAACATCCCAACTCCAACAACTTGAAAGTGTTCATTTTAACGGCGATCAATTCAATAAATTACCTCATATCATCAATGTCAGTTTTAATCAGGTGGGTGCAGATTCTTTACTTATTGCCTTAAGAGATAAACTGGCGATATCCTCAGGTTCAGCGTGCAATACAGGTGCTATTGAAGCATCCCATGTGCTGAGATCCATGGGCATAGAAGGTGATCGACTTTACGGTGCTGTGCGTATCAGTTTTGGCCGTTACACAACAGAAACAGACATTCAACAAGCGGGGCGACACATTTGTGCTGCCGTTGCTCATTTAAGGCAACTGGCACTAACTTAAGATAACCATTATGCTTGGCAAAAAAGTCCTTAATAATGTGTATTGGCACAGTAGTTTAACCATTGATCAAGCTGATACTGTACAACAACAGATTACCGCTGCAGAGACCTTGGCTAACTTGCAAGCGGGAGTCGATTACAATGTTGTGAAATACGACGGTAAAAATCAGGCACTGTCTTTATTATGGTATCCAGGTTTTTTTACTGATGCTTTTCCTGCTCTGGAAAAAAGTTATCGCATTGATCTGCGTGCCCAACGTGTCGAAAAACGCAATTATCAAGCTTCATTCAATCCCCCCATTCTGCACCGCAAAGAATTATTCCTTAGCCAAAACGATCCACACATTGCCCAGTTTAAAGAGCTGACTGCAACAGCCGAACAACTTGGTTTATTTGAAAATCCCATTCGTATCGGTTTTAAACGAGCTTGGGAAAATCTGATTGCCGAAAAAGGCTTTCAGCTGATTGATCATAAATTTGTACCGATTGGCAATTTGGAAGCCAATTACTATGAACGGCAGGAATTCGAATCGTTAGCTGGCACAGCTATTTCTAGACATTTAACCGCGCTGTCTCGCAGCAATTTGTCGGCACCGATGCAATGTTTGGCGCGACACGGTTTTTTAGATGGCTCCTTATCTGTCTTTGATTACGGTTGCGGTAAAGGTGACGATATTCGCAATTTAACTGCCAACGCCATTCCGATTTCAGGTTGGGACCCGCACTATGCTTCAGATCAACCCAAACAATCTGCAGATATTGTTAACCTGGGGTTTGTTATTAATGTCATCGAAAGTTACCAAGAGCGCCTTGAAGCGTTAAGGGGGGCTTATCATTTAACCCAACAGGTTTTGGTGGTCTCGGTGATGTTGCTGAATCAAAATGCCTTTAAAGGCCAAACGTTTAATGATGGTGTCATCACTCAGCGCAATACTTTTCAGAAATACTTTACTCAAACTGAGTTAAAAGAATTTTTAAGCAACGCCTTAGATACGGAGGCGATTCCGGTTGCCCCTGGTATCTTCTTTATTTTTAAAGACACGGATGCGGAACAACGCTTTTTACTTAATCGACAACGCAGTCACCGCAATGTGTTACGCCTGTCGCAACGCTCCTCTAATCCTGCCGTACTCAATCTGTCGCGTAACGAGAAAAAATATCTTAGCTTCAAGCATCTGCTTGATCCGCTCTGGCAACAAACCCTGGAGCTGGGCCGCTTGCCGGAAAAAACCGAACTCGATAACCTGATAGAGCTGACGGAAAGTTTTGGCTCTATCAGTAAAGCCCTGCACCTTATGAGGGCCCAGTTTGATGAAGACCTTTTAGATCAAGCACGACAGCATCGCATTGACGATTTGTTAACCTATTTAGCCTTACAAACGTTTTCAAAACGCAAGGCTTACAAACATCTGGAAACGACGTTGCAAAAGGACATTAAAGCTTTTTTTGGCGATTATAAAAACGCTATGGCAACGGCTCAAGCGGTGTTATTTCAAATAGGCAAAGCAGAGCTGATCGTCACGGCCTGCCTGCAAGCTAGCGAACAAGGCTTAGGCTATCTCGATGATGAGCAGGCTTTATATTTACATAGCCACGTCGTTGCGCAGTTGCCCACCGTATTACGCATTTATATTGGCAGCGCAACCTTGCTTTATGGCGATATAGAGCAAACTGATTTAATCAAAATTCATAGCCAGTCTGGTAAGCTCAGTTTGATGCGTTACGACGATTTTCAACAGCTTCCGCTACCACGTCTACTGGAACGGGTCAAAGTTAACCTGCGTCAACAAAGTTTTGATTCATATCAATATGGCGAAGAATTTGAGCCCACTTATTTGTATATAAAATCGCGTTACATCAATGAAGAATTTCCCAATTATGCTGAACAACTCAGCTTTGATGAACACCTACAAGGCTTGAATTTGTTCGATTTGAGCGGCTTTGGCCCCAAGCCTGATGTTTTTCGCGACACACTGACCAAAGCACGTTGGACGATTGACGGTTTTAACTTACTACGCAGTCAAACTATTCCTGCACTTGATGACCCGTGTGGCCAAAATCTGACCTATCGACAGTTAATCGAATGTGGCGAAACTCAACAAAGCCTCGGTTTGGAAAATTGTCCAAAACAGCCAGACAGTTATACCGCACTGAATGATTTAGCCACGCATATTCTCGATCCAGTCATTGATTATTTCGGCATGATTAGTCTGACTTATGGTTTTTGCTCACATCAATTAGGCAAACACATTAACAAGCGGGTTGCGCCTAAACTTGATCAACATGCCGCACACGAACTCAATACCAAAAAAAAACTGATCTGCCCGCGTCTGGGGTCTGCGATAGATTTTATTGTCGAAAATGAAAACATGCGCGAAGTCGCTGACTGGGTTGCAGAAAATACACCATTTGATAGGCTATATTTTTATGGTGATGAGCGTCCAATTCATGTCAGTTATGGGCCTGAACAGAAAGGGGAGTATATTGATTTGGTGATGACAGAGTCGGGGAGACAGGTACCGAGGAAACGTACATTGCTTGTTTTTTGAAAAATCACAAACACTTCAATCAAAAAAAAATGATTTCTGCCGTCGATGTTTCTTGGTTTTTTTCTGATTAACGTGAATTCAGGTTTATAAAATAACGTTACGCGATGCTCAATTTTAAATGAGCTGAAGACAAGGCTGACTCTCTTGTAGAATTGTTCTACCAAAAAGCAACTATGAGGGAAAAGTATAGGTGTGTGCGGAATGTCGGTGCGCCTGAAAACTTTAACATTGTCCGCCAACTGGCTGTCAATTTGTTAAAAAAAAGTCCTCTAAATTGAGCATCAAACGAAAACGATTAATGTCGGCATTAAGCAATAAATTTCGGGAAAAGGTCGTTTTTTCTATCTGATATTTTTATGCGCTTGCTCTGACTTCTAAAATAGTTTGGAAAAACAAAAAAAATAAGTATAATAGCCGGCTCTTCGCAAAGAACAGTTTGGTGCGAAAGTAAGTAAGAAAATAGTTGTTGACAGGATGGATTAAGTCTCTATAATTGTCCAACTCAGCTGAGGGTTAGCCCTCAACGCTCTTTAAAAAAATGATCAAAATAATTTGTG
>CAJAQT010000064.1 GCA_903944165.1 uncultured Methylococcaceae bacterium | reverse complement strand
GAGCTCATTATCAGTCCTATAGGGCTAGGTGAAGGCGTTAGTTAGGCTAATTTTGCTTTGGTATTAAAAGATATTTGGTTAATAATAACCTACTATTTTTATAAATTATTATGATTTTTTTTATAAATCTTATGATTTTTTTTGTTAACGGAGTGTTAACTCACTTTACGCTTTCAGCCCTGTTTTGTTCAAAAAAAGGGAGGCTTCAGTAGCATACCTACTTAGCGACGCGCGTTGGTTCTATAATAATGACTTATTAGCTGCGGGCGTGAGTGGTTAACGGCAAAATTGTATGCGCGTTAATCGTTGTTAATCAGCAGGAAATAAAAAACGTAACATCAAAATTGATACCTTCTCGCTGCAAAGGCAATCGTTGAAAAAATACATCATTCTGTTTTTTAGCTGTCTGCTGCTATAATTGATTTTAATTTGAAGCGTGTGGATGAGTTGTCGTAAATTTAGCCGCCCTTGGCTTCACCTAAAATTTTAAAGGGTGAGTGTCAAATAAAAAAAGCCTTGCATGACGAGAGTAAGGCTGTCTTCAAATCTTATGCGCTCGTAGCTCAGCTGGATAGAGTAATCGGCTTCGAACCGATTGGTCGGGGGTTCGAATCCCTCCGGGCGCACCATCTTTAAAAAAAGCCTTACATTAGCGTGTAAGGCTTTTTTTATGCCTGAAATATAGGCAAGTGTTGCGGTTGTTTAGAGGGGATTGAATGATTACCTTTTTTGTTACTGTTGTTCGTTACCTTTTATTAAACAATAAAAAACCCGCTAAGCCTTAGGGCTTGCGGGTTTTTATATTTCTTTGCACTTTCTCGGAAAACTTTTGGTACCGAGAGCCGGAATCGAACCGGCACGATGTCACCATCACCGGATTTTGAATCCGGCGCGTCTACCAGTTCCGCCATCCCGGCAAAGAACGCGTATTATAATCTTCTTTTAAAAAATTACACTACTATTTTTGGCATGAATTAACGCGCTTAAACTGGTAATATCATCTGCTCTGCTGCACTGCGTAAACAAAGAGGTTACCTGAGATGCTTGCATTCCGTTGGCAAATTTAACTCATCCCCCTGACGGGGAGGCTTCAAACCAGCAAGGAAATTTGATGAAAAAATCATATTTTAATTATACGTTACCCGAAGAATTAATCGCCCAACAGCCTTTGCTTGAACGCACCGCGAGTCGATTATTATGCTTAAATCGTCAAACTGCTCAGCTGGCAGACAAGCACTTTACTGATCTTATCGAGTGTATTCATCCTGACGATATTTTGGTTTTTAATAATACTAAGGTGATTCCGGCGCGCTTATTTGGGCATAAAGTGAGTGGCGGGAAAGTGGAAATATTGCTTGAGCGGGTGCTTGATGCCCAGCATGCGGTGGCGCATATTAAGGCCAGTAAAGCACTTAAAGACGGTGCGCGTATTGTTTTGCAAGACGGCTTTTATTGTCTTGTGCAGGGTCGTGAAGATGATTTATTTAGCTTATATTTTCCTGATGGTCAGGTGATTGCAGAAGTGCTTGCTCGTATTGGTCATATTCCTTTGCCACCTTATATTGGTCGCGTGGATAATGCTGAAGATAGGGCGCGTTATCAGACGGTTTTTGCTGAGCAAGAAGGTGCTGTGGCAGCGCCAACAGCAGGTTTGCATTTTGATTTGGCGATGCTTGCGCAGCTTAAAGCCAAGGGTGTGCGGTTTGCTTTTGTTACCTTGCATGTGGGCAGTGGTACGTTTCAACCTGTCCGAGCAGAAAATTTGTCCGACCACATTATGCATAAAGAATTTTTTAGTGTGTCACCTGAAGCTGTGTCTGCCATTGTGCAGGCGAAAGCTGCGGGCGGTCGTGTGATTGCCATTGGTACTACGGCGGTTAGAGCGTTGGAGTCAGCGTCGCAAACGGGAGAGTTACTTGCTGGTTGTGGTGACACCCGCTTATTTATTACGCCTGGGTATGTGTTTAAAACCGTTCAGGCAATGGTCACTAATTTTCATTTACCGGAATCCACTTTATTAATGTTGGTGTCCGCGTTTGCAGGCTATGACGCCACCCTCAACGCGTATCACCACGCTATTGCACAGCGGTATCGTTTTTTTAGTTATGGTGATGCAATGTTTTTAAGTTAGTTGACTTAAACTAAGTATGGCTTAAAACGTTTATTAACCGCAACTATTCACCTTCTTCGTTGGGTACTCTTTTCTAAAGAGCTGGGCTGAACAATTATTCTTATTTTTTATTAAGTTACCGTAGGTTTATTTTTTTGTTACTCTTTTAATTGTCGTTATCTCATGGCTGATTCTTTTATTTTTTCTCAGGATGTTCCCACCAATTTAGGTCAACGTTTGGTGTGGTCAGGTTTGCCTGGTTGTGCAGATTCTTTGGCCTTAGCCACGGCTATCCAACAGCAACAACGCGTGTTTGTGATGGTCACGCCCGATAATCAATCTGCGTTGCGTTTGGAAAACGAGTTAAATTTTTTTTTGCAGGGTAACGCGCCGATTTTACATTTTCCAGATTGGGAAATTCTGCCTTACGATGTGTTCTCGCCATTACCTGAAATTGTCTCGGAACGTTTGAAAACCTTGGCATTATTGCCTGAGTTAAGTGCGGGGGCATTGGTTGTGTCCGTGGCGACCTTGATGCATCGGTTAGCGCCAAGGGAGCATGTGTTAGCGAATAGTTTTGCGATTAAGGTGGGAGATGTCTTTAATTTAGAGCTTAATCGACTTAAATTGGAAAGTGTTGGTTATCAGTGTGTTTCGCAGGTATATCAACATGCAGAATTTGCGGTGCGTGGGGCGATTATTGATTTGTTTCCCATGGGCAGTCATGAGCCTTATCGCATTGAATTATTTGATGATGAGGTGGAGTCCATTCGCACCTTTGATCCAGACAGTCAGCGTTCATTAGCGCAGTGTGAGCAAATTTTATTATTTCCTGCGCGTGAGTTTCCATTTACTGATGAGGCGATCAAATTATTTCGTCAATCGTATCGTGCACATTTTCCTGAGCTATCGACTAAAAATAATTTGTATGCGGATGTTAGTAAAGGCTTAGCGCCCAGTGGTATTGACTATTACATGCCAATGTTTGTTGAGCGCACCGCAAGTTTATTTGAGTATTTGCCAACATCAGCGGTGTTTGTGTTGCCCGCAGATTTTCAAACCATTGCTGAGGCTTTTGCTGAGGACGCGCAGGAGCGTTACGAGCAGCGTAAGTATGATGTCGAGCGCCCTATTTTGCCGCCTGACTTATTATTTTTATCTGCTCACACCTTAGTTGAAGAGGTCACCCGCTTTGCTCACCTGTTATTAGACAGCAGCGTGGTCTCTAATGCTTTCAAGGCTTTACCAGAGCTGACTATCAATCCTAAATTAGAGGCTCCTGCGCAGGCACTAAGTACCTTTATTGCTGAGTTTTCGGGCAAAATTTTATTTGTGGCTGAATCGGCTGGTCGCCGTGAAGCCTTGTTGGATAAGCTGAGAAGCTATCATATTGCCGTAAAGTTGCTTGATAGTTGGGAGGCGGTGCAGACTAATTCAGCGTCAGTGTTGATGATTATCGCACCACTTGATCAAGGTTTTTGGTTTGTCGGAGATGAGACTAACGCGCTGCCGTTTGCTATTCTCACGGAAGCGGTTTTGTCGGGAGAAAAAATTCAGCCGCTGCGTAAGCGTCGTAAGTCTGCGATCCGTGAACTTGAAGCGGTGATTAATAATCTGACTGAATTAACTATTGGCGCACCTGTTGTTCATCAAGAACATGGTGTTGGTCGTTATTTAGGCTTACAAACGCTGGATATTGGCACTCAGGAAGCTGAGTTTTTAATGCTGGAATACGCCAATAACGATAAATTATACGTTCCCGTGTCTTCTCTTAATATGATTGGACGTTATACGGGCATGAATCCTGATAGCGCTCCGTTGCATAAATTGGGGGGTGATCAATGGAGTAAGGCGAAGAAAAAAGCCATGGAGCGTATCTTTGATGTGGCGGCTGAATTGTTAGAAATCCATGCTAAACGCGCTTTAAAGCAGGGGCAGGCATTTGTAATAGAAAATACTGAGTACCAAGTGTTCGCGGACACCTTTCCCTTTGAAGAAACACCTGATCAGCGCACGGCAATAGAGGCTATTTTAGAAGATATGGCACGTCCTCAGCCAATGGATAGGGTAATTTGTGGCGATGTGGGTTTTGGTAAAACAGAGGTGTCTATGCGTGCGGCGTTTATTGCTGCACAAAGTGGCAAACAAGTGGCGGTATTGGTGCCAACCACGTTATTGGCACAGCAGCATTATAAGAATTTCTGTGATCGTTTTGCTGATTGGCCGTTTCGGATTGAGGTGGTGTCACGTTTTATTTCGCCTAAAAAGCAAAAGCAAATTCTTGCTGAACTGGCAACGGGTAAAGTGGATATTATTATTGGTACTCACACCTTGTTGTCGCCCGATATCAATTATCATGCCTTAGGTTTAGTGGTCATTGATGAGGAGCATCGTTTTGGTGTAAGGCAAAAAGAACACTTTAAAAAGTTGCGTAATGAATTAGATATGCTGACGTTAACTGCAACCCCTATTCCACGAACTTTAAACATGGCCATGTCTGGATTGCGTGAAATATCCATTATTGCCAGTCCACCGCCTAATCGTCATGCTATTAAAACGTTTGTGAGTGTGTGGGTGGATGCGCAAATTAGGGAGGCGTGTTTACGTGAAATTAAGCGTGGCGGGCAGGTGTATTTTTTGCATAATGATGTTAAATCCATGCCCAAGATGGCGGAGGATTTAATGAAGTTAATTCCTGAGGCACGCTTGGAATTTGCACATGGACAAATGCCCGAGCGCGAGCTTGAGCGTATTATGTTAGATTTTTATCATCAGCGTTTTAATGTCTTGTTATGTTCAACGATTATTGAAAGTGGTATTGATATTCCTACTGCGAATACCATTATTATTAATCGCGCTGATAAATTAGGCTTAGCCCAGTTGCATCAATTGCGTGGTCGAGTGGGGCGCTCGCATCATCGAGCGTATGCTTATTTTGTCGTGCCACCACCAAACGTAATGAGTAAAGATGCGGTGAAGCGTTTGGAAGCTGTGGAAAAATCAGGTGAGTTAGGCGCAGGCTTTATGCTGTCTTCTCATGATTTAGAAATTCGTGGGGCAGGGGAGTTGTTGGGTGATGATCAAAGTGGGCAAATCCAAGAAATTGGCTTTACTTTGTATACCGAGTTATTAGAGCGTGCCATTGCCTCGTTAAAAGCGGGTAAGGAACTGTCTTTAGAGGCACCGTTATTAAAAAGCACGGAAATTGATGTGCAAGCCGCCGCCTTGATTCCAGAGGATTACTTGCCTGATATTCATACGCGTTTGGTGTTGTATAAACGTATCGCAAGTGCTGATACTGTCGAGGAGTTACACGAGCTTCAGGTGGAAATGATTGATCGCTTTGGGTTGTTGCCAGAGCCAGTGAAAACCTTATTTAGTCTTACTGAGTTGAAACAAAATGCTGATGTGTTGGGCATTAAGCGTATTGATGCTCATGCTGGTGGCGGGAGTATTGTGTTTAAAGCTGAGCCAAATATTAATACTGAGCAGTTGATTAATTTGATTCAGACACAGGCTAAACTATACAAATTTGATGGCGTTGATCGGCTTAAATTTTTTCATACCTTTGCGTCAACAGAAGAGAAAATCTCTTTTATTGCCAAATTAATCGAAACCTTAAGTTGAGTTAATGCGGTTATTTACGAGCATTTATAATTTATAAGAGTCGTGCGATGAGTAAGCAAAAATTATCTTTCCAAGAGCAATTATTAAAAACAGGCTTAGTGACGTCGGCTCAGGCTAAGGCAGCTAAATCGACTAAAAATAAACAAACTCAGTTACACAGAAAAAATAATGTGGCGGTGGTTGATGAAGCTAAAAAATTAGCCCTTAACGCGCAGGCAGAAAAAGTTGAGCGTGATAAAGAGTTAAATAGAGTGCGTAAACAGCACGAAGAAAAAAAAGCTTTGGCGGCACAATTAAAACAAATGATTGAGTTAAATCGGTATCCCCACGAGGCGGTGGGCGAGGCTTATCATTTTAGCGATCAACAGCGTATGAAGACAGTGTATGTGTCCGAAAAAGTACGTCAGCAATTGGTGAGTGGTCAAACGGCAATCGTTAAATATGATCTTAAGTATGAGTTGGTGTCGCGTGAGGTGGCCCAAAAAATTGCAGAGCGTGACGCAGAAGCTGTGATTGTGTTAAATGAAGCGGTGACTGAGGGCGGCGGTGATGATCCTTATGCGGCTTTTCAGGTACCTGATGATTTAATTTGGTAGTGTTAACGCAAGTTGTATGCTGCTGTTCAGCAGTGCTTGAGGTCTGATGAACAGCGCTAAGTGTGTTTATTAATGGTTAAGCTTATTTTTTAGGACTTTCTTGGGCAATGAGTTTATTCATCACTTCAATCATTTTTTCGTGCGAACCAGCTAGCGGGCCATTCGTTAAATATTTGCCATTAATGATAACGGCAGGGACGCCAGTAATTCCGTAACGTCCTGCAATAACAGGAGCTTGACGAAGTTTTGAGTCTACCGCAAAAGAGTTGTAGGCATCTTTAAATTGCGCCTCTGTTACGCCATGCGCAGTAAAGAATTTTGCTAAGCTACTTTCTGAATCAAGTTTTTCTTTTTTGTTTTGGATGGCGTCAAAAAAATCATTGTGTACTTTGTCCACAACGCCTAAGGCTTCAGCGATAAAATAGGCTTTAGCGTGTTTTCCCCATAATTCATTAAATACAGCTGGTTGGCGAATAAACTCTACATTTTTTGGGAGTTTTTTTAGCCAATTAGCCAGTTCAGGCTCAAAGCTATAGCAGTGTGGGCAGCCATACCAGAAGAATTCAATTACTTCGATTTTATCTGTGTGCTGGGTAGGTTGGGGTGGTGTTAAGGTATCGAAGCCTTGATTTTCTGCGTTAACTAGCGGTGCGCAAACTAACAGGCTGAGGGCTAAAAAAATATGTGATAGTTTATTTAACATGGCGTTATTGTTGAAAATAGGTGGAAAAAGGAGTTAATGATTCATCATTGAGATGCGATACGCGACTGCTTTAATTTGGTCGTTGGTCATTTTTGTTGCAATCATGTGCATCATGTTATCAGGCGTGTTGCCGCGTTTGCCGGCTTTAAAATCGGTGAGCGCTTGTATTAGGTAGTCTGCATGCTGGCCTCTAAGTGCTGGAAAAGCAGCGGGTTTATTACCTTCACCTAAGGGGCCATGACACGCAATGCAGGCCGATACTTCGCGTGTTAAGTCACCATTTCTGTATAGGTCAGCACCTTGCTCGATAAGGGCGGCAAGTTTTTCAGGCGCGTTGACATCGTCTTCATCATCGGCTAGCGGCGGAGCATTTTTGGACAGTGTTTGGCTAGCATAATAAGCAGCAATGTCTGCCATGTCGTCATCAGATAATGTCATTGCAATAGAGGACATCATGGCGTTTTTTCTGCTGCCATTTTTGAATGCCTGCAATTGTTTTATTAAATACGACTCGTGTTGTTGTGCAAGCTTAGGGAATGTTGATACCATGCTGTTTCCCTGTTCTCCATGACAACTTGCACAAGACGCGGCTTTTTCTAAGCCTGCATGAGTAGTTTCTGCGTGTAAGCCAGTAACAGAAAATATAAGAGTAAGTGCTAGCCACGTTTTTTTCATCAGATTCCTCCAGCGGAATAATGAATGGATAAGATAGCCATTAAATGACTGGCCGATTAAATGCCGTCAATTTTACCTTAATTAGTCCGCTTAGGCGAGGTAGTGATGAATCCGATTTACACACAAGCTAAATTTATTAATAGTTCTCCGCAGTTAAAAAATACGCCTGAAGATCAAGGCTTGGAGGTTGCTTTTGCGGGGCGATCAAATGCAGGTAAGTCCAGTGCAATTAATGCCTTAACACGGCAGAATTCTTTGGCGCGTACCAGTAAAACACCCGGTCGTACGCAGATGCTCAATTTTTTTGAAATTAATGCTACAACACGTTTTGTTGATTTGCCAGGTTATGGTTATGCACGCGTTCCTTTAGAAGTTAAAAAAGACTGGCATAAATTGATGGAAGCTTATTTTATTCATCGGAAGTCTTTGTGCGCGATAGTCTTGGTTATGGATATTCGTCATCCTCTAACTGACTATGATAAACAAATGATTGAATGGTGCGAGCATGTTCAGTTGCCAATTCATATTTTGTTAACTAAATCTGATAAACTTGCTTTTGGTGCAGCTAAAAGTACTTTGTTGCAGATTCAAAAAACCTTAGCACAAGTTTCAATACCGCTCTCGGTACAATTATTTTCCGCCTTGAAAAAAACGGGTATTGACGATGTGCATTTGGCGTTAGACAGATTTTTTTCGGGCGAGAAAATAGCACAAAAGCAGCTTAATTTAGGTGAGTAATTATTCGGTGTTAGTCTGAAAAAATTTTTAAGATAAAAATAACTTCGTCAATCCATTGGTTTTCTCAATTTTGATACTAAAATTATGAGTTGTGGACGTTGTTAATAATCCTTATCAAATACGAAAAAATGGATTGCACTTTCAAACAAATTCTAAGTATGATTGTTGTTTGTATCGTCTGTAAAAGCATAACTTGGGGGAGAAATGGAAATAACACTTGAACTACTTCAGAAAAAAATTCTGATTGTAGATGATGCGCCATCGATACGCTCGTTAACAAAAGCTATTCTTCGTGAAGCGGGTTTCACGCATGTTTTTGATGCACAAGATGGAAATGAAGCGTTAGCTTTAATGAAAAAAGTTAAGATTAACGTGGTCATTTGTGATTGGAATATGCCTGGTATGACTGGGCTGGAATTGTATAATGCGGTCAAGCTTGATCCCAAAATGCCAACGCCACCTTGGATAATGTTAACGTCTTCGTCTGAAGGTAATAAAGTAAAAGAGGCTATTCAGGCGGGTATTACCTCTTATATTATTAAACCATATAAGCCAGATAATTTATTGAAGCAGGTGATAGGTAAAATTAGCGCAAGCTAATTTTAGGTGTAAATTAAGCAAATTATCAATTAAAAGTCATTGATCAATTTGCTTAGTTGAAGAGGTAAGTCGTGATGTCTGGTTAAAATAATTCAATATTGTCCATATCTTCCATCTCAATAGCTCGTCGATCTTTTTCGGCAATAGCTTCTTCTTTTGTTTTCCCTTGAAGAATGGCGTCAAACATCAGTTTTTCAGATTCCATTGTGTATTTTGAACGAACTTTATTTTGTAGTTTAAGCCATTCTTCTGGATTATAAATATGATCAGGGCGCTCAATTAGCGTTGATAATCCTACCAAATTTAACGTTACATGCTGCAAGCATTGCACCATTCGGTCATAAAACTGAAAGGCAATGACAGAGCTTTGTATTTTTTCAGACGTTTCCGCGCAACTCGCCAGTGCTTTGTCTCGCATCGCATTAGGTTCCATTTCCAATAAATAACTATTAATAATGGTCATGTGATCTGCTAACGAAGTAAATGATTCTGTTAGCGTGTTGACAGATAAATCGCCTTCTTTCATTAAATCATCAACTTGAGCCGCAGCTAAAGTAAGCAGCTTGACGGTTTCTCGTATCTGGCTCCAGTCAAGGTCAGGTTTATTTGAAGAGGAAGCGAACATATTTAATATCCAGTATTGTTTGTAGTGAGGTGTGTAAGCAATTTTGTATTAAGTACGTGTTGTTAATTGTGTAAATTAACAAGATAAATACACGTAAAATGGTGTCGATTATACGTCATGAGCTTGGGTATTTATGGTTTTAATTAATGTTTACTGACATTTTAATTGGTTGGTTAATTTGTCGGTAATTGGGTAATAAGTCAGGTTTATAAGTTCATGGCACTTAAATTAGGATAGTCTAAGGGGCGAATCCCTAAGGGCCAGTGTAATTTACGTTCAGATTCTAAGATAGGGAGATCATTAATGCTGGCATAGCGACATTGCATTAGACCCTGTTCATTAAATTCCCAGTTTTCATTGCCATAAGATCGGTACCAAGCACCTTCGTGAGTATGCCATTCATAAGCAAAACGAACGGCAATTCGATTATCAGCAAACGCCCATAATTCTTTCACTAATCTGTAGTCTAGTTCAGTAGTCCATTTGCGCTGTAAAAAAGCAATAATTTCTTCGCGACCATTAATAAATTCTGAGCGATTACGCCAGTTGCTGTTTAAAGTATAAGCTAAGGCTACCTTTTCTGCGTCGCGAGTGTTCCATGCATCTTCAGCCATGCGAACTTTTTGGCTTGCGGTAAGCGCGGTAAATGGTGGTATTGGTGGACGTGATGGTAAAGTTTGGGTCATAAGATATTGTTATAGTATATAAGCATGTAGTGTTATTAGTTAATGATGCATTTTATGCTAGTTACATTAAGAAATTATGAGAAAAAAATTTTTGTTATTGATAAGGTAAATGGTTAAATGCCTAGCTAGGCACTGTTAAGGTAATAGTATTTTAGATTCAGTTGTTTTTCTTTATTTTATTTATTTTTACAGGTAAATAAAAATACATTTTTTAATGACATTACGCACTTTTAGTTATGAAAATTGGTAAGCTTTATATTATTTCAGCGCCTTCTGGGGCAGGTAAAACCAGTTTAGTGAAGCAGTTGCGTGCAGATTTATCTGGATTGGGCGTGTCGGTTTCCTATACAACGCGTGCTATGCGTAAGGGCGAGGTGGCTGGTCACGATTATAATTTCGTATCTTATGATGAATTTCATGTCATGTTGGCGCAAGGTGCTTTTTTAGAATATGCACAGGTGTTTGATAATTTTTACGGGACAGCCTTTGCGTCCGTGGAAGAAAAATTACAGCAGGGCTTGGATGTGATTTTAGAAATTGATTGGCAAGGTGCGCAACAAGTAAAACAGTGGCTTCCAGCGTGTATTAGTGTGTTTATTTTGCCTCCTTCATTGGTGGTTTTAGAGCATCGTTTAACCGCGCGAGGACAAGATGATGAGCAGGTGATCACCCGACGTATGCGGGATGCGGTTGCTGAGATCAGTCATTACCACGAGTTTGATTATTTAATTGTTAATGATGTGTTTGAGGATGCGTTAGTGCAATTAAAAGCCATCATTATTAGTCAGCGCCTTGTTTTGTCTCGACAAGAATTGGTGTTGCAGTCTTTATTAACGTCATTACAGGCGTGATATACATTTTTTGGGATGAGTCACGCGGTAAATTTACATTATTTTATATATGAAACATATTCCAACGGTTGGTTTTATTAGTTTGGGCTGTCCAAAAGCATTGGTTGATAGTGAGAAAATTTTAACTGGTTTGCGAACCGAAGGCTATGCAATCTCGTCAACGTATCAAGATGCAGATATTGTGGTGGTTAATACCTGTGGATTTATTGATGCCGCGGTAGAGGAGTCGTTAGACAGTATTGGTGAGGCTATCAAAGAACATGGGCGCGTTATTGTTACGGGGTGTTTAGGGGCGCGTGAAGCTGATATTAGAGCGCGGCATCCACAGGTGTTGCAGGTTACTGGAGCGCATGCTTATGAAGAAGTGATGGCAGCGGTGCATACACATTTACCACCTAGACATGATCCTTTTGTCAGCTTAGTTCCTCCGCAGGGGGTTAAGTTAACGCCATCACATTATGCGTATTTAAAAATTTCAGAAGGCTGTAACCATCGCTGTACCTTTTGTATTATTCCTTCGTTGCGCGGCGATTTGGTTAGTCGACCCTTAGACGATGTATTGCTTGAGGCTGAAAAGTTAGTTGCAGCAGGGGTGAAAGAAATTTTGGTGGTGTCTCAGGATACCAGTGCGTATGGGGTTGATATTAACTATCAGGCAGTGAATTGGCGTGGGCAATCGGTGCAAACACGTTTTTATGAGTTGGCTGATAAATTAGGTGAACTAGGCTGTTGGGTGCGTATGCATTATGTCTACCCTTATCCCCATGTAGATAAAATTATTCCATTAATGGCGGAAGGTAAGTTGTTGCCTTATTTAGATATTCCCTTCCAGCACGCGAATAATCGTCTCTTAAAATTAATGAAACGCCCCGCAGCAAGTCAAAATAATTTAGAAAGAATTAATGCGTGGCGTGCAATATGTCCTGAAATCAGTTTACGCAGCACCTTTATTGTTGGTTTTCCTGGCGAGACCGAGCAAGAGTTTACTGAGTTATTGGATTTTCTTACAGAAGCGCGTTTAGATCGGGTGGGTTGTTTTGCATATTCACCTGTGCAAGGTGCGGTGGCCAATACGTTGCCTAATGCGGTGCCTGAAGAGGTAAAGCAAGAGCGTTTAGCAAGGTTTATGGCACTTCAAGCTGAAATTAGTGCTGAGCGATTACAGCAACGTGTTGGCAGAATTGAAACAGTGCTTGTTGATGAGGTTGTTGCAGAAGGTGCGGTTGCCAGAAGTAAAGCGGATGCGCCAGAAATTGATGGGCAGGTTTTTATTGATGGAGCCACGCACTTAAACGTGGGAGATTTTGTGAAAATTGAAATTGAAGAGGCTGATGAACATGATTTGTGGGGGCATTTGGTGTAACGATAGCCAAATGAGAGCGCAAATATCCTGTGAGTAAAGCAAAAAAAACCCAGCTGTTATGCTGGGTTTTTTTATGTTTACGACTTTAACTTAAAGTGCGATTGAGCTAGAAACTTTTTGTTTTGATCCATCTGGATCATCCATACAGCCAGCTAAACCAACAATCATTAATGCCATAGCTAAAAGTGCTAATATTTTTTTCATAATTTATCCTCCAAAAGGTTTTAACTTATTTTATTTATTGTGCGTCAATCAATGAAAGCACGGATGAATTTATATCATGACTAGAATATCGATGCAATAATAAAAGTCATCTAACTATGTTAAGCATTTAGAGTGAGTTGATGTCATTGGGTAAATGATAAATGATTTTATTATCGTGCCACTGGGCTTCGCCAATGGTGAGCCAAGGCGACGAAAAATTCTTATGTAGTTGATCGTAAACCCAGTAATTTGGTGCACTGATTTTTTTAAGATGAATATGAAAGACCGTTGTATTTAAATTTAAGCCCAACTGTTGTCCCCAAAAAGCGGTCACTTTCATAATAAATTTATGCAAACGAGTGTTATCAATGGTGGGTGTTACGGCAATATTTGCCCACATAGAGTGGACACGTCCCCAATTTGGAGCAAGTAGTCGACCTTGTTCATTAACAAAAGGTAGCCAGTTTTCCTTACCACTTGCATCGGTGTAGGTGATGGCAAGAATTCGATCATAACCAGTGAAGTGATCGTGCAAATATAATGCGTGTGGCGCAATCCCTAAAAAAGTTTGTGAGATGCTAAGAAGTGCGTTACTGGCTTGGGATAAGGGAATTGTTAAGGCGTTGTGCTGGTTTTTAAGGCCCAATCGATAAATAATTCCATAATGCACCGTGCTATTTAATTGCAAAATTAGAAGCGCAATAATGATTTTTGATACTTTACGCGCGAAGTTTTTAGGTTTATGGGTGGCAAAATTTTCAAATAAGTAATGGTAGAGGCTGTTCTCTTTGTAGGGCGTTGTGACTAAGCAAGTTTCTGTGCAGAGTGTGCGTTGACGATTATCAGCAATAGCGCGATATTTATTTTTTGCCAATGAATAGATGCCAGGTAGTTTTAACAAGACACTCACAGGGCTGGTATAGATCATGTGAAAGCCAATTTGGATATACGTATCCACGCCAGCATAGACTTGTTGGTGCTGATCTACAGCGTATAAATCTGTGAGTAAGGTATGCAGACTAAGGTGTTTAAGTGCTGCGTGTGAGGCAGAAAACTCTTGCGCACTTCGAAAATCAATGCGTTTTAATAGGTCGAAGTGATTAAGTATCGTTACGGCGCGATTACATAAAGGACATTGTTGATCATAAAAAACCGTCAAGCTTGGCTGCGTGCTTGTGCAGTGTTGTCGAAGCGCTTGCCACCATTCGTGCGGAATTAAAAGGCTATAAAAAATAAGCATTCCTAAGCCAAACGGATAAATATTTAAGGACAGTGTTATGCCTAAATGCAATCCAGCCCCAATGAACAAATAAATGAGGCGTAATTTTTTATGCCAAAATAAAAATAAAAAGGTAAATTGAAAAGTTAAAATAGTGTAGCCAATGGTTTTTTGTAAAAACTCATTGTTTAGAAAAAAAGACATATCTAATGCAGAAACATAATAGGGCTGTGTAGAAGGCAGCCATGCCCCTAAGCCATTACGCCAATGTCCGGCAAACATTTTGTGGACGGATGAATCTAAGTATAAAAGGCCTAGACAGAAGAAAACGGGCAAATAATAACTTAAAATAGAGACTGTGGCGGCTGGAAGTCTTTCGCGGGTATACGGTACGGATAATTTTTTGCGAAGATGATCGAAAGATAAGGCCTTGTCACCAGGCATGAAAAGTAAAAAACAGCCCGCGCTAATCATAAATAAATCAAAGCCGCCGTCAAAATCACGCTGCATTGAGGTGAAGTTAACAAAAACAAGCCAAAAAATATAATTACAAGTGACCGCAAATTGATAGCGATAACCTGTGATGACACAGCAGGCTATTACTGCCCAAAATATTAAAAACAACCCAAGCATGGGGAATTCAACATCAATAAAAGGGATTGGATCAAAAATCAAGTGGCGGAAATAATAAAGAAAGAGGATTTCTTGTAGCGTAATGATGCCGTAAAGAATTCTAAATAAGCCAATGCCTGTGGCGGGCACCTGTTGATTTAGTAGTTTTAAGCTTAGTGCGTAGATGAATTTATACATTTAAACATTTAGAAAAGTAGGGTAAATGTGTAAAGTATAAAATAAATTTGTGAGGATGGTTTGTAAAGTTTAGATGAGCAAATATGCAAAAGCCGCTATTACCTAAAGATAATAGCGGCTTTTATTGGTTTGAAATGAGCAGTAGCTTATTTCTCGTCGTCTGGGTGCTCAGCGAATACCCATTTTGCTAAGAAATAAACAGCGCCGATAACAACAACCGCACCAACCATTCCAGCTGGTTCTTTTAACATTGAAGTGAGAACTAAGATGAACCCCATGAGATGTCCTACCTGTATTTTTGTATTTTAGAAATTGCTACTCATAGCAAATGGAAGCCACATAATACTTTAGAGGAAACTAAAGTCAAGATTAAATGTATAGTAAATGTACACTTAGAGACTGTTTTATAGGTAAAATTTTTTAATTAATATATTGTTCTTATAGGGTATTTTTGATTTTTATAGAGGATGTTTTTGTACCAAAAATGCACTCAGTTATCAAAAAATAACATTAATTTTATCAATGTTTGGTTTTGGCGGGTGCCGCAATATTCTGAAAATAAAGGTGTGCTTAGAGTGGATGGCGATGATTCATGCGCTAAAGTCACGCTATAATGATTATTGACTTGAAAATTTAAAGCTCGATAGCGGCTGTGGTATAGTTTAAACTTCTTATTTCTAAGCTTAATTCAGAGTAAAAGGGTGGGGAAATATGAAAAATTATATAAAATTAGTATTGGTTGTCATGGCCTTGTTTGGGCACAGTGTTTTTGCAGATGTTGTCTTGAAAGATAATTCGGATATTTTAGGTAAATGGAAGCTTACTTCAGAAGCAACAAAAATTGACGGAGAGAAAAAACAAGTTAAGGTTGAATGGGATTTTAAAAGCGATGGAACCTTGCTAACAACATCGACTGATTCTGTGGGTCGAACCAAAGAAATGAAGATTGCAGTTAAATATTCGATTGAAAATGGCGAAATAAAAAAGCAAACGAAGCCAGGACAAGAAAAATATGAGTCATGTAAAGTGCTTGAAAAAGATGGCAATAATATGGTTCTGAAATGTATGTTTCTTTTTTATTTTTTAACAAAAATATAATTACAAGAAGGGTATAACAATGATTGGTGCGATAGTAATGATTTTTGCGGCAATATGGCTTTATCAGTCAGCAATAAAAGCCGGAACAACAAATGTAGTGTTATGGGTAGGTGGTTGTATGGCTATTTATTTAGCCTCACAAGTTATTTTAATTGATGCAAATGTGTTTTTTTTAGAGTTGTTTAGAAGCAGTGAAGGCGGAGCTGATTATGAGCGTTCTTTAGCGAGTGTTGGTGACAGAAAAAATGAAGGTGGCTTTCAAGGTGCGGGTGGTATTTTAGCGTCTTTATTTATGGAATTAATGCCACCCGTGGTTGGTTTTTTAATTATTGCAGTCATTCGTTTAAAATTTATTGTTAAAGAAGCGTTTACCATTGGTAATTTGTTTTCAGGTATTCCAACTTTTTTTAAGGAAACTTTTAACAAAATGATTACCAGCTTAAAGCAAGGTATTAAATCGTAAATTTCTGAAAATTTATGGTTGCTGTGAATAAAAAAAAGCCCAAGTTTACTCTTGGGCTTTTTTTTTAAGTAGCTAGAATGGTAATTAAGATTACCTTACCCTAAAATAGTTGAAACAAGCAAAATAATGCTCATCACAAAAAGTGCTGTAAAAAGTATTCCTGCAATAATAAAGTATTTTAACGAGCCTTCTTTAAAGTCTTGTTCTCTGTTTTTATTGCTTTGTACACCAATAAAAGCCGCAAAAACGCTTTTAAAAATTTGAAAAAAAGATTGTTTTGACATGTTTCCTCCAGAATAGTTTTGTATGAACTAAACAATTATAAGCTAACCTAATTTTTAACTTTATTTGAAATAAATTATGACTAGAACAGAATTATTTATACAGCAATTGGCGCAACGTATTTTATTTCTTGATGGTGCAATGGGCACAATGATTCAAGGCTACAAGCTGGATGAAAAAGATTATCGTGGAACTCGTTTTTCCGAATGGAATGTTGATTTAAAAGGAAATAATGATCTCTTGTCGTTAACGCAGCCAGATATTATTAAAGCCATTCATGGTGCATATTATGAAGCAGGATCAGATATTGTTGAAACCAATACGTTTAATTCAACAAGCATTGCGATGGCTGATTATGAAATGGAATCCTTGGTTTATGAAATGAACTTAGCGTCAGCACAATTGGCTAGAAGTGTCGCAGATGAATACACCTTAAAGACACCAGACAAACCACGTTTTGTGGCAGGCGTGTTAGGGCCAACCAATCGCACGGCATCAATGTCACCTGATGTAAATGATCCTGGTTTTCGTAATATTTTCTTTGATGATTTGGTGCATGCTTATGCTGAAGCCGCACACGGATTAATTGATGGTGGTGCAGACACGCTCCTTATTGAAACTATTTTTGATACCTTAAATGCCAAAGCGGCTATTTTTGCTGTGGAACACGTCTTCGAAGAAATTGGCTACACCTTGCCAGTCATGATTTCAGGCACGATTACAGACGCCTCAGGACGTACTTTATCGGGACAAACGGTTGCTGCCTTTTGGCACTCACTTAAGCATGTTAAGCCTATTTCATTTGGATTTAACTGTGCGTTAGGCGCAAAAGAATTACGTCAGCACATTGATGAATTATCTGGCATTGCAGACACCCATATTTCAGCCCATCCAAACGCAGGTTTGCCCAATGAATTTGGTGAGTACGATGAATCACCAGAAGCCATGGCACAAGAAATTGCCGATTGGGCGGCCAGTGGCTATCTAAATATTATTGGCGGTTGCTGTGGAACTTCGCCAAGTCATATCAAAGCAATTGTTGACGCGGTGCAGTCTTACCCGCCTCGCAACGTGCCCGTGCTTGAAAAACGCTGTCGCTTAGCCGGCTTAGAAGCCATGTCGATTGGCCCAGAAACATTATTTGTTAACGTGGGCGAGCGCACTAATGTCACCGGGTCAGCGGCATTTAAACGCTTAATTATCGAGGGTGATTTTGAAACTGCTTTAGACGTGGCAAAACAACAAGTTGAAAGTGGCGCACAAATTCTTGATATCAACATGGATGAAGGCATGTTGGAATCAAAAGACGCAATGGTGCGTTTTTTATTATTGATAGCCTCAGAGCCAGATATAGCAAAAATACCCATTATGCTTGACTCCTCAAAATGGGATATTTTAGAAGCGGGTTTAAAATGTATTCAAGGCAAAGGTGTTGTGAACTCTATCTCCTTAAAAGAAGGAGAGGAAGCCTTTATAAAACATGCCAAATTGGTTCGTCGTTATGGCGCGGCCGTGATTGTGATGGCTTTTGATGAAGAAGGACAGGCGGACACCAAAGCAAGAAAAATAGAAATTTGTCAACGTGCCTACAACGTTTTGGTAGAACAAGTCGGCTTTCCGGCAGAAGACATTATTTTTGATCCCAATATCTTTGCCGTCGCAACGGGTATCGATGAACACAATAATTATGGTGTCGATTTTATTGAAGCAACCCGAGAAATCAAACGAACCTTACCACATGCGTTAATTTCTGGTGGAGTATCAAACGTATCATTTTCATTCCGAGGCAATAACCCCGTGCGTGAAGCTATTCACGCGGTATTTTTATACCATGCCATTCATGCGGGCATGTCAATGGGGATTGTTAATGCAGGACAATTAGCCATTTATGCAGATATTCCAGAAGATTTACGCGAAGCGGTGGAAGCCGTCATTCTTAATCGGCATGATGGCAGTGGGACAGAAAAATTACTGACCTTGGCAGAAAAATACCGAGGTGACGGCAGTAGCGGTGAAGTAAAACAAGAAAATTTAGAATGGCGCGAATGGGCAGTATCTAAACGATTAGAACATGCCTTAGTCAAAGGGATTACTGATTACATTGACGAAGACACCGAAGAAGCAAGATTAGCCGTAGAGCGTCCGTTGCATGTGATTGAAGGAGCCTTAATGGACGGCATGAACGTAGTGGGTGATTTATTTGGCGAAGGCAAAATGTTCTTGCCACAAGTTGTAAAATCAGCGCGAGTCATGAAAAAAGCCGTGGCGTATTTAATGCCCTTTATGGAAGCCGATAAAACCGAAGGCGATCGTCAAACCAACGGAAAAATTTTGATTGCCACAGTAAAAGGTGATGTGCATGACATTGGTAAAAACATTGTAGCCGTGGTTTTGCAATGTAATAACTATGATGTGATTGATTTAGGGGTCATGGTACCCGCAGAAAAAATCTTACAAACAGCGCGTTTAGAAAATGTCGATATTATTGGATTAAGTGGCTTAATTACGCCATCGCTAGATGAAATGGTGCATATCGCTAAAGAAATGCAGCGCCAAGGTTTTAGTATTCCCTTAATGATTGGCGGAGCAACCACCTCACGCGCTCATACCGCAGTAAAAATTGAGCCACATTATCAAGGCAGTACCGTGTACGTTACCGATGCCTCGCGTGCGGTAGGTGTGGCAAGTAACTTATTAAGTACAGAATTAAAAGATACTTACATCAATAGCATACGCCAAGATTACGCCGAAGTGCGTGAACGTCATAAAGGTAAAGAGGCAAAAACCAAGCAACATAGTATTGCCCAAGCCCGTGATAATCGTTACGCCTGGCAGACTCAGCAACCCGTAGTGCCGTCATTCTTAGGTATAAAAGTTTTTTCAGAGGTCAGTCTTGCCGTGCTGGCAGACTATATTGATTGGACACCGTTCTTTCAAACCTGGGAAATGGCAGGCAGTTATCCTAAAATTCTTGATGATCAAGTGGTTGGCGTGGAAGCTAAAAAATTATTTGCTGATGCCCAAGCCATGTTAAAACAACTTATTGCCGAACAATGGCTAAGTGCACGCGCAGTCATTGGTTTCTTCCCTGCGCAAAGTCATGGTGATGATGTGGTGCTGTATACCGACGCAGGGTGTACAGAACAACTCATGACCTTGCATCATTTACGTCAACAAAACGTTAAAGCGCCTGGACGTCCAAATTATTGCTTGGCGGATTTTATTGCGCCAGTAGATTCTGGTGTAACGGATTATCTAGGCGCATTTGCCGTCACCACAGGCATTGGCATTGAAGAAATCTTACTGCGTTTTGAGCAAGATCACGATGATTACAGTGCCATTATGTTAAAAGCATTAGCAGACCGTTTGGCCGAAGCGTGTGCAGAATATATGCATCTTAAAGTAAGAAAAGAATATTGGGGCTATGTGGAAGAGGAAGCACTTGATGGCGAGCAATTAATCAAAGAAGCGTATCAAGGCATTCGACCTGCGCCAGGGTATCCCGCCTGTCCAGATCATACCGAAAAAGCCAAGTTATTTGAGTTGCTTAACGTGACAGAAAACACCAGTATTTCACTTACCGAAAATTACGCCATGTACCCCGCCTCAGCGGTAAGTGGCTGGTATTTCTCTCATGCCGATGCGCAATATTTTAACGTAGGTAAAATCGATAAAGATCAATTGATTGATTATGCTGAGCGTAAAGGGATTGATTTAGCTGAGGCTGAGCGTTGGTTGGCAGCACATTTGCACGCTTAAAATTAATGCCTGAATTACCCGAAGTTGAAACCACGTGTCGAGGCATTGCCCCCCACCTTGAGGGGCAATGTATTGCTCAGGTGGACGTTAGGCAAAGTAACTTACGTTGGCCAGTCACTGCGCACTTAGCTCAAGTATTACTAGGTCAAACAGTACATAAAGTCTATCGACGCGCTAAATATATCGTCATTGACTGCGCCCACGGTAATGTATTGATTCATTTAGGTATGTCAGGAAGCTTGCGGATAGTGTCCACTAACACGCCCGCAGGCAAACACGATCATATCGACATTATTTTTACCAATAACACCTGCTTACGCTTTAATGATCCCCGACGTTTTGGTGCCGTATTATGGACAACCGAGCCAATTTTAACGCACCCTCTGCTTAACGCCTTAGGCCCTGAACCACTCTCAGAAAGTTTTACCGGCGCGATGCTGTATCACGCTTCCAGAAATCGAAAAGTGCCGATTAAAAGCTTCATTATGGACAGTCATATCGTTGTGGGCGTGGGCAATATCTACGCCAACGAAGCCTTATTTAAGGCAGGCATACGTCCCACGCGTCAGGCAGGAAAAATAGCCTTAGCACGTTATGAAAAATTAGCCGACTGTATCGTAAAGGTTTTACACAACGCCATCGACCAAGGTGGCACAACCCTGCGTAATTTTGTCAACGAAGCAGGCAAGCCCGGGTATTTCAAACAATCGCTACATGTCTACGGACGCGCTGGACAAGCCTGTCATCACTGCGGCCAGCCATTACAAGAAGTACGCATAGCTAATCGCAGCACAGTATTTTGTAAAGAGTGTCAGCGGTAAAACGTTTAGTAAAGGGCATTAAAACGTAAATAATCTATTAAAATCAATATTTTGTTGGTTGCATAAAAGCCCCCTTTAAAAAAAGGGAACACTATTTTTATACCATGTCAGCAACAAGCTAATAAATCCCCCCTTTGAAAAAGGGGGGCAGAGCCTGATGAGCTAGTCGAATGAGGAGATTTATCAATATAACTCTCTGCACTTAATGGCATCTCGTACCCAATATTTTATAAAAACAAGGGCTTACAAAATTAAACGTGTTTTATGAGGTATTTTCATAATACTTCCACAGTCTCGATAGCGTCATGCACCTTTTGATTTTCCAGATGAGGCTATCGCTTATCTGGTCCACGCTTATATTGCTTGCACTTAACTTTTGAAATACTAGAAGCTTTATTTACCACCCTCCTATTGAAACATACCGAGTCCAATGGCGTTAGCCCTTGGTTAAAAAGGCTAAAGCCTGTTTACTCCTGCTTATATACTTCAGCGACACAAGATTGCCGTGTGTAGAAAAACCAATATAAATGGGGCTACTTGCGCGGTTTGGAAGCCTGAGCTAGTTCCGCTTGCGGTGCTAGGTTCAACCGCTCCCGATTGGTTGGAATGGGTTTTAAAGGCGTACGGTCGGCGTGTTGCGCAGCGCACGCTTACGAGACCGTGAAAGTATTATGATGTTAACTTCCCCCTTTGAAAAAGGGGGGTTGAGGGGGATTTGGGATTTCCATTATGCAATTACGGCGTTTAGTGCTGGCGGGTTCTCGCATGTTTTCGCTGATTCGTTAACGCTTATGGGCGTACCGCTTGGCTGGTGGTCGGATCGGCGTTTTCACTTGTTTGGTGGACGTTTACGAACGGGTCAAATGGGTGAATATTGGGTGACTGGCGTTATTGTGGTGATGTGTATTAGCGTGGGCGTAATGACACGGCATTTTGACGGCGGTGCTTACACGCCTTTCTTTTGGGATTACCCAGACT
>CAJAQT010000063.1 GCA_903944165.1 uncultured Methylococcaceae bacterium | reverse complement strand
GATAGTACCAAAATAACAACTTTTATTTGCGGTGCAGATTGTTACAAAATAAAGCGCGTTAGCACCATAATCCCAGCTTTTTAAGCGAGCAGTAGGTATTCTAAATTTACCCTTATATTTATTCATCATAAATTAGCTGTGCAATATAAAGACGCGATTTATCGCGTCTCTACAATAAATATTGTGGTGCGTTAGGTGGATAATCTAAAAATGCTATCAATATACGATGAATCTAATTTGAATTAGGCTTAAAAATAATAACCGTAAAGACGCGATTTATCGCGTCTTTACGGTGTCTGTATTTCGATTAATAACTGACTTACACGCGTAATAAAGCTTTTGCCATGCGTTCAGACAATTGTTCTTCAACAAATTGTGGTTCGTTAGGTGGATAAAGCTCAACTTCGTCTAACTCATAGTTATATTCTTTCCCTAATTGAATCAGCTCTCTAATTTTTTGCACTGCGGCTAATTTTTCTTTTAACGCAGGGTCTGTTTTGGCTTGCTCTGAAAAGGCTTTTATTTGGGCTATTGACATCGTAGTCACTCCTTTGTTGATTATAAAATAAAGATGGCGCGTATCGTTTTGGTTGACGTATTAACCAACGATTACACGTTATAGGGTGTGTTCACCCAATCATTTAGAACGGCAACATCGCGTTCTGGTAAATAAGAAAAATCACTGTTTATATCTTGAAAAACAGCTAGCCCATTCTGCTCAGCAATGTGCTTGCCTTTAACCATGTAAAAAAACCAAGCAAATGAAACCCCAACTTGGTTATCAAAACGACGTAGCAATGTCTGTAATGCTAGGCCTTTTTTACCACCTCCCTCGCGCCTCAGTTGTGGTACATGTTTATGGGGTGCGTTCATTATTTCAACGTTGATAATTTGCTCACCAAAGCGGCCTGTATGCTGATAAGGTCTGACAATCCAATGCTCTGAAAAAACTGCGTGCTGCCCTGCACTGCTCCGATTCCAATCATCCATAAAACGTTGCACAGGATGTTCCTGAAGATGATATTTATTGATTTCCGTCATAAAAACAGCCACATCTGTTTTGCGCCGATAAACATATTTTGCTGAGCCTATAAAAAAACTATCAATCGCTTCGGGGACTAAGGGATCAATCACTTCCTCTAAATCATCAGGCGGTGTACTACTGCTCACCACTAAGCGATCTGCTACCTCATGCGTTTTATCAATATCAATCTGCACAAAATCTTCTGCTTGCGATCCAGTTTGCACAACAACATGCAGTGTATTACCAATTTGCCGTGTGGCGATAAACTGCTGCTGACGCGCATAGTCAATTAAAATTTGTAAATTTTTCCCGCATTCAATGTAAGTGCGTTCCGTCCATTCAATGACATCATTGGCAATCCTATTGCCTGCACTATCAACAATGCCACCCAAGCGATACCATTCTTCACCTGTTGTGACCAATCGCATGGGATAGTCGGGATTAAGTGCTTGTAATGTTGCCAACAGTTGCGCGTCATCACCCTCGACTCTCGTGCGATAATCGGGCACCGTCGTTTTACAGATTTCTGTAAGCTGTTGTCCATCTAAATGAAAAAGTTGCTCAGCCATAATTAGTGTTCCGGTTGATCCTCTTCAGACATATCCTGAAAAATTGCACTTAAACGTTTCTGTATTGCCGCACTGACATCAGCATCAGGATCATCAGCACGCCCCACTAACACGTCAGTTGCGACCCGTTGCACAACCAAATAACGCACGACCCAATCAGGATCATTGATAAGTACCTCCACTTCCTCAGGGCTCATTCGTTGAGCAATGACACGCCTAACTTCGGCTGCTTCATCTTGGCTCATTAACCCCAAACTAACTTCGGGTAAACGTTCTGCGACTATTTTTCGTACATTGACGTCTGGATCACGTATTAAACGAAATAAGCGTCCTACGGGTAAGCGTTTAGCCACAGTTAAGCGCACTAGATAGTCTTGATCGTTAACCAGTTGCTCCACGTCTTCAGCGGCAAGACGATCAGCCACCGTCATCCGCACTTCCCGATCGGAATCAGCAATAAGTTGTTTAAGATAAACGTGGGGTAAGCGATACGCCACGGCGCGTCTGACGACCTCGTCGTCATCGCTAAGCATGTCCAACAGCGCTTTTTGTGGCGCGTAACGCACGGCGATAGCTCGTCTTTCCCAAAACTTATCGTGCAAATAATGCTCGGCAAGCTCTGGATTAACACGAAAAAAACGGTCAATTTGACGTCCACTTTCGGCTGTCACACAGGTATCAGCGGGCATACAACGCCCTCTTAACAAAGTTTTGCCTCGCAACGGACAGCCACGGCAATCTGCTATAGGCACGTTAAGCGCATTGTGTTGAGTTGGATACTCGACCATCTCAATTACTCAGAAACACTTCTGCAACAACAATACCCGTTGCTATTTGGTAATCAGACGTTAAGCACAGACAATGGTCACGGCCATCAATCAGATAAAGATTAAATGTTTCCTGCTCAATTACTGGCTGATAAGTTGTAATATCATCATCCATACAATACGTAAAATGTAGACGTGGATACTGTTGCCTAAGCATCATTACCGCGTCTTCACCAATACCTACGCCACCAATTTTAGTGGCAATATCCTGTACTTGTTCAGTTGAGATCATATTATTACTCCTGTTGTTATGCTTTACTCCACGCTGTCCCAAGCACTCGTCAGTCGCTCACTGGCCACATTGCCCATGGCTTTTGCCAGCCACGGCGGTGGCGTCGCGGCAAGTACCTGTTGCAAGCGTGTAAGAATATCGGTGAGGGCGTTTGCTTCGTTTAGCTTAATCGGATGAATCCCCAATTTGACCACTTTTGCCGCCGCTGGCCCGCCAATTGAGATGACATACAACACTTTACAATCCTGTATTTGTTCAGCACGCAGGACATTTTTATCCTCGCCTAGCGCATCGTGTTTATGCACAGCTTTTCGAATATCAATCAGTCGCGCTTCGTCACAACTCACCTGATACACCATAAACCATGTACAGGTACTAAAATGACCGTTCACATGAATGGCATCATCCGTGGCGCACGCAATTGTCACTGAGGCGGGCATATCACCTGCGTGATACGCTTGCACCGACGGTAATACATACTCAGGAGCAGTATTGCTAAGAATCGCCACCACCTGCTGTAACACCATGTCATCAACATTGGCAAAAACACCATTAGCCGCTGTTTTCAGTGTCGCTGCGTCAATTGCAGCAACATTGCTGTCCGTTAGTTGTTCAGTTGTACACCTGCTTAACACAGCCAATAACTGTTTAAGATTTGGGTCAGGTAGCACACGGGCAGCAAGCGCAATGCGTAATGCCAGCTCTCTTGACAGAAAACCCAAGCTGGTCATTGTCTTAAGCCGGTATGGGCAAAATACAATTATCGATGGGACACACTTTTACACATTGCGGAATATCAAAGTCACCTTCACATTCGGTGCAGGTTTTTTTATCGATTTTAAATACGATAGCACCTTCAGTAATGGAGTTGGTGGGGCACACGGGTTCACAATCGCCACATGAAATACAATCTGCTTCAACAATATATAAGGCCATGATTATTCTCCTGAATCTACTCGTTTTGCACGTAAGGTAATTGGAAAGTCTGGCGGCGTTATGGGGTCAAAGTAATAGCGTGAGCCATCGGCTAAAACAACCTCACCGCCCCATTTTTCGGTGGTATCAAACTGCACAGATTCCGCCACCTCTTCCAGGTCTTTTTTGGGTATGTAGAAGATCAACTTGCCTTCTGAGTTTTTTTTCAACATAACGCTAGGCATTGGTTGCTCCATTATTGGTGTTGAGATGAGTATTGATAAATCCCCCCTACCCCCCTTTTTCAAAGGGGGGATGATTGCTCTGCAATATACGTTCAAGAAGCGAATTTACCCCCCCTTTGAAAAAGGGGGGTTGGGGGGGATTTTATTAACGAATTAAATCGTAGTTATAATCCGTTGTCCCCATGCCTTTGGTTTCTTTATCCAATTGCTCCAAAACCGCATTCACTAAGGTTGTCAGCATGTAGATTGCGCCTTCATAACCCAAGGTGGTCATGCGGTGTAAATGATGTCTGTCGAAAATGGGAAAACCAATACGGATTAATGGCACTTCATCGGCTTCGCCTTTATAAAAGGTATCGCGCTGAATAAATTTACCGTAAGAATTACCAATCATGAAGTCTGGTTTATTGGTGAACATCAACGACCGGAAATGCCATAAATCACGACCAATATGGATCTTCGTGTTCTGACCATAAGGAGAGTCTTGACAGACTTTTTCCATCGCTTTCAACCAGCGTTTGTTAGCGTGATTGCACAACACATCAGAGGGTTCCGCGCCTAATTCCAACAAGAATTTAGTCATGCCCATGACAAAATCAGCATCGCCATACAAGGCGAATTTTTTGCCATGCAGCCACGCGTGCGAATCCGTAATCATATCCACTAAGCGACCGCGCTCTAATTCTAAAGAGGCCGGAATGTCTTTGCCTGTTAGCTTAGAAATCGCCATTAAAAATTGATCCGTCCACTCCAAGCCCATGGGAATGTTGATTGCCGTGGCAGGTTGATGCCAAATGTTTTGCACAAATTTTTTGGTTTTTTCCAACTGCCAAGGCTGCAATAAAATAGTGTCGATAGCATTAGGGGCATCTTTTACTTCAGCTTGTGTAGTGCCGCCTGCGTACATACGGAAAGTACCATCAGCAGGCGTATCTAACACTTCAGAAGGGTCGCTTAATAAGGTGTAATCAACGCCCATTTCTTTCATCATGCGGTGCATAACGCGGAAATTGCCTAAATACGTTTCAAAACCTGGCACTAAATTGATTTTACCGTTCGCGCCCACGGCTTTATCTGCCATGTGATTAAGCGTGAAATATTTAATCATGCCCTCGAACATATTGTCCCAACCCGTGGTATGGCTACCCACGAAACTTGGCGTATGGGCAAAAGGCGTTGGAAATTCTTGCTCGATATGTCCCGCTTTTTTGGCATTGTTAATGAACGCATTTAAGTCGTCACCAATAACTTCTGCCATACACGTGGTGGAAACAGCAATGATTTCAGGTTGATATAAAGCCTTTGCATTTTCCAAGCCTGCAAACATGTTTTTTTGACCACCAAAAACCGCCGCGTCTTCGGTCATTGAATCGGATACGCAGGCAATGGGTTCTTTAAAATGGCGATTAAAATAAGTACGAAAATACGCCACACAGCCTTGTGAACCATGCACATAAGGCATGGTTTTTTCAAAGCCCAGTGCGCATAACACGGCACCTAATGGCTGACATGCTTTAGCTGGATTAACGGTTAAAGCCTCGCGGTTAAAATTGAGGTCTTGGTATTCCTGTGTGGTTGTCCATTGGAACACTTCATCAATTTTTTCCTGAGGGTGACGCTCTTCGTAAGCTTCACGTTTATTCGCTAAGTTATCTTTATATTCATCGGTTCTGAATAACGGATAACTGGGTTGTATGTTATCGACTTGTTGGCTCATGATAATCTCCTACGCGCCACGTACTGTGGACGACGTTATCGGGGTGTAAGGGCGGGCGCACGACCGGCCCTCTGCAAAAAAGGTCCTTTCAAATTGGGTAACCGCGTTAAGGGCAAGCGCAAAGTCTTGCCACTTACTTTTACACATGCACTACGCGGCAACTTTCACAGCATCGCTACTGGCCTCGGTTTTCCACGGCGCTTTTACTTGCTTCCAACAGGGATTATTAATCGTCATATCCATGTCTCGTGCAAAAATAGCAAAGCCATCATAACCATGATACGGGCCAGAATAATCCCAAGAGTGCATCTGTCTAAACGGCACGCCCATTTTTTGGAAAATATATTTCTCTTTAATACCTGAGCCAATCAAATCGGGTTGAACTTTCTTCACAAACTCTTCAAATTCATAGCCCGTAACATCGTCATACAACAAGGTTGCATTACCCATTTCTTTGATAGTCCGATCATAATCGTCGTTATGACCAAATTCATAGCCTGTTCCTACCACTTCCATGCCCAAATCTTCATACGCACCAATCACATGACGAGGACGCAAGCCACCGATATAGAGCATCACCCGTTTACCTTGTAGGCGTGGTTTATACTTATCGATAACGGCTTGATATTCTGCTTCGTAACGAGCGATCACGCGCTCAGCACCGGCTTTGATGGTGTCATCAAATTGTGCGGCAATGCGACGTAATGATTCAGCAATTTTAGTTGGCCCGAAGAAGTTGTATTCAAGCCAAGGAATTTTGTATTTTTCTTCCATGTGCCGCGCAATGTAGTTCATCGAACGATAGCAATGGATTAAGTTCAATTTAACTTTTGGCGTTTTTTCAATTTCTGCAATGGTGCCATCACCCGACCATTGTGCAACCACGCGTAACCCCATTTCTTCCAATAAGGTTCGCGATGCCCACGCATCACCACCAATATTGTAATCACCAATTACCGCAACATCGTAAGGCGTAGTGGGGAAACTGTCGTCGCCATCACGATTTTCTAAGACCCAATCACGAATTGCATCGTTAGCAATATGATGACCTAAGGATTGTGATACACCACGAAAACCTTCGCAGCGCACTGGTACAATGGGTTTACCCAGTTCTTTGTTCGCTTTTTTGGCAACCGCTTCAATATCGTCACCAATTAAACCAATTGGGCATTCAGATTGGATACTGATGCCTTTATGAAGTGGGAATAAACCTTCGATTTCATTCATTATTTTGGCAAGTTTTTTATCGCCGCCGAAGACAATATCTTTTTCCTGAAAATCAGAAGTAAAGTTCATTGTCCCAAAAGTATTCACCCCTGTGGTGCCCACATAATAATTACGGCGACCTGCACGAGAGTATTGCCCACAGCCCACTGGGCCATGCGAAATATGAATCATGTCTTTAATTGGCCCCCAAACAACACCCTTGGAGCCCGCATACGCGCACCCACGAATGGTCATGACGCCAGGTAGGGATTTACGATTTGAAGTAATACATTTATTGGATTTTTCCAGCGACTGATCATTTACCGCCAAATGTTTTGCACGGTCTTTTTTAGCTTGCTCTGGATAAATTTCCAACACTTCCTGAATCAACGCTTCAGTTTCTTCTCTTGTTAATGCAGCCATGTGACTCTCCTACTAATGTCATGGGTAATCCCCCATCGACAGGTTTGAGGATAAAAATACGTAAAGACGGGAATTATCACCGCTGATTTATCGCGTCTCCACGGTCTGAGACGCGATAAGTCGCGTCTCTACAGGTGTTTATCTATTAAGCAACTGCCGCTTCAGCAGCGGCTGTTTTACCAATAATTGATTCATCTTCTTGATCGATGATGCCAAACTCCATCATTAACTCTTCCAATTCGTCCATCGTAATGGGAGTTGGAATAATGAAGTTTTTGTTATCACGAATTTTGATCGCTAACTGACGATACTCATCAGCTTGTTTTGCTTGTGGCTCATATTCGATAACCGTCATACGACGAATCTCAGCACGTTGCACAACATTGTCACGCGGCACAAAATGAATCATGGTAGTACCAATTTTTGCCGCTAAAGCTGAAATCAATTCGTCTTCACGTGCCGTTTCACGTGAGTTACAAATTAATCCCGCTAACCTCACACTGCCTGAGTTTGCGTATTTCACAATCCCTTTAGCAATGTTATTCGCTGCATACATCGCCATCATTTCGCCCGAGCAAACGATGTAAATTTCTTGCGCTTTGTTCTCACGGATTGGCATGGCAAAACCACCACACACAACATCCCCAAGTACATCATAAAAAACGAAATCAAGTTCATCGTCGTAAGCCCCTTCTTCTTCCAAAAAGTTGATCGCAGTAATAACCCCACGACCCGCACAGCCTACACCTGGTTCTGGACCACCTGATTCAACGCATTTGATGCCGGCGTAACCCACTTTCAAGACATCTTCAAGCTCTAAATCTTCAACACTGCCGGCTTCAGCAGCTAAGCTCATGATGGTGGTTTGTGCTTTTGCGTGCAGAATTAAACGGGTAGAGTCTGCTTTAGGATCGCACCCGACAATCATTACTTTGTTACCCAATTCTGCTAAAGCAGAAACCAAGTTTTGTGTTGTAGTAGATTTACCAATTCCACCTTTACCGTATATTGCACATTGACGTAATGCCATGATCTTCTCCTGTCTAGGACGTTGTTGTTAATGACATTAGACCTAAAGCAACCCCTGTGCCAATTTAATAACATTTCTTATCCGCTTGTTTTATAAGTATAAAAGCCACTATTTACCGCATTATTTATGCGTACACTTTCAAACAATTGTTCTGTCTATGTAAGCTTACTCACAGTCAGGTTTTTGTTGCATTGTAAGGAAATCAACAACCAAGCCAGCTCAGTTCGCGTCTGCACATAAGAAATTAATCAAATATTATCAAATAGTTGTCTATCGTTAACAATAATAATAGGCATTGGATTAATTATTGCTTTAGTAAACTCATCATCAATTAATTAATAAAGGAAACAGTAATGTCAGCCAAGGTATTTT
>CAJAQT010000062.1 GCA_903944165.1 uncultured Methylococcaceae bacterium | reverse complement strand
ATTTTATGCACAGTCAATCAGTTTCATGGTATCGAAATCGACGACAGTGCCGCGCAAATAGCCACCGTCGCCTTATGGCTGACCGACCATCAAATGAATTTAAAAGTCGGTAAAGAACTGGGTAATTACTTCAATCGTATTCCCTTGACCAAAAAAGCTAACATCGTTCACGCCAACGCGCTACAACTCGACTGGCAAAGCGTCATCAAGCCAAAAGATTGCAGTTTCATTATGGGAAATCCGCCGTTTGTGGGTCGTCAATATCAAACTGAAGGACAAAAAAAAGATTTAGCTTTAATTTTTAAAGATATGAAAGGCGCTGGCGTATTGGATTATGTCGCCACTTGGCATGTTACCGCTGCCCGCTACATTCAAACCAATCCAAAAATACCCGTGGCATTTGTATCCACCAACAGCCTTGTACAAGGTGAGCAAGTAGCCGTTTTATGGACAGAATTATTAAAGTTCGGAATTAAACTTTATTTTGCCCACCGCACTTTTCGCTGGAGTAACGAAGGCAAAGGCGTGGCGGCGGTGCATTGCGTGATTATGGGGTTTGGCTTGCAAGAGCCAAGCAGTTACCGATTATTTGATTATGGCGACGACATTAAAGGCGAACCCACCGAAATAAAAGCCGCTCAAATCAATCCGTATTTAGTCGATGCGCCGACGGTTTTAATTGATAAACGCCGCAAACCGTTAAGCCCGAATGCGCCTGAAATGGCGTTTGGAAATATGCCAAACGACGGCGGACACTTGTTATTGTCACAAGAAAAAGCAGACGAAATCAGAAAAACCGACCCAATTGCCGCGCAATACATTCGCCAATTTTTAGGCGCGGATGAATTTCTTAACAACCTACCCCGTTTTTGCTTGTGGCTAAAAAACAGCACGGGAACTGACCGCACTAAATCACCAGAAATTAAAAAGCGTATCGAAGCTACTAGAAAAATGCGCTCTGAAAGCACTCGCGAAGCCACTCAAAAACTAGCCGAAACCCCGTACTTATTCGGAGAAATCCGCCAAACCGACCAGCCTTATTTGTTAATTCCTCGCGTTTCGTCAGAACAACGAAAATTCGTGCCGATTGGTTATTTTGAATCAAATGTCATTTGTGGCGACGCTAACTTCATGTTGCCAAACGCCAGCCTGTACGAGTTCGGTTTGCTGTGTTCAACCTTTCATAACGCTTGGATGCGAAGGGTTTGCGGACGATTAAAAAGTGATTATCGTTATTCAAACACTATTGTTTATAACAACTTTCCGTTTCCTGTTGACGTAAAACCAGCGGCAAAAAAGAAAATTGAAGACGCGGCGCAAGCAGTTTTAGATGCACGAATTATTGAAGAAAAACGTTGTGCAGCGGCTGGGCAAAAATGCTCACTGGCGACACTGTACGCGGCAAACAATATGCCCGAAGAATTATTGAAGGCGCATAAAAAACTAGATGCTGCGGTTGATGCCGCTTACAGCTTCACAGGCAAAAAAGACGATGCCTTTCGTGTCGCATTTTTGTTTGAACGCTATCAAGCATTAATCGCCGCAAATGAAAAAAGAAAGTAACTATTCAGCTCCCTGCCAAACTAATGATATAAGCATAGACTTCCCCCTTTAAAAAAGGGGGATTAAGCCTGTTATAAGCAAATCGAATGCGGGGATTTATCTAAAAAATCTCCCCTAACCCCGTTTTTTGGCTACCCACTTAAGACGGAGGTTAAGCCGTTCGTGGTGTGTCATGAGCGCGTCAAATGATCGAGCCATGATTGGCTTAACCGCCCCCCATTCGACAGGCTCATGACAGGCTTCGACTGTTTGACTGTTCGACAAGCTCACAGCTCAGGGAGAACCGTTAAGCCTTGCGTGTGTCCCGCCTTAAATGAGTAGCCGCGCCTTTTGCACTCTATATTTTGGGGACACTGTGAGGCATTTTTTTCATGCTATGATTTGCATTGTTAACTAACCTGAGGAACAGAACATGAGTGAGCAGTCGGATGAGATTTGGGTGATTTTGCGTGAACTAAGTGAATCGCAGAAGAAAGCAGCGCAGCAAATGCATAAAGCAGATGAGGAAATGCGTATAAGAATGCAAAAAACAGATGAGCAAATGCGTAAAACAGATGAACAAATGCGCAACACCGATAAAAAATTAAACCGTATTAGTGGCATGGTCGATGGGATTGGCAAAAATCAAGGTTTTGTTACCGAAGAATTTTTCTTTAATAGCCTAGTTGAAGATACACATTTGGGTTCGATTCACTTTGATGACGTTTCCAAAAATGAATATAAACATCGTGGTACAACTCAAGAAGAATACGATATTGTCATGACCAACGGTAATGCGATTGGTATTGTTGAAGTGAAATATAAAGCCCATGAAAAAGATTTGGATAAATTAGAGCGTAAAATGCGTAATTTTAAGACGCTGTTTCCTTGGTTTAAAGATTACAAGCTTTACGGCGCCATAGCTTCATTTCATATTTATGAGGATGCAAAAAAAGCAGCTTTGGAACGAGGTTTTTTTGTGTTGCAACGTAGCGGCAAAGTCATTACAACCGAAGCAGCGGAAAATTTATTAGTATTGTGAGCTGTTGGTAACCTTCAGTAATTCT
>CAJAQT010000061.1 GCA_903944165.1 uncultured Methylococcaceae bacterium | reverse complement strand
TAATATCAACGACTATATAATTAATTTCTATAATAGTCAGCGATTACATTCTACATTGGGATATGTTTCGCCCAATAACTATGAAGCCAATATGGCTATGAAACAACCTATCTCTGTGTCTTAAAAAACTTGACCACTACATTTTTCAATGGGTTTATTAAGCGTGTCAAACAGCGACATTAATTCGCCGTGTAAGTTAGAGCCATCAACTTGGGTATGGTTGATGAGGTAATCGAGAAATAAGTTATTTTCATTAAATAAGCCTGTGTCTTCTGCAAACAGGCAAAACAGCAGGCGTACCAGATAGGTTTCTAAGTCTTTACCATCGTAACCCGTGGCTTTTATGGCATCATGCAGATCGGCCATTTTTTCAGCGGCGATTTTGTTGATTTTTTCTTGTTGTTCAATGATGATGTTTTCGTAATTTGCCAAAAATAAAAACGGTTCTATTTTTTGTGGGAAATCGGCAAGCGTCATCTCAATGCGCGGTGCGCCAGTTTTACGGTTGTACAAGTGCAGATGGACAAAATCGCTAATCAGTACATAATCGGGCAGGTCTTTATCCGCCATTAAACTAATATAACCGCTGGCTTGATCATAGGCTTCGTCCATGTTTTTGCCTGCAGATTTGATTTCAAACAATAAGTTACCGCGCAGTAAACCGTCTATCCAGTTGCTTTTTTTGTTTTTATTTTTAACGTCGTATTGCCAGTCTATGCGCGTTTCTAAGATACCAAATACATGGCAAAAGCCACGCATAAAGTTTTGGTCATGTTTCTTTTCTGAAGTAACGCCTTCAAATTTTTTAGCAAATGCCGCAGCACGTTGTCTGATGGTGTCGATGTTAAGTTTTGCAGTCATGAGATATGTTGGTGGTCTAAAAAGTGCTGATCATGTTGGTTTTTCTACAAACTGTAATTTTTTGTTGTGCGAAGTATATTACTGCTTTCAAGGTAAAGCGTTGATTTCATCAACGCTTAGCAAGGTGATTTTTGCAATGATGCTGGGTTCAAATCCTTCGGCAAGCATTGTTTTTGCTATTTCACGCTTGCTCTCAATTTTACCTTCAATCTTGCCTTCAATCTTGCCTTCAATTTTTCCTTCAAGCTTACCCTGTTCTCGTCCTTGTTTTTCCCCCTCATAAAATGCCGTTTCGGTTACGGCTTTGGCTTCGTTGTAGGACAAGACACTTTTTAAATACGAATCGTATTGCGCACTGCTTAGATGGGCTACTTCAGCAATATCAAAGCCTTTCTGAAAAATGGGTTCGTTTAATATTGCGGGAATGTGGTCAAAGTCTTCTAGGTGTTTTAAGAAATACACCCATTTGTCAAAATGCGTGGCTAGCTCGTGTTCTTGTTTGGTAAACAAGGGCATTTGCAAAAATTTAAAATGCAGTTTGTGATAAAACACGTCACCGTCTTGGTCTTTTAAACACACATCACGTCTAAATTTTGCCTCGTCTTCTTTTTCATCGTAGATAAAATCTAAAATGGCAATGAAATAAACGGGCAGTAAATAAAAATTCCACACGCCTTTTTTGCCTTGATCACGAATGGGAAAGGTCGAATAAAACAATGAGCGGTCTTTAAAATACTGCATTTTGGCTTTTTGCATTTCTACAATAAAACGCTCACCTGTTTCGCTTTGGCAATAAATATCAAACACAGATTTACGCTCGTCAACGGTGTCTGACATCGCCTCGGTGTTGTTAAAGCTCAACTGGGCTATTTGATGCTGCGGGGGTAAAAGTTGATTTAAAAAATCAACTAACAAGTCTTTGCTGGCTTCCTCACCAAACAGTTTTTTAAAGCCAAAATCCGTGTAAGGGTTGAAGTATTTGCTGATCATG
>CAJAQT010000060.1 GCA_903944165.1 uncultured Methylococcaceae bacterium | reverse complement strand
GTGGCGGTAAGCGGCTTAGTGCTGTGACACGTTGCTAAACACAGGCTGCGTTTGCTTTTTCCTAAATAATGGGTACGTGCAACGATTTCTTGTCCTGTATAACAGCCTTTGGTAAAGCTGAGGGCGTCGAGCTTATCCAAATTAAGCATTTGCGGGATGAACATTTCGGTGGTGTCGAGAGTCAGCCACGGCAGGCTACTCAGTTGATCGAAATAACGCCAGGTCTCTAAGGCACTTATTTGATAACCGTGCATACGTTGATTATGCCAATACTCACATGCATGCTGTGCTGCCACAATGACTAACGTGCGCTGACCTATTTGAATGCTGACTGTCTGTTCATTAGCCTGGGTGACAAACAGGGGACGAGCAGCGTGTTCCAAATGAAACATCGGCGTTGTACAGTTTGCTGGAATTAAGCCAATTAAACACAGCTCGTTGTCGGCTTCAGCGATCTGCACATGAGCGCGCAGGAGATAGCGACTGAGTTTGTCTTTAACAAGCGTAAGCAGTGTTAACGGTAAAATCATTAACACGGCATCAGTGGTTTTAACCAGAAAAAAAGTGGCAATAACACGCCCTTTGGGAGAACAAAAAGCACTGAATTGACTAAGCTGTTCAGTGAGTTCATGGACGTTTGTGGTCAATTGTCCTTGTAAGAATTGCAGCGTGTCAGTGCCGCTGATTTTAAGCACGCTAAGCTGTGTTAAAGCCATGAGTTGTGGTGTGCAGTTGACAGCGCTGAAGCTGTCATCCGCAGGGATTTGGGTGCTTAGAAAGTGTTGCCAGTGGGTATTCATAGCCTGTGATAGTATTAAATTAATGCGTAGTCGATTGCTTTATCACCAGCGCCGCATCATGAAATGCTTCTGAAACCGTGGGATGAGCGTGTATGGTGCGTGCTAAATCTTCACCACTGGCTGAAAACTCCATCGCTAACACGGCTTCTGCGATTAATTCTGAGGCTTGATGACCAATAATATGCACACCAAGCAATTTATCGGTGTCAGCGTCAGTAATGATTTTAATTAAGCCTTCCGTTTTACCCGTTGCTTGCGCTCGTGCCGTTGTTTTAAGTGCAAAAATACCGATTTTAATGGCAATGCCAAGTGTTTTTAAAGTGTGTTCTGTTTGCCCCACCCAGGCAATTTCAGGGTCAGTATAAATCACGCTGGGCAAGGTGTCGTAATGGATGTAGCTTTTTAAACCCGCACAACTTTCGGCAACAAAATTACCTTCTTCAATGCCTTTGTGGGCAAGCATTGGCCCTAATAAATTGAGATCGCCAATCGCGTACACACCAGGTAAATTGGTGCGGCAATTCTCATCAACATGAATATAGCCACTTTCATCAAGAAGCAAATTAGCTTCGGGCGCGGCAAGATTTTCTGTGTTGGGTTTGCGCCCACTGGCGACAATAAGTTTATCCACTGTTAACGTATGAGTACCGTCCTGATCTTGATAATCAACCACTACGTTAGTGCCCTGTTTTTTGGCTGCGATAACACGCGCACCCAGACGTAAATCTAAGCCTTGTTCGGTGAATATCCGATACGCTTCGCGGGAAATATGTTGGTCAGGCAGGGGTAAAAAATCTTCCTGAGCTTCTAAGAGTATCGTCATAACACCTAAGCGATTCCAGATGCTGGCTATTTCTAAGCCATTAACTCCAGCGCCAATAATGGCAATTTTATGAGGGAGTTCGTTAATATTTAGCGCTTGTAAAGAATCAATAATGTAATCATTATCACACGGTGCATAAGGCAATTGAACAGGCGATGAGCCTGTAGCAAGAATGATATTTTTGGCGTTGATAATTACTGGAGGGCTATTATCAAGCGGGGTAATCTCAACTTGTTTAGCGTTGAGTAATTTTCCTTTTGCGTGAATACTGTCAATAGCGAGTTCTTTAAACGTACTGAGAATATTGGCCCCTAATTTATGGATAATATTATTTTTTCTGGCAATCATGGCGGGCAAATCTAAACTAATATTTTCGACATGAATGCCATGCTGACTGACTTGGTGATGTAAGCGATGGTACAGTTTTGCTGATTCCAGCAAGGTAATCGAGGCAATACATCCAGAGTTAAGATGAAAGCCTCCCAATGTCTGTTGCCCTTTTTTATTTTGCCAACTGTCAACACAGGCGGTTTTTAAGCCTAATTGCGCGCAGCGAATAGCGCTTGAATAACCCGCAGGACCTGCGCCGATCACGATAACATCGTAGTAACTACTGGAAGCTGTTGAATAAGACGGGTTAGTAATCATAATTAAATATTGAGAAGTAAATGAGCAGGAGCTTCTAGGCACTCTTTGATAGTGACTAAAAATTGTACGGCTTCCCGTCCGTCTACTAGGCGATGATCATAGGATAAGGCTAAATACATAATAGGTCGAATAACCATTTGACCATTTTCCACCACCACACGCTCTTTGATAGCATGCATGCCTAAAATTGCACATTGCGGTGGATTTAAAATGGGCGTAGAGAGCATCGAGCCAAAGACGCCGCCATTGGTGATGGTAAAGGTGCCGCCTTTTAAATCGTCATAACTTAAACTGCCTGCACGCGCTTTTTCACCAAAGAGCACAATATTTTTTTCAATACCAGCAAAATCAAGTTGGTCGGCATCGTGCATGACTGGAACAATTAAACCGCGTGGCGTGCTGACAGCAATACCTAAATCATAATAGCCATGATAAATAATATCTTGCCCATCGATAGAGGCATTAATTGCAGGGAATTTTTTTAACGCTTCAATTGACGCTTTTACAAAAAACGACATGAAACCTAGTTTTACATGATGTTTTTCTTCAAATCTCGTTTTGTACTGATTTCTTAAATCAATCACATTTTGCATGTTCACCTCGTTAAAGGTGGTTAACATTGCGGCATTTTGTTGCGCTTGCAATAAGCGTTCAGCCACTTTTGCACGTAGACGCGTCATGGGTACGCGCTGTTCTGGGCGTAAATGTTGCGTGTTGGGTGGCGTCAAATCCAGCACTTCAGCAGGCGTAATGGGTGTGGGTAATACAACAGCTTGAGTGGCGGTGTGGATGGGGGCAGCTTGGTGCTTTTGTAAATGATCTAAAACATCTGTTTTAGTTAATCTGCCACTTTTACCCGTGCCAGTAATTTCTGCTGGATCAAGGGTGTTTTCATTGACCAGGCGACGCACGGAAGGACTTAATGGCACCTCAGCAGTCGTTTTTGCTGGTGCTGAGGAAGCGATCGGCGGGGTGCTTTCTGGCGCTACGTTTTGGTTGGTTTCAATAATCGCCATCAGTGCATTATCGGTGACCAACGCACCCTCGGCGGTTAAGATTTGTCCTAAAATTCCAGATTCAGGTGCAGGCACTTCAAGTACAACTTTATCGGTTTCAAGGTCGACAAGATTTTCATTTTTAATGACAGAATCACCGACTTTTTTATGCCAAGTGACAACGGTTGCGTCTGCAACGGATTCGGGTAAATGGGGAACGCGGACGTCGATGCTCATGTTATTTTCCTAATGATGTGCCATAAAGCGCGGATTGTACAACCGCTTTTTGTTGTTCAATGTGGACGTGAAAATTACCTACGGCGGGCGATGCAGAACTTTTTCGTCCAGCGTAAGTGACTTGAATAGAAGGGGGTAAGTTATCACTAAAATGATGCCCAGAGTTATACCAAGCCCCTTGATTTTTAGGTTCTTCTTGACACCAAATAAATTCTGTTAAATTTGGGTATTTACTAAGCTCAGCTTTAAATAATTCTTTAGGGAACGGGTAAAGTTGTTCAATTCTGGCAATTGCCACGTGCGTTAATTCTGTGTCACGGCGAGTTTCTAATAAATCGTAATAGACTTTTCCTGCACAAAAAACAAGGCGTGTGACTTGATTTGGATCAATAGGGTCAATTTCAGAAATAATGGGCTGAAATTGTCCTGAGGTGAGATCTTCTAAAGTGGATACCGCTAATTTATGCCGTAACAAACTTTTAGGACTCATGATAATCAAGGGTTTACGGTAAGCACGAAGAAGTTGCCTGCGTAATAAATGAAATATTTGCGCAGGCGTTGTGGGGGTGCATACTTGCATATTATGTTCAGCACATAATTGTAAATAGCGTTCTAAACGCGCCGAGGAATGTTCAGGGCCTTGACCTTCAAAACCATGGGGTAATAACATAACTAAGCCACATAAACGTCCCCATTTAGTTTCCCCAGAGCTTATAAATTGGTCAATTAAAACTTGGGCGCCATTAGCAAAATCGCCAAATTGTGCTTCCCAAATAACTAAGGTGTTGGGTGTGGTTGTACTGTAGCCATATTCAAAACCTAATACGCCAGCTTCTGACAATAACGAGTCATAAATATAAGCCTGACCTTGTTGGCTATCGAGATTTTTTAAAGGAGTGTGGGTGCTAGAATCATGTTGATTATGCAAAATAGCATGTCGATGAACAAAGGTGCCGCGCCCCACATCTTGACCCGTTAAGCGGATGCTGTGTTTTTCTAATAATAAGCTTGCATAGGCCATATTTTCGGCAAAGCCCCAATCTAAAGGCATGGCACCTGCTGCCATTTTACGGCGATTTTCCATGACTTTAGCAACCCGAGGATGCAATTCAAAGCCCGTGGGTAAGCGTTGCATACGATCATTACAAAACCGTAGATGTTCTAAGCTAATACCCGTTAGGCAAGGTGTATCCCAGCGTTTTTTTAGAAATTCTAGCCACTGAGTCGCATAAGAATAGGTTTTGCTATCAAGAATAGGACGAGAAACAATTTCGCCAGCATCCAATAATTGTTGATAGTTTTCTTGCATTAATTGCACATCAGCCGCAGTCATGACCTCTTCTTGAATCAATTTCTCAGCATAAATTCGTCGTGCCGTTTTATGACTGCGGATGATTTTATACATCATCGGCTGTGTGGCAGCGGGCTCATCTGCTTCGTTATGACCTAAGCGACGATAGCAAACTAAGTCAATGACCACGTCTTTATTAAAGGTCATGCGGTAATCAACGGCAAGCTTGGTGACAAACAGTACGGCTTCAGGATCATCCCCATTAACATGAAACACCGGCGCTTGAATCATCCTCGCCACATCCGTGCAATAAGGCGTAGACCGGGCATCGTGTGGATTGCTGGTGGTAAAACCAATTTGATTATTGATGACAATATGAATGGTTCCGCCTGTTGAAAATGCGCGTGTTTGCGACATATTTAAGGTTTCCATTACTATGCCTTGACCAGCAAAAGCAGCATCGCCATGAATTAACACAGGAATAACCGTGGCTTTGCCGTGTTCACCAGCACGATCTTGCCGAGCTTTTACCGAACCTTCAACTACGGGGTTAATAATTTCCAGATGCGAAGGATTAAACGCTAAGGCTAAATGAACTGGTCCACCAGGTGTGCTAACGTTTGAAGAGAAGCCTAAGTGATATTTGACATCACCAGAATTCATGCCGGGTGCTAAGGTGTAATTGCCAGCAAATTCTTCAAATAAACTGGCAGGGCTTTTGCCAAGGATATTGATGAGTACATTAAGACGCCCGCGATGTGCCATACCAATAACAATCTCTTTCACACCTTTTTCGCCAGAACGTTGGATTAATTCATCTAAAATAGGAATTAAGGCTTCACTGCCTTCTAAGGAAAAACGTTTTTGACCTACAAATTTATTTTGTAAATAGCGTTCAATGCCTTCAGCTGCGGTAAGTAATTTTAGTGTCCATTGTTTCTGCTCGTTTGCTAACACGGGTGTAGCTTTGGGGTTTTCTAAACGATTAATAAACCATCGGCGTATTTGGGTGTCATCAATGTGCATGTATTCCGAACCAATACTGCCACAATAGACACTTTTAAGATTAGCAAAAATCTTACGTAAGGGCAGTTGCTTAATGCTGTGCAAGGAACCGTTATCGAACAGTGTATCCATGTCAGGTTCTGATAAACCGTAATACGATAAATCCATATCGCGTGGAATAGGATTGGTATTGCCTAAGGGATTGGTATTGGCAAGTTGATGACCACGCACACGGTAATGATTGATTAATCTGGCGACGGCAGATTGTTTTTTAACACTTTCTTCAGTAAAACCCTGAATTTGTGCAAGTCGATTGGGTGATTTGATAGCTAATTCAGCGAAGCGTTCAATAATTGGGCTATGAGGGGTTTCAAAGTGACCATTTTTAGGAAGGTTTTGAAATTGCTGTTGCCAGCTTATTTCAACAGATTCAGGGTCTTCTAAGAAGCGTTCATACAAATCTTCGATAAAACTCGCATTGCTGCCATACAGTGCAGAAGAATCTTGAAAAAATTTAAGCAGTTCGGTCATGGTCTTATCCAGAGGCACTATACAGAAATAGTTGTTTGAGTTTAATTCATATCAATAATCTTGCCATGAAATATGGAGTATTTTGTAACGAAAGGCAAGTAAGAAAACAGTGGTTTTATACACTTTTTAATAAAGTTTATTCTGTTTTTTTTGGGCGCAAGGTAAAGAGATATAGTCATTATTTTAAGCTAAGTTTGATTTCTAGCGCTTGCAAACGCTCTGGCGTGCCAATATCTGACCAGAAGCCTTGATAATGTGTACCACTTACGCGCTCTTGTGCGATTGCTTTTAGCAATAGTGGCGCCAATTTATGAATTCCCACAGGAATGCCAGAAAATAATTCAGGATGATAAACGCCAATTCCGCTAAAAGTAAGTTTTACTGCCCCTGCGCTCAGCACACGTTGATGACTATTTAAAGCAAAATCACCGTGCGGATGATGGTCTGGATTAGTGACTAAAATTAAATGAGCTAACGCATCATCAAGCTTAAGTTTACGTAGTTTAGCAAATGGAAAATCAGTAGCAATATCACTGTTAACCACCAAAAAAGGCTGATCACCTAATAAGGGTAGCGCGTTGATAATGCCGCCTGCTGTTTCAAGAGCACGCTCACCTTCAGGTGAGTAACAAATATGAGCCCCTAAGGCACGACCATCGCCCAAATACTGTGCAATTAAATGACCTAAATAAGCATGATTAATGACTATCTCGGTAAAGCCTACAGAAACTAATTGCACAATAGTGTGTTCAATAAGTGCTTTGCCGGCTACGGGGAGTAAGGGCTTAGGAAGGGCATCGGTGAGTGGTCGCATGCGTTCGCCTCGACCAGCAGCTAATAGCATTACACGCATAACTTAGGTTGAATAGATTGACTAAGAAACTGATGAAATTCTGCTAGTTCTGGATAGCGCGAGCAGACCAGCAAAATATAGTTTAAGGTTCTTGGTAAATCATCAAGATACGTGGATTTACCATCACGCAAGTGTAAACGTGAAAAAATACCCATGACTTTTAAATGCCGCTGCATGCCCATTAAATCAAACCAGCGCGTAAATTCTTGGGCTGAACAACTAACCATGTTGGCTGCAACTAAGCGTTGATAGTAGTGCAGGCACCACTGCTGAACCTGTGCCTCTGGCCAGACAATATAACAATCGCGTAATAACGACACTAAGTCGTAGGTGATGGGGCCAATTACTGCATCTTGAAAATCAATCATTGCCAACGGTGCATGCGGAGGCAGCATTAAATTTCTGGAATGATAATCCCGATGTACGCAGCAAACAGGCTGAGCAAGTGCTGAGTTAACTAATTCTGTTTGCACGGCTTGCCAAAGTTCGGGAGCTAAATCAGCGTCAAGATAATGATTGATAAACCAGTCATTAAATAGTGACAGTTCTTGCGTTAATAACGCGCGATCATAGCTGGGTAAGTGCGCAGACTGAATATCAACTGAGCTTTGTAAAGTAAATAATGACGCTAATGCAGTGTGATAAAGCTCGTCAACAGTGTTGTTGTTGAGTTGCTCAAGTAAGCAATGCTGACCTAAATCTTCAAGTAACAAAAAACCTTCTGTTAAGTGGGACTGGTAAATTTCTGGCACATACACTTTGGCGCGTTTAAAGAGCTCCGCAACATGGATAAATGGCTGGATATTTTCCTTATCAGGCGGCGCATCCATAACAATAAAGCTACCGTCTGGCGTGCGGATACGAAAATACCGTCTAAAACTGGCATCACTTGAGGCGGCATCTATGCTGATAACCGTAAGTAATAAATCGTTTTCCAGCCAATCCTGTAGAGAAAGCATTCGAAAATCATTGAGTATCATGGGCTTGAGTTGATTTTTGGTAGGTGACTTGATTAAGTGAAATGCAGGGTATTTTGCCGTGAAATTATAGCAATAACAGAGTGTATTTATGCGTAGTTTTTGTTTAATTCAGGGTAAGTGAATACAGCGCTAGAGTAAAGAGTTAGCGTTGATATTGAACGAGTTGACATCCGATTCATCCAAATGGGTGAGCTTATTCTTGCCTTTTTCTGCTTTTTGGCTAAACTGTAACTGAAAATGATAATTATTCTTAAATTAATAGAGCAAAAAATTTAACTCTGAGTTATTAGAATAGACAGTCCTGCAAGCTCTCTCTCTCTCTCTCTCTCTCTCTCTCTCTCTCTCTCTTTCTCTTTTGAATCTATGAATTATATTCAGAATGGTTTTGTGTATTAATTTTTTTTGTTTGTCATCAATGTGTCATGTAATTTCCTTGAGTCCTTTGCATGGACAGTTATTTCTATTCAGCCTCAGCTAAAAGTACACGTTTTAACTTAACTTTTACGGAAATAATAACGAAATAAGCTTGATTATCATCGAATTTGGGTTAAGCCGATAAGCCCATTTTTTAGGCATGCTGCCCTATCTAATCGATAAACCTCGCTTGATATTATCAGCAACACAGATCAGTTCTACACGAGACCATTTTGCTTATCAGATTAAAATGATTCTGTTGTGGTGGTGTCGGCTCATTTTTACAGCGACTTTATTGCTTTCGTGCACAGGTTTAACATTACAATTTTGTAATGCAATCGCAGGGAGTACAGTCATTATTGGCTTGCATAATTTAAGTAGTTTTATCTTTAGTTAACGTATGAAAAATATTTAATCAACATGGGTCTCATAATATGAAAATAAGTAGTTATATTTTAATTAGTTTATTAATTATCTATACCTAATAGTTGTTAGATATATTTGATTAGATAAATATGACTCAATTCATCTTTATTTATAAAAGGTGGATATAGGTTTACAGTGCTCTTTTTGATAGGATCTGAATAATTACTATCCTTTTATTAATTAATAGTTGTATATGTTTAATAAAAAATTAAATACTTTATTGTTGTTTTGGATTATTTCGAGTGTCTTTTTAGTTTTTTTTAAGCATTCGTTAATATCTTTTGAGTTTTTAAGCCAACAAATTATATTTGAATCTATAAATATACAAATAGCACCATTGATGTTAGTAATGGTATTGATTCTATTTATTTACCAATTTAATAGATATAGGCAAGTTCAAAAAGTGATGTCTTATTTTTTATTCTTTTCTATTTCTATCTCATCATTATTTGGATTCACACAAATACTTAATGGTTCAT
>CAJAQT010000059.1 GCA_903944165.1 uncultured Methylococcaceae bacterium | reverse complement strand
TGGTACGGATATCATCTTGATGTTTTGTGTAGCTGTATATTTTAGCCATGTTGTTGCTCCTTAGATAAGGTGTTGTTAAAAGTTGAAATTAAATTGCGTTGTGAATGCGTGTTTTTTGCATGTCCGATAATAGATACTGCTGACTCAATATTTTGTTTTTTTAATGATGTTCTAAAATTAAATAAACTTCTTTTTCTAATAAATCGCTTGCTAGACCATGTTCTATACCCTACAAAATTAACGCCTTTAGTTGTTTTTGCTAGGGTTGATTTAGACAGCTCTAAATTAAGTGTTGTATTGATAAAATTAACTATTTTTTCTTTATATTCAATTGCTTGATTCTTTGTTAAATTGAACAAAATAAAATCATCAACATATCTGCAATACAAGTTAACTTTTAGCTCTCGTTTTATAAAATGATCTAAAGGATTTAAATAAATAAGTGCGTAAAGTTGCGATAAAAGATTGCCTATTGGTATTCCAACTGGATCGCCGTAATCAGTAAACATCATCATAATCGTTACTAATTTCTTATCTTTTATCTTTTTCTTAATTTGTTCATTCAAAATAGTTCTATCAATTCGATAAAAAAACTTCCTAATATCGAGCTTTAAGGTGTAACTGTCTTTAGCTGACTTCTGTAACGCATTTTGAGCATAATCCGCTGCTTTATGTGTTCCTTTGCCTTGTCTACACGCATACGACTGATCTATAAATGATCGTTCAAAAATAGCGTTTACTGCATTAAATATTGCGTGCTGTACTACGCAATCCCTAAAAGCAGGTGCATAGATAATACGTCGTTTAGGCTCGTATACTTCAAACGAATAATAGGGTCTTGGTGTATAACGATTATTCTGTAATTCATCGTATAGCGCATTAATTTGAGAACCTAAATTCTTTTCAAAATTAAAGCAGGCGCGTTTTTTACGTTTATGTTTTGCTGCATCGTAAAACGCTTGTAATAACGCATCTTTGGTAAAGGCTTTATTAAATAAATTACCGCTTCGTTTCATTAATAATTACCCTTGATGTTCGCGTCTTTTTAAAAAAGACTATTTCTACTAAAAAAGAGTAAGCATACCGATTTCGCTGTTATTTTTATAACACACCGGAAAACATCTCCCTTGGCTCCACCTTACCTAAACAACAGATTTCGAGGTTTTACCGAGTCCGCGCGACAGCCAACATTGCTATTCGAGTAACCGCGCACAGTATTCAGATGAAGCTCCCACATCCCAGCAAGCCCACCATTAGACCAAACACCACCAGACATGGCACATGTTAAGATGTTTCCCGTTTTGATCTATCTGCAACAATCCATCCGCCAATCATTCGTCCTAATTCATCAATTAGCTTAGACAGTGTTAAATATCTTTTTTCTAAACTTTTTTCTTCATTTGACTTGCCGTCTTTGAACTTAAAATAGCCTAGTTCGTAAGCTAGGCGACATAACATTCTTAATTGTTCATGACGTATATCAAGTTGAGTTAACGTCGTCTTTTTATGATAACGTTTTTGACACTCAAGAATTAACGCATACACG
>CAJAQT010000058.1 GCA_903944165.1 uncultured Methylococcaceae bacterium | reverse complement strand
TAGGAAAGCGTTTAATTAAGATTCCCTTTATTGGCCTGCCTAATATTATTGCCAATAAAGCCATTATTAAGGAGCTTATTCAGCATGAAGCAACGGCTGAGAATTTAGCCGAGGAAATTTGGCAATTATTAACCAATACCGATTATGCCAATACCCAACGTGAAGAACTACGTTATGTAAAAGAACAGCTTGGCAACGGGGGAGCTTCTGCACTGATGGCTCAGTTGGCTATTGAGATGCTAGATACGGATGAACTCAGCCCCCAGTCCTTCAAAAATACCTGATAAAATTGCCGATCGTGAACAATAGCACCACGTTGCTGGACGATGGCTTGAGCAAAATCTTGAGCGCGTGTCATCAGCACGTTAACTGACCAACCTTGCTGTAAGCCTAACAAAACCACTGCGGCAAAAGCATCGCCTGCCCCTACCGTATCAACGATTTGACACACTCGCGCAGGTGTCACCTCAACCAAGTCAGTCGCCTGCGTTAACGCCACTGCACCGTGTTCACCCAAGGTAACAAGCAACCCCTCTAATTGATAATACTCCATAACTCTTTTCATCATTACAGCAAAGTTGGTGCGTTCAGGCGCAAGTAGATAAAACTCGTCTTTATTTACTTTAAGCCAATCAGCACGTTTAAGCCAAGTGTGCAGTTGCTGTTTTTGCCACCACGGCGACCTTAAATTAACATCAAAAAAAACCTTAGCGTGCTGCTGCTGATGTAATAACGCAGTGAATGCCTGATCTGCACACTGATGCCGCAATGCCAAACTGCCATGATAAATAAACCCGTACTGGCGCGTATGTTTGAGACACTCTTCGTCTATAAAATCATACGCTTGCTGATCTAAAATTGCATAGCTGGGTTCGCCTTGCTGTAAATTGATAGTGACTTTACCCGTGGGGTACTGGGCATCGCGCTGTACCAATGCAGTGTTCATACCCCATGCCGTCATACTGGCTAGAATATGTTCGCTTAACGTATCATTGCCTAAGCGACTAATGAAATCAGTCTGCACACCAAACGCTTGTAAATGCCAAGCAACATTAAACGGCGCCCCACCTAAGACCTGCGGCCCATCTACAAAACAATCAAACAAAACCTCACCAAAAACTGCTGTTGCTTGGGTTGTCATCGTTTTAAACACGCCTACTTTAGGCTAAAAGAACTCAATATTTCTGAGTAAACTTGGCAAATACTGCCATAAAAAAAACCAGTCTATTCATTCAAAATAGACTGGTTTAAATGAATGCGTGCTCCCATAAAACTAACCTGTCAAACTTTTTACCGTTAAGCCAAAACTAATATTGCCATGCGAATGAATGGCTTCGACAGGATTGCTTTGAAATTTAGCAAGTATGTCTTTGGCTTGATTTTGTGCTTGCGTGGCGTTGTCAATGCTCACTGCTTTACTAGAACTGGTTACAGGTGCCGATCTGGAAAGTTTGATTGCAGAGTCTGAAAGATCAAGCTTTTCATTAGAGACTTTTAAGCTGTCTTCTTGCGGCTTGTCTGAACTAATTTCCAATGCAGACTTCTCACTTCCCATGCTTTTGGATGCTTGAGATAAAGAAGTCGTAATCGCTGTGCTTTGTTGTTGCCGCGCTGTGATTGCGTCCATAGTGGGATCCTCTTAAATGATAGTGTAGAAGATAAAAACAGCTAGATTTTACCCCTTGTAAAAACAACTGTAAACAAGTTAAATAATTATTTACTACATTTTTTTCAATAGCTTATAACGCAACAAGACGCATGATACAGCACCGTATGGTCGCTGATAAACCTCAGCTACCATAAGCTATCGCGACTGTAAAAATAGTGACTGAGGCTTCCATATGAATACGTTTACAGTCTTTATTTCTACTCCACCTTACCTGGGCTATGCCGCCTACCTTTACTTAAGATATCGACATAATGCCGGTTTATATAAACCTAATTGATTACTTAGTTTACGTCATTGCACGCGTTTAAGCGCCACCCATGCTAATGCTGAAAACACCACACTAGGTAACAATGCCATTAACCACGGGCTTAGATTATAAATTAAGGCAAGATGCCCCGTTGTCATATCGATGATATTAAATCCCAACCCAATCACCACGCCAATTAACATGCGAGCCCCAGCACTGACCCCACGCTTAACACCTACCACAAACGGCGTAGACACTAATAACATAACAAATATTACCAGTGGATTAATAACGCGCCCCCAAAATGCCATTTCAAATTTATGCGCTTTCTGATGATTTTCTTTTAAGAATTGAATGTATACAGCCAAATCATACAGGGCTAAATTATCTGGAATCACTACCACAATTTTTAATAAATCAGGTGCGATAGACGAATGCCACACATAATCTGCCACGTGCTCAGCCTGAATCTGCTCTTTAGATAATAAAGACCGTTTAATAGTGTGCAATTGCCATTCTTTATCGCCCATAAAAATAGCTTGATCAGCGTGCAACACCTGCTGCAATTGCCGCTGTTCATTCATTTGGTAAATACTGATATCTGCTAAATTACCGTTATCTTCTATTTTTCTGATATTGATAAATTGCTGACCTTCCCTAAGCCATAAGCCATATTTGGTGCGCATGACCACAGGGTTATGCTGCGCAATCGCACGGTGTAATTGTGCTTTTTCTTCACACACGGGCGCGACTAACTCACCTACCAACACAGCAATAACAACCATAATTAACCCTGCTGTCCACACTGCTTTAATTATGGCAAAGACCGACCACCCTGCCGCACGCATAGCGATTAATTCTTGATGATTAGCTAGCGCACCTAACGCAAATAAACTTCCCAATAAGGCGACCGCTGGCATTAGTTCATAAAAAACCGTAGGCGTGGTCATGACTAAAAAATACCCAACATCAATTAAGCCATACTCACCTTTACCTATATCATCTAGCTCATCACTAAACGTGAATAAATTAAACAAGGTAAGTAATAACAGCATGGCTACCGCTGCACTTTTTAAAATATCTTTAACGAGATAGCTTGTTAATACATTCATACGCTAAATTTTTTCCTGAAGCTGATCATTAGCCAATGCCATCCATACCAACGTGCTAACAGCAGTGCACCAATCAGTCCTAATAAAACATGACCCACTAAGCCTCCCAGCCATAAGGGAATCGCCGCATTAACTTCCCACACATACAGCAACCGAATAAGATTTCCATAACTAAAATAAATTAAAAAACCCAATAAAATACTGCCATATACGCCACCGCGAGGACGTTGCTGAGCTAACGGCACAGCAATAAAACTTAATAACAAACAACTAATTGGAATTGCCAATCGTTTTTGTAATTCGGCACAATCAGGCACCTTGGTTGACGCCATTAATATTGCCGTAGGCACGGCTACCTGACTTAGCCGTAAGGTTACGGGGCTGACCTCCATGCGCACGGCATACTCTTTAAATTTTTCAAGCACGAAGTCTAACTGACCCGGCTGTCCTTGCGTGCGCTCACCCTCTGCAAAGACCACGTAAACGCCATCAGCTTGATCGATTATTTGTGCAGTTTTGGCGGTAATAATCGCCAACTCGCCTGCTTGTCGACTTTGCACAAACACTTGCTGCATGATTTTGTCATCCGTTATTTTTTCCACATAAAACACTAAATCACCTCGGGTATATTCACTAAATTTACCCGCTGCAATCCCACGTAAATCAGAAGAATTTGCACCTTGAGACATAATCTGACTAACCGTAGCTTCTGCCCAAGGACTGACCACTAAAGAGAGCACGGTCGCCCCTGTGGTTAAGGGAATAACCATCAACAAAACCGCGCGATACAAGCTCCACGCACCGCCGCCTGCGGAGGCAATGGCGGCCATTTCTTGATCTCGATACAAGCGCCCGATGACCATTAACACCGCCATAAACAACGCTGCTGGCAATAAACTCACACTAAAGGTGAGCGTTTTTAAGGCCAATAAGGTCAATAACGTTTCACTGGGTACGCGTCCATCAATGGCTTTATCCAACACACGAATAAATTCCCGACTGACAATAATCACCACAATTACTGACCAAACTGAGAGTAAAGTGTTAATTAATTCCTTAATAATCAATTGATCTAACACTGCTACGGTAAAAAATTGCCGTCTTCTTAAGTTAACACCGCGATGTTGCAAACGCCTCTCCTCATTTAAAGTGAATGAAGTGTTGTATAATTCAAAACGAACGGGCAATTTAGAGATCATTGCCCAAGCAAACTTCCGTCACCCCCCAATTATCACCAGTAGCCAGTGGTTTTATCACCCTGACCAAGGGGTTATGACATCACCTGAGGAGAAACATTATGGACTATTCTATAGAAACCCAGCCTGTTGACAAACTGCAATCTGATTGCACAGTCGTCGGTATTTATGAAAAACAACATTTAACTGCATCAGCACAGACCCTTGACCACCTCACTGACGGCTTAATTAGTAAGCTGTTAGCGCGTGGTGATATTACTGGCAAAATTGGCGAAACACTCCTATTAACCCTTCATCCAGCCACGACTATTGAACGCATTCTATTAGTTGGCTTAGGTGAGAAAAAATCATTAACCAACAAAGATTTTTTTAAAGCCTTAACTGCCGCCTTTGCTAATATTAAAAAACCACATATTAAAACGCTTGTCTGTGCGCTTGCTGAGGTTGAGGTTGATAGTTACGATTTGACGTGGAAAACTCGCCAAATTGTCACCGTGTGCAACGATGTGAGCTATCAATACACCGAAACCAAAAGCGATAAAACCACCGAAAGCCAACTCACTGCTGTACAGATCAGCGTCTCAGAAGATCAACACGAGCTTGCACGCACGGGCTTAAACCAAGGCATCGCTATTGCTGAAGGCATGGCGCTCACTAAACATGTCGCTGACTTACCCGCTAATCTCTGCACGCCAAGCTATCTTGCTAAGCAAGCTTTAATTCTGGGCGAACAATTCGACCGCCTTGCGGTCAGCGTCTTAGAAGAAGCAGACATGGCTGAATTGGGTATGGGTGCCTTACTGTCTGTCTCCAGAGGCAGTCGTCAACCCGCTAAATTAATCACCCTTAATTATCAAGCTGGCGATAAAAACACGAAGCCCATCGTGTTAATTGGAAAAGGTTTAACTTTTGATGCGGGGGGGATTTCTTTAAAACCAGCAGCGGGCATGGATGAAATGAAATACGATATGTGCGGTGGTGCATCGGTATTAGGCACATTATTAGCTGCTGCAAAAATGGCCTTACCCTTAAATATCATCGGCATTATTCCCGCCTCAGAAAACCTACCTGATGGCGACGCTAACCGTCCTGGCGACATTGTTACCAGTATGGCAGGCAAAACCATTGAGATTCTTAATACCGATGCTGAAGGACGCTTACTTTTATGCGATGCCTTAACTTACGCAGAACGCTTTCAACCTGATGTGGTGATTGATATGGCCACCTTAACAGGTGCCTGTTTAGTGGCCTTAGGTCGTATTCCTAGTGGTTTATTAGGTAATGACGATGACTTATGTAACGATTTATTAGCCGCCGGCAACACCGCTAATGACAGCCTTTGGCGTTTACCTTTATGGGAAGAATACCAAGAATTATTGAAATCAAATTTTGCTGATTTGGCCAATGTAGGCGGACGCGACGCTGGCACGATTACCGCTGCGTGTTTCTTAGCCCGTTTTGCCGAAAATTTCCGTTGGGCGCATTTAGATATTGCTGGTACGGCATGGCGCAGTGGTGTCGTTAAAGGGGCTACGGGTCGCCCGGTTCCCTTACTCACGCATTACCTTATCCAGCGTGCCGATGCATCGATCTAAATGCCAGCAATAAATTTTTATCTAGTCAATTCAGAATCGGAACGAGAGCGCTATCAGTTTGCCTGCAAATTGATAGAAAAATCGTTTCGACATGACATTTTTTGTTATGTTTTGACGGACTCAGTTGTACAAAGCCAACTGCTTGATGATTTATTATGGACGTTTCGCTCAACCAGCTTTATTCCTCATCAACGTTATGAAGATACAGTGCCTGAACTTGAGCACCTTGTTCTTATTGGTTCAGACACTGCGCCTACGTTTTGGCACACCAACATCATAAATTTATCCCGTCAGTGTCCAGAAAACTTTTTAACGTGCAAACGTCTGTTTGAAATCATTGACAACGACCCTGCCACTAAACATCATGGACGGCAGCGTTATAACCAGTATAAAGCAGCGGGCATTACGCCAAACACGCATACCATAGCCTAAGCTAAGCTAAGCTGCTTCATTCATTATTGTACTTCACTCAATTAGCATACATTTATGGAAAAAACTTACCTCCCTCATGAAATCGAGCAACGTTGGTATCACACTTGGGAAGAAAAAGGCTACTTTTCAGCCAATAAAGACGCCGAAACCTCCTATTGCATCATGATTCCTCCCCCTAACGTGACCGGTAGCTTACACATGGGTCATGCCTTCCAAGATACCATCATGGATGCCTTAATCCGTTATCACCGCATGAAAGGCGAAAGCACACATTGGCAAGCAGGTACTGATCATGCGGGTATTGCAACCCAAATGGTGGTGGAACG